>JAMLIT010000029.1 GCA_023954035.1 Burkholderiaceae bacterium | reverse complement strand
CGATGACGGCCAGCATGAGCAAGCAGACGCCAAGCTTCACGGATTGAATGTTTGATGCGGTGGGTGTCGCTCTCGCACCCGCCACTTGTTGAATGGTCTCGCCCTGTCTAGCTCTATTGCGGGCCGGATGGGTGCGTGTATCTCAAATGCCTTGGGATCAACTTGCATGCCTAGAATCCCTCGCAGGGGAGATTGAGCATGACGCCAGAGGCAAAAGCCCGGAAAACGATAGACGCACGCTTGCTGTCAGCGGGCTGGCATGTCTGCGGTGTGGCCGATGCGAACATCCATGCAGCCGTTGGCGTCGCCATCCGCGAGTTCCCGCTCAACCCTGGTTTTGGCTATGCCGACTACCTGCTGTATGTCAACGGGAAAGCCTGTTGTGTTATCGAGGCCAAGAAAGAGGGCGCCATCACCAACTTCCGGCGTGCTCAAACCCTACAGAGATCTGGTCTGGCAAAAGGCTTACTAACTAGTCACGGCTATTCAACAACATCAGAGGGAAAATATGGATTCGCGAACATACACCGTTCACCAGATTTACCAGGACCGCCGCCAGTACCGAGTGCCGTTCTATCAGCGCGCGTACGTCTGGAATCTTGAAGAGCAATGGGAGCCGTTGTGGGAGGACGTCCAGGATAAGGCGGAAATCCGCCTGCAAGGCGGCAAGCCGGTGCCGCATTTCATGGGCGCTGTCGTTCTGGAGCCCCAGAAAAAACCGGGCTTGCTGGGGGTAGAGCGCCATCACATCATCGACGGGCAGCAGCGTTTGACGACGTTGCAGTACGTCTCCACAGCGCTTTGTTTCGTTTTGCGTGAACTGGATAAGAAGGCGCTGCTTCCCTTGGTCGAGAACTGTCTGATGAATGCCAACCCTGAGACGATGGAGGACAAGGACGTTGAGCGATTCAAGCTGTGGCCGACATTCCGAGACCGAGAGCAATACGTCAAGGCCATGACGGCCGTGGACATTGAGAAGCTCAAGGAACGGTTCCCGGACAGTTTCACGCGCAGCGGGACGCTCAAGAAGATAGGGGCGGATCATCCGCCTGCACTGGAGGCCATTTGCTTCTTCCGGAAATCTATGTTGGATTGGGTGCGAGAGCCCAATGAGGACCAATTGACCGAACGCGTGTCGGCGTTGGTGTCAGCTGTGTTAACAGACTTGGCGATCGTGTGCATCTCCTTGGGGGAGGATGACGACGCGCAGGTGATATTCGAGACACTGAACGGCCGCGGTGCCGAGTTGCACGCCACGGACCTGATCCGGAACTTCATTTTTATGCGGGCAGGGACCGATGCAGACGAGTTGTATTCGACTCTATGGAGTCAGTTTGAGGCGCCCTTATGGTCAGAACAGCAGAAGCGCGGTCGTTTGAATCGCCCTCGGCTGGAATGGTTCGTTCAGACAGCAGTGCAGGCGCAAACCGGCGAAGAGATCGATGTGGGTCGCTTGTATGCCGGCTATCGGCGATGCGTTGATGACGATGCCGTACTTCGCTCTGCCGGGGCTCAACTGAATTTCTTGAACCGTTACGCCGAACATTACAAGGCATTGGTCACGGGAACTGGTGCCACACCGATAGCAGAGTTCGGCCGCCGCATGGCCGCATGGGATGCGTCGCCGACGCATCCCATAGCACTGAAGGTTGCGGCGGGCGCATGGTCTCAAGAGGACCAAGTCTCGATTTTTGAAACCATCGAGTCCTATCTGGTTCGCCGTGCAGTTTGTGGAATGTCACGCAAAAATTACAACAAGGTTTTTGCGCAACTGCTCAAGAAGCTGGCCGACACTGGTGCAGATGCCAAAGCCTTCCGGCGCTATCTGACGGAGCTCGCCGGTGAGGCTTCTCGTTGGCCCAGCGATGAAGAGTTCAAAAAGCAATGGCTCAGTGGTGCTGTCTTCCCTGGTCGGCTTGATGCCGCAAAGCTCCGTTTCATGTTCCATCGGCTTGAAATGGCGATGCGTTCATTGAAGTCAGAAGAGCGCGTCGTTCTTTCATTGGATGATCTGGATATCGACCACATACTTCCTCAGGCGTGGGTCAGTTACTGGTCACTCGCGGACGGAAGCACTGTGACCGGCCAGGACGTTGCCGACGCCACTTTGTTGGCGCTTACAACAACCGAATTGACCGACAAGGCCAAGGCCATTGCTCGACGACAAGCTGCCGTGCCCGTGCTCGGCAATCTCACGATGGTGCATTACGGTGTAAATCGGTCAGTACAGAACAAAGAGTTCTCGGTGAAGCGGCAGGCGCTATTCGACCATTCGAACTTGCAACTCAACCGGTCGCTGACAGCTGCGCAATCCTGGGATGAAAGTGCAATCCAGATACGAGCTGAAACGCTGTTCGCGCACGCGGTGCGACTCTGGCCCGGGCCGACGGTGTGAGCGTGTCTGTCTCCTTCGTCATCGCATCGTTGCGAGAATCACGCCCCCTTTTTTGTCCAATATTTTTTCTTGTCCAATAATCATGGACAATACGGATAAATGGACAAAAAACCACTGCAACCCGAAGCTGTTCTCCTGAACGCCGCCTTGCAAGCCGCGCGCGACTTGGGGCTGGACGCGCAACTGGAGCAGCGTGAACCCAAGCGGGCTGCGGCTCGCGCAGGTGCCGTGGTGCGCATTGGCCGCAGGGGCAAGGGCCAGCAGTACGTGGCAGAAGTGCGCCGCCTGCTGCGGCCGGCCAATTTGGGTGCGACCCTGCACCAACTGGACCTGCAAGCGGCGGTGCATGACATGCCGGGGTTGTTGGTGGCCGACTACATCAACCAGGACATGGCAGACGCTTTGCGCAAGCAAGGGCGTGCGTTTTTGGACGCCGCTGGCAATGCGTACATTGAGCAACCCAACGTGTTGATCTGGGCCACAGGCCGCAAGCCCGTAGCGAAGACCGAGGCGCCGCAGGCAGGGCGGGCCTTTCAGCCCACCGGTTTGCAAGTGCTGTTTGCGCTGTTGTGCCATCCCGAGTGGGTCACTTTGCCTTACCGCGAGCTGGCCGCCCGGGCTGGCGTGGCGCACGGCACGGTGGGCTGGGTCATGCCCGACCTGCAGCGCCAAGGTTTTGTGGCGGACCTCAAGGGCAAGCGCGGCACCCGCCGACTGTTTGAAGGTGAGCGCTTGCTGGCGCTGTGGGCAGACGCCTATGCGCGCCAGTTGCGGCCCCGCACCTTGATGGGCCGCTACTACGTGCCTGCGCTTGCAGGTTGGGAGGAGTGGCCACTGGGCCAATACGGCGCGCAATGGGGTGGCGAGCCCGCCGGCGCGCTGCTTACCAACTACCTGACCCCCGGTGAGCTGACGCTGTATGCCGACAAGCTGCCGGGCCCACTGGCCGCACGCTACCGCTTCGCCAAAGAGGCGGACATGGGCCACAAAGCCGTGGTGGAAGTGCGCCATCGGTTTTGGCATTTCCCAGAGGACGAAATGGCTGCGCCTTGCGTGCCCCCGGTGCTGGTGTACGCCGATTTGCTGGCCACCGGCGATGCACGCTGCATTGAAACTGCCAAACGCTTGTACGAAGACCATGTTGCTCGACTTGTCCGCCAAGTTTGATCTGCTGCCGTTGGCGCAGGTGGTGCGCCCGCTGCATGCAATGGCAATGCCGATGGGAGCCGAGTTCTTTCTGATGGGGGCCGCAGCGCGCGATGTGATGCTGCTGCACGTGCATGGTGTCGATACCAAGCGCAAAACCCAGGACATGGACTTCGGTGTGATGGTGCGCGACTGGGCCACCTTCGAGGCTTTGCGCCACGCACTCATAAAGGGTGGCGAGTTTGAGGCAGTGTCCAACGACGCTGTCCACAAGCTGCGCCATCAAAAATCGACGTATCCGCTGGACATCGTTCCCTTTGGGGGCGTGGAGCGGGCCGACCGCACCCTGGCATGGCCGCCAAGCGAGCACACGGTGTTTAACTGTTTTGGCATGCAGGAGGCGATGCAAGCCAGCCACCAGGTGCGCTTACCCGAAGATGTATGGGTCAAGGTAGCGAGTATTCCTGCACTGGCTTTGCTCAAGATCACCGCCTGGCACGACCGCCGGTTGACCTTTCCAGGGCGTGATGCGCCCGATTTGCTGCTGTACCTGCGGCAGTACTTCGATTGCGTTGGCTACGAATACGCGGCCAGCCACCATGCCGATTTGTTTGACGTCGAGAATTTCGATCACGAGGAGGTAAGCGCACGACTGCTGGGCCGTGACATGCTGCAACTGATGGACGCGCCCGCGACCCGGCGCATCGTTGCGATATTGCAGCCCGAAGCAGACGCGCAAGGCCCGCTCTTGCTGGCCAAGCAGTCAGGCGTGGCGCTGGAGCACGCCCGCAGAATCATTGATGCACTTTGCTCGGAGTTGCTGACGAACATCTGATTTTCGGACCCGTGCCGAGTGGGCACCGCCTACTTGGTCCCAAAAATCCGGTCTCCCGCATCCCCCAGCCCCGGCAGGATGTAGCCGTGATCGTTCAACTCACGGTCGATGGCCGCGGTGTAGATCGGCACGTCGGGATGCGCCTTTTGCATCGTGGCAATGCCTTCGGGTGCGGCCAGCAGGCAGACGAACTTGATGGAACGGGGTTTCAACTTCTTCAGCCGGTCAATCGCGGCGCAAGCCGAGTTGCCGGTGGCCAGCATGGGGTCCACGACGATGATGTCGCGTTCCTCCATCTCGGACGGCATCTTGAAGTAGTACTCCACGGGTTGCAGCGTCGCCGGGTCGCGGTACAGGCCGATGTGGCCCACGCGCGCGCCGGGAATCACGTTGAGCATGCCGTCCAGAAAGCCATTGCCCGCGCGCAAGATGGAGACCAGCACCTGTTTCTTGCCGTCGATGACCTTGCCGGTCATGGTCTCCAGTGGGGTCTCGATCACGATGTCCGAGAGCGGCATGTCGCGCGTCACCTCGTACGCCATCAGCGTTGAGAGTTCGCCCAGGAGGTGGCGAAAGCTGTTGGTGCTGGCGTCTTTGCGGCGCATGAGGGTGAGCTTGTGCTGCACCAGGGGGTGGTCAATGAGGTGGACGTTGCTCATGGGATATGGGAGGAATAGGGACGTTAAGTGATGGATTTCACGTTCTTGAGGACCCGCTACCTATGACGCAGGCGCGGCACCAGCCAGGGCTCCCGCGCAAGGGCCCAAGCCGGCCGCGCCGCCCCGCCGCGCTGGGAGCGTCACTCCTCCCGAATCGCGCAGCGATTCGAGAGAGGGGGGAAGGCGCGAAGCGACTCAGGGAGGAGTTCATTCAATCAGCCAGGAAGCGGGCGTAGCGCGCCAGGTCGACGTTGCCGCCGCTGACGATGATGCCCACGCGTGTGCCGCGAATGTCGCAGCCACTGTGGCGGGCGCCGGCCAGTGCCAGCGCGCCGGTGGGTTCGACGACGATTTTCATGCGCTCGGCAAAGAAGCGCATGGCTTCCATCAGTTGCGGGTCGCTGGCGGTGACGATGCCTTCGACGCTCTGCTGGATGATGTCGAATGCCATCGGCGAGAGGGCGGTGGCGCGGGCGCCGTCGGCAATGGTGCTGCGCGGCAGCGCGATTTCCACGATTTCCCCGCTGGCGAGCGACTGCTGGCCGTCGTTGGCCACCTCGGGCTCCACGCCGTAGACGCGGCACAGCGGCAAGGCGTCTTTGGTGGCGAGCAGGCTGCCGGCCAGCAATCCGCCGCCGCCGACGCCGACAAAGAGCACATCCAGGCGCGGCACTTCGTCAATGAGTTCCAGCGCGGCCGTGCCTTGGCCGGCGATGACGTCGAAATGATCGGACGGCGGCACCAGCACCATGCCACGTTCTTTCGACAATTTGTGGCTGATCGCTTCGCGGTCTTCGGTCAGTGGGTCGTAGGTGACAACTTGGGCGCCGTAGGCACGGGCCGCAGCCATCTTGGACGAGAGCGCGTCGTGCGGCATAACGACCAGCGCTGGCATATCCAGCATGCGCGCCGCCAGGGCAATCGCCTGTGCGTGGTTGCCGGCCGAAAACGTGAGCACGCCGCGCTCGCGCTGCTCGGGCGAGAGCTGCGCCAAGGCGTTGTAGGCGCCACGGAACTTGAAGGAGCCGCTGCGCTGCAGGCTTTCACACTTGAAAAATACTTGCGCGCCCAGCATCGCGTCGGCCGTGCTGGAGCGCAGCACCGGCGTGCGGTGCGCAATGCCGCGCAGGCGCTCGGCGGCGGCGTGCACGTCTTGGGCCGTGGGCAAGTCGAGGTCGGGCCAACTCATGGTGCGCTCCGACCGCAGGGCGTTGAAATATGCATGAAAAGTGCCTCCAGCGCTCTATTTATATGCGTTAGCAGCTACGAAATTCATAGTATTTTGGCAAATGCTCAGCGCTTGCGCCCGCCAAACACACTGCCCAGCACGCCGCGCAATATCTCGCGCCCCAGGCTGGTTCCCATGGTGCGCACGGCCGACTTGGCCATGGTCTGCGCCAGGCCATCGCGCTTTCCGCCGCGCGGGCCGGTGCTGCCAAACAGCACGTCGTTCAAACCGCCGAGCAGACCACCGCCATCCTGGGCGGGTGCAGCGCCACCTTTGGCTGCGGGCACCTGCGCTTGTGCTTGTGCTGCCGTCTCGTTGGTGCGCGCCTTGAGCTTCTCGTAGGCCGATTCGCGGTCCACCACCTTTTCGTATACGCCCGCCACCAGCGATTGGTTCAGCAGCGCGCGGCGCTGCTGCGGCGAAATGGGGCCGAGCTGGCTGCCGGGCAGCAGCACGTAGACCCGCTCGGTGATGCTCGGGCGGCCCTTGGCGTCCAGCAGGCTGACCAGCGCCTCGCCGACTGCCAGCTCGGTGATGGCGGCTTCAATGTCCAGGCCGGGCTTCTGGCGCATGGTGGTGGCGGTGGCCTTCACGGCCTTCTGGTCGCGCGGGGTGAAGGCGCGCAGCGCATGCTGCACGCGGTTGCCCAGTTGCGCCAGCACGCTGTCCGGAATGTCCAGCGGGTTCTGCGTGACGAAATACACGCCCACGCCTTTGGAGCGCACCAGCCGCACGACGAGTTCGATGCGCTCGACAAGCACCTTGGGCGCCTCGTTGAACAGCAAATGCGCTTCGTCAAAGAAAAAGACGAGCTTGGGCTTCTCGGGGTCGCCGATTTCCGGCAGCTGCTCGAACAATTCCGACAGCATCCACAGCAGAAAGGTCGCGTACAGGCGCGGCGCGTTCATCAGTTTGTCGGCGGCGAGGATATTGACGACGCCACGGCCACCTACCGTTTGCAGCAGGTCGTCGATGGCCAGCATCGGCTCGCCAAAAAATTGCTCGCCGCCCTGGCTTTCAATCTGCAGCAGCCCGCGCTGGATGGCGCCAATGCTGGCCGCGCTCACGTTGCCGTAGTCGGTGGTGAACTGCTTGGCGTTCTCCCCCACGTAGCTGCAGCATGGCGCGCAGGTCTTTCAAGTCCAGCAGCAGCAGGCCGTTGTCGTCGGCCACCTTGAACACCAGGTTCAGCACGCCGAGCTGGGTCTCGTTCAAATCGAGCATGCGCCCGAGCAGCAGCGGGCCCATGTCGGTGATGGTGGCGCGCACCGGGTGGCCTTGCTCGCCAAACACGTCCCACAGGGTGGTCGGGCAGGCGACGGGTTCGGGCAGGTCCAGGCCGCGGCTTTGCAACACGCCTGCGAGCTTCTCGGGCACGCTGCCCTGCTGGCTGATGCCGGTCAGGTCGCCCTTGACGTCGGCCATGAACACCGGCACGCCAATGGATGAGAACTGTTCGGCCAGCTTTTGCAGCGTCACCGTCTTGCCGGTGCCGGTGGCGCCAGTGATCAGGCCGTGCCGGTTGGCCAGGCCGGGCAACAGAAAGCACTCGGTGGCGCCGTTTTTCGCGATCAGCAGAGGGTCAGCCATGGTGTGTGAGCGAAAAGTAGAATCAACTGATAGCTTAAATCAGTATCGAACGAGGAACTCCCAGTGGCCGGACACAGCAAGTGGGCGAACATTCAGCACCGCAAGGGGCGCCAGGACGAAAAGCGCGGCAAGATCTGGACGCGCATCATCCGTGAAATCACGGTGGCGGCGCGCGCCGGTGGCGGCGATCTGTCGGCCAACCCGCGCCTGCGCCTGGCGGTGGACAAGGCCAAGGCGGCCAACATGCCGGCCGACCGCATCAAATACAACATCGACAAGGCCTCGGGCACGCTCGAAGGCATGAACTACGAGGAAATCCGCTACGAGGGCTACGGCATCGGCGGCGCGGCCATCATCGTGGACACGATGACGGACAACCGCGTACGCACGGTGGCGGAGGTGCGCCACGCCTTCAGCAAGTACGGCGGCAACATGGGCACAGAGGGTTCAGTGTCCTTCCAGTTCAAGCACGTGGGTCAGATGGTGTTTGCGCCAGGCACCGACGAAGACAAGGTGATGGAAGTGGCGCTGGAGGCCGGCGCCGATGACGTGGTCACAGGCGACGATGGCGCCATCGAGGTGCTGACCGCGCCAGCGCAATTCGAGGCCATCAGAGACGCGCTGCACGCCGCAGGACTGGAGGCCGCAGATGCGGGCGTCACCATGCGACCAGACGTCACGATAGAGCTTTCCGGCGAGGATGCGGAACGCATGCAAAAGCTTCTGGACGTGCTCGAAGACCTCGACGACGTGCAGGAAGTCTTTCACAACGCGGCGCTCTGACAGGCTTTACTGGATCTCCCCGAATGAAAGTACTCGTCATTGGCGGCGGTGGCCGCGAACACGCCATCGCCTGGAAGCTCGCGCAGTCCCCCAAGGTCACCAAGGTCTATGTGGCGCCAGGCAACGGTGGCACGGCGCGCTCGCCAGATATGGAGAACATCGCCATCACCGACGCGCGTGCATTGCGCGCTTGGGCGCAGGAGAGCAAGGTGGGTCTCACCGTGGTCGGCCCCGAAGCGCCGTTGGCGGCGGGCGTGGTGGATGAGTTCCGCGCCCATGGCTTGCGCATCTTCGGTCCCACCAAAGCCGCTGCGCAGTTGGAGAGTTCCAAGGCCTTCTCCAAGGCCTTCATGCGCCGCCACGGCATTCCCACAGCCGACTACGACACCTTTACCGACCCGGCAGCGGCCCACGCCTTTGTCGAGCGCCTGGGCGCGCCCATCGTGGTCAAGGCCGATGGCCTGGCGGCGGGCAAGGGCGTGGTCGTCGCCACCACGCTCCAGGAGGCGCACGACGCGGTGGACTTCATGCTGGTGGACAACCGGTACGGCGCAAGCCACAACAATGGCGGGGCGCGTGTAGTCATCGAAGCGTTTCTCGAAGGCGAAGAAGCCAGCTTCATCGTGCTGTGCGACGGCAAGAACGTCGCCGCACTGGCCACCAGCCAGGACCACAAGCGCCTGCAGGACGGCGACCAGGGCCCGAATACCGGTGGCATGGGAGCGTATTCGCCCGCGCCAGTCGTCACGGCCGACGTGCACGCGCGCGCCATGCGCGAAATCATCCTGCCGACGGTGCGCGGCATGGAGAAAGACGGCATTCCCTATACTGGCTTCCTGTACGCGGGCCTGATGATCGACGCCGAGGGCCATCCCAAGACCCTGGAATTCAACTGCCGCTTGGGCGACCCGGAGACCCAACCCATCATGATGCGGCTCAAGAGCGATTTGTTCGACGTGCTGGGCGCCGCCATCGACGGCAAGCTTGGCCAGACCGAACTGCAGTGGGACCGGCGCACCGCGCTGGGAGTGGTGATGGCTGCCCACGGCTATCCCGAGGCGCCGCGCAAGGGCGACGCCATCCACGGGCTGCCCGCGGACGGCGAAGACGCCATGGTGTTTCACGCCGCAACGGCGGAGGACGCTGGCGTGCTTCGCACCAGCGGCGGGCGCGTGCTGTGCGTCACCGCGCTGGGCGACAACGTGCGCCAAGCGCAGCAACGTGCCTATGACGTGGTGCGCGCCATCCATTTCGACGGCGCGCAGTACCGCCGCGACATCGGCTACCGCGCCATCCGCAACCCATGAGCGCCGGTCCACACCACCTGCGGCAGGCGCGCGCCGCAGTGCAGCGCCCAAAGGCTTGCGCATGAGCCGCGTGTTTGTCGACGGCGCAGGCACCCAAGGCATGCGTGGCTATTTGCTGGGGCTGCAGAACCGCATCGTCGGTGCGCTTCAGGACATGGAAGACGAGGGCGAGTCCGGCGCCCAGGCGGTGGTGGACCCTTGGCAAAAGGCCGAGGGCGACCAGTTGCAGGGCGACGGAATCACCCAAATCATCGAAGGTGGGCGCGTCTTCGAGCGCGCCGGCTGCGGCTTCTCGCACGTGCGCGGGCCGCGCTTGCCGCCGTCTGCCACCCAGCACCGGCCCGGCCTGGCCGGCGCTCCGTTTGAGGCTATGGGTGTCTCGCTCGTTTTCCATCCGCGCAATCCCTATGTGCCCACGGTGCACATGAACGTGCGCATGATTGCAGCCGCCCATCCTGGCGAGGCGCCCGTTTGCTGGTTTGGTGGCGGCATGGACCTGACGCCGTACTACGGCTTTGACGAAGACGTGGTGCATTTCCATCGCACCTGTCAGAGTGCTCTGGCACCTTTCGGCGAAGACAAGTACCCCCGTTTCAAGCAGTGGTGCGACGAGTATTTCCGCCTCAAGCACCGGGGCGAACAGCGCGGCGTGGGGGGCGTTTTTTTCGATGATTTCTCTGAGCTGGGCCCGGCGCAAAGCATGGCCATGACCCAGGCGGTGGGCGATGCTTTTCTGCCCGCCTACCTGCCCATCGCTCAGAAACGCCAGAACACGCCCTACAGCGAACGCGAGCGCGATTTCCAGCTTTACCGGCGCGGCCGCTACGTGGAATTCAATCTGGTGTGGGACCGGGGAACGCACTTTGGTCTGCAGTCGGGCGGGCGCACCGAATCCATCCTGCTGTCCATGCCGCCCCTGGCCAGTTGGGCCTATCGACGAACGCCGGCAGCGGGCTCGCCCGAGGCGAACTTGACCGAGCATTTTCTTGTGCCACGCGATTGGGTTTCAATTCGCACCCTTCTCTAGCGCTCTCATGAGTACGCTTGCGGCAGGTAACGCCTTCAATATCCACCTTTTCGCCGATCCATCGCGCAAGAACCGCGGGACCCAAACTCTGGTGGATCCATTGAAAATCGTTGTTCTGTGAATCGGCTGTGTGCATCCAGTTCGCTCGACCGGTCTACAGCGTTTCAGCGGAATCTGACAATTGCGGTTTACCCGGTCGTCGTGCTCCGTGCGATTTCCCTCCCGGCCAAAAACTAGTGGTGGTTAACTTGTTGCAAGTCTTTATATAAAAATAAATATGTCTATTTTAGCGAAGTTCAGATTATTGCCTGCCAGTTTTGCTGCGTATATCTTGAGGGCAAATATTCTGTCACCGAAAGGAAAACTCTACCGAATCCTTCGATTTGTATTTTTTAAGCTGCCGTATGGTGTTAGGGAGAAAATAAAGCGCCCTGTAGATGTTTTAGTTGCTCAGATTGGTGATAACCATTTGAAGAAAAAAGACCTCGCAAAAAACTCGAACCCCTTAGATATTTCCTGGAGTGAATTCGAGGGAAATATTCTTTCAAATAGACATAATTTTAAAGGCGTTTTTATCCAGGAGCTGGTTATTGACTGGAATGTGCCTTTATATCAGAGGCCTCAGCACATAGCATCAGCATTAGGAAAATTGGGTTATTTGGTCATATATCGAACTGATAATTGGGCGGGAGATGATGTAGAGGGGTTTCGAGAAGTCGCGAAAAATGTATGGATAACAAACAATAGAAACGTAGATCGCATTCCTTCAGTTGTTCGATCAATATATTCAACTGCATATGCAAATTCACCGAAATCAATAGAAGAAGGTGGGCAGCGAGGGGTTTTGATTTATGAATATATCGATCATATTCATCCAGAAATAAGTGGGGAAGCGGAAAACATAAAGCGCTTAGCTGATATAAAGAAGTATGCATTTACTGGAGGTGCTGACTTCATTGTTGCTTCTGCAAAGAACCTCTATCAAGAAGCTGTACAAGCGGTGGGCGAGGAAAAGGTAATTTTAATTCCTAATGGGGTCGATACGAATCATTACAGAAGCTCGATGAGTCATCAGATTGAATTGCCAAAAAAATTTCTTGAATTTGGGCAACGATTTAGAGTAATTGTAGGATACTTCGGGGCGCTTGCGCCGTGGTTATGGTATGAGTGCATAAAAGAACTAGCCATTATGCGGGCGGACATAGGGTTTATTTTTATTGGTCCGGATTATTTTGGGGGTGCAGAGAAATTGCCAAAACAAAGCAATGTATTACGACTCGATGCTGTAAATTACAAAATTCTGCCTCTCTACGCTCGAGAATTTGACGTCTGCTTTATTCCATTCAAGCCAGGTGAAATTGCAAAATCTACGTCGCCATTAAAATTATTCGAGTACTTTGCGATGGAGAAGCCTGTGGTTGTGACCGCGGATATGAATGAATGCATAGTATATGAAGAGGTCTTTAAGGGGGGGTCTGCCGTCGAGCTCAGCACGGCAATTGATGAGGCCATAAAGGTAAAAGACCAGAGATATTATAAAGAACGGCTGAGAAATCTTGCCGACGAGAACGACTGGCTACAGCGGGCCAAGTCTTATGAAATTTGCTTCCGCAAAGTATAGTAAATAGATATTTGGAGCGATTTGGGAATAAACGGAAGATCAAATTGAAAATCTTTAATTTGTTGCGGGGTTTTCGATGCTATTCTTCTGTAATAATCTATTAAACATCAATAAAGTCAATAAAGTCAATAAAGTCAATAAAGTCAATAAAGTCAATAAAGTCAATAAAACGGTTGTCCGTAAATTATTGAAGGCAGAGAAGCAGAGTTAGTAAATAAATGCTTTTTAAATGTCTTGACCCGATCTCCGTCATGGGTGCCAAGCATTAGAATGATCAGGGAATATGAAGAAGATTCTATGTATAATCGGAACGCGACCCGAAGCTATCAAAATGGCACCCGTCATCCTTGCGCTTAGAGCCGAGCCTTGGGTGAACGTAGTGGTCCTTGCCACGGCTCAACATAGAAGCATGCTGGATCAAGTAAACCGGTTTTTTGGGGTCACTCCTGATATTGATTTGGATATCATGCGTCCAAACCAAGCGCTCACGACTCTGACTGCTCGGCTATTGCTTGAACTCGACGATGTACTGCTGCGGGAAAAGCCGGACGCGGTATTAGTTCAAGGTGATACAACCACAGTTATGTCCGTTGCTTTGACCTCCTTCTATCATCGCATCCCCATTGGGCACATAGAAGCCGGATTACGCACATGGGATATGCTCAACCCATTTCCGGAGGAAGCGAATCGGGTCATTACAGGCAAGCTTGCAAAGTGGCACTTTTCCCCCACTGAGGGTTCGCGGCAGAATTTGCTTAAGGAAAAGATTCTGGATGCTGACATAACCGTTACGGGAAATACGGTCATTGATGCCTTGTTGATAACAGCGTCTAAGGAACTGAAGCTTACCATCCCGCTGGAACCGGCTAAGCGATTAATTTTGGTTACGGCTCATCGCAGAGAAAATTTTGGCGAACCTTTGCATAATATCTGTCGTGCACTGAAGACCCTGGCTGAGGACAATCCCGAAGTCCAGTTTCTCTATCCCGTGCACCCCAACCCTAACGTCAAAGAAATGGTACATAGGTTTTTAGGAGGAGTGCCGAACTTCATTCTGTGCGATCCACTTGATTACGCTCCCTTTATTGCAGCGATGAAGCGTGCATACATAATTTTGACGGACTCTGGCGGCGTACAAGAAGAGGCTCCAGCATTAGGTAAGCCAGTTCTGGTATTGCGCGATGAAACTGAGCGGCCGGAGGCTATCGAGCAGGGTGTTGTGAAGCTCGTGGGCCCGCATTACGAGCGGATTGTGCATGAGACGCAAAATTTGCTCGATAACGCGCTAGCCTACAAAAAAATGGCACGAGGGATATCACCATACGGTGATGGGCAGGCTGCAGGACGTATTGTAGACGTACTGCGAGCACACTTCTTAAGATAAAGGCAGCAAGCAGTGAAGGTATTGTTGCTAGCTTACGAATGGCCACCAATCTCTGCTGCGCAGGCGCTGCGATGGTATTACCTGGCAAATGGGCTGGCCAGCCGTGGCGTATTAGTTCATGTTCTTTGCCCTGATATCACCTCGTTGCCCCCGTATTTAGTAAATAGTCACCCAAATGTAGTCGAGCACAGGGTCTGGCCGGGGCCTTTTATTGGGTTGGCCCAGGCGCTTTCCGGCATCCTACTTAGACCTGGTGAAGGGGCTTCGCCGGGTCAGAAAAATATCGCCCGATCGTACCTGATGCGTGTATATACAGCAGTTCGTCAACTGCTTGACAAGATAATTTATCCCGACGTTCGTACCGAGTGGTATCCATTTGCCCGGCGCAGGCTTGGGCGGTTGTTGCGTGAGCATTCGTTTGACGTCATCATTAGCTCCCATGAGCCCGGCGTGGATTTACTATTAGGATTATGGGCGCAAAAATCTGGATCTCTCCCTTGGGTCGTTGATATGGCGGATCCTTTGTGCGCGCCTTATGCGCCCCGCTGGCGCCGGTGGCTAGATGTGTGGTTTGAGGGTCTGGTGCTTCGCCGTGCAGATAGAGTGATCCTAACTACGGATGCGCTGCGGGACGTATTATTACGGCGGCACAGAGGGTTAAATTTTGAAAAGTTTGCCACTGTTGCACAGGGTGCGCCGGATGCACCTCCTGCCTCTGCTGGCGCACTTTGGTCTAAGCCTGGGAAGCTCCATATCGTTTTTACAGGAAATTTCTATAGAAAATTTCGTAATCCGGATGAGTTTGCGAAGGCACTTCGTCTTTTGAATAGTCCAGAGATTGCAGTTACTATTGCAGGTGAAAATATTCATTTTGCACATCTTTTTTCGGATGTTCCCGATGTTACATTCTTAAATCGGTTGGAACATTTTGAATGTCTCGCATTACAAGGGGCTGCGGATGTTTTGTTGAACATTGGAAACACTCAGGATTATCAGATACCTGGAAAGATTTTCGAATATCTAGTGACAGGCAAGGCTATTTTGCATCTTCGTGGCTCCGAATCAGATCCTTCAGAGGAAGTATTGAGGAATTTTCCTTTGTCATTTATCTCCGACAATTCCTATAAGTCGATCGCTGATATTCTGATGCAGCTGATTCGGCTTTGGAGTCACGGAGAAATGGGGCTGAATGAGTTTGATGTAGCGGAGATCAAGGGCCGGCACGGATGGTCTGCTCGGTCAAATAGCTTGAAAAAAATCTTGGAGGATCTGAGTGCCTCTAGGAGCACTTGATTTAATGAGTTGATCGCCTATTCATTGTGCCATGCGCTGCAGATTTTTGGCGCACCGATTGCTGAGAGGTGTCATTGATGAAGAAATTGGCGGCGAACAATTTCATACTGTACGATTTCATGCAGATTGCAGGAGGGGCTGAGCGCGTCACTTTGACTCTGGCTGAAGCGTTGCCTGGATTTCAGGTGCTGGTGAGTCGTTGCTATGCAGCAGCACAGCCACTTCTCGAAAGTTCGTCTGCTAGCGTAGAGGAACTTCGCGGCGGATGGTCTGTATGTTTACCCCGCATTCTGGAGAGTATGTGGTGCTTTCGATTGCGGGCGCAATGTTTGCGGGATGCGAAGCAAGTGATTTATAGCGGATTCTATGCACCGTTCGCTGTTTACATTCAGCGCGGCGGGCAGCGAGTCTATTATTGCCACACCATTCCACGCTATGCATACGATCTATATGAAATAACGCTGTCCAGAATGCCGCTCCCTGTGCGTCCGATGTACGCGGTATTTATTCTTTGTTTTAGAAAATATTACAAATCTGCAATTAGCAGGATGGATAAAATTCTGGTAAATTCTGAAAATGTGCGTCAGCGCCTTAAAAACTTTACAGGGTTGGACGCGGAAGTGGTTTATCCGCCAGTAGACACTCGGGACTTTCAGCAACTAGGAGACGGTGGTTACTATCTATCTACAGCCCGCTTAGTTCCAACTAAACGAGTAGACATGATTGTTCGCGCATTTTTAAGAATGCCGCGGCACAAGTTGGTTGTTTTGTCGGGTGGCCCCGAATTGGGTCGACTCAAAGCCTTAGCTGCGTCCGCAAGCAACATTACTTTCACGGGATGGCAGACAGACTTGCAGGTTCGGACGTGGGTTGGTCAGGCACGGGCGGTGATCTATGTGCCGGTGGATGAAGATTTTGGAATTTCTCCGGTAGAAGCGATGGCGGCGGGAAAGCCAGTTATTGGCGTTGCAGAGGGTGGATTATTGGAAACTGTCGTGGACGACGTGACGGGATTTTTGGTCAACGGCCCGCTGAGCGTCGAAGCAATTATTGCTGCAGTAATTAAAACGGAACGCTTCCGAGGTGCTTCCATGTCTGCCGCCTGCATTGCTCAAGCTCAGCGATTTACGACAGAACGGTTCGTTGAGCGTATACGCTCTATCCTTTTTGGGGAAACTGTAAAAAATTCTTCCTCTGACCTGCACTCCTTCAAGTCCCGTAGTACCTCGGACGATCACGCCACCAATCCGTGGTGTTGACAAGTTCGGCCGGTTTTGCTGCGATTCTTGCACGCGGATTTTTTGGAATGCGCCATTGGATCCGCAAGCATAGCTGGAAAGTGTGACGAATTAAAGTAACCGTGAGCCCCACGGATAAAAGCGTACGTACCAGAAATGTTGGTGGTCGTAACTGCATCAAGGATATTTTCAGAACATCGTCTTCAATTTCGATCAAGATGAAAGGTGTAGAAATATTTAAAGAAAATTAGAGAATCTTCAGCCAATGCAGCAACTTCCACAGTTTAGCGGATTGGATTTGTTGTAGCTGATCTTCTAAAAGCTCTGATCGAGCAATTTGTGTCTGCAGTAATTCTATAGAACGTGCGCGATCGGCTTCAAGAAGCTGATTTCGATTTCGTTCTTCTTCGGCTTCTTGCGCCTTTTGCTCGAAAGCCCGATGCAATTCTAAATAATTGGATTCACGCGCTCGCATTCCTATTTGAAATGCGATAGAAGCATTATAGAATTTCGGTTGTTCAACGTTTTTATTCTCCTCAGATGATTTTCCTATAAAAAAATCCATTTCTCGTATTCTAGAAGCAGGGTAGCGTGTAATATTTTTTGTCTTTTCCCAGGTGCGCCAAAAAGATAGCCAGTCTAGGTGTTGTCCATTTTGTGTGAGAGAGGGGGGTCTCTCTCCTGTTGACATTCCTAGAGTTTCCCACAATAAAGCAAAATGAGCGCCCGCGCTTGACGCGAGTCTTTGAATGTTCTCTTTTTGCACATGATTGGCAGAGCTATCGACTAAAAGCGACCTGACGGCTTGAAGCCAGATATCCTGATCGGAAGTCAACCGTAAGCGGCGTTGAAGTGGAACTTCAGCTTGAATAGATACCTGAGTCATTTTTTCGTCATATTCAAGGCATAGGGTTGGTTTATTCAGCTTCAAAGCCAGTATTTGCGCATGCATACGCATGGCGATCACGGCGTCGGCGGAAGCAATCATTTCTACAGCCTGCGGAATGTTCGTCCATTCAAACAATCTTTGATTCCAATAATCTCCGAGGCCAGTCATGAGTCGGTGTAGTAGATCCGTATCCGAGCTCGACCGTTCAGGCACGTTACGGGCTTGAAATGGAACCCACACCAATTCGTGCACCGCGGGATCGAAGGTCTGCCGCAATGCTGATAAAAGACGATCCTCCCAGCCGGATACAAATGACCAGTCTCGAACTACTAGTACGATTTTCATGTGAGACTGCGCACGACTTGGTTGGGGCAACTCGGGCATTTCCCACGCCCAGCTGGGGTCCGGTGCAACAGTAATATCGCGCTCAACACCAATAGCATTCAGCAAGTCACGAGAAGCAACATCTCGAACGCTCACACATGAAGCACCAGAAAACAAGAGCGCGACAATTCCTTGAGCGGCTGAAGTATCTAAGGGGCCAACACCTTGTGCGAGCAGGGCAGTTGGCACTCCGAGTTGCTGAGCTAGCAAAACTGGTCGTGCATAACTCGCAACGTCGCCAAGACTGAATTCAAATAAGCTGGAATATTCAAAAGGGGAATAAGTCTGAAATAATCCGCCGCCGCCTAGTACGCAAGCATATGCGCCGTCAATTGCTAATTGCAACGCATCTAGGTCTTCAAAATCTATGGATTGCACGCAGTGATAATTGGTCGTATATGTTGGATCCAAGGAAACGATGATGGGCTCCATGCCGCGCGAATGCACTTCTCGTATCATTGTGCTTAGTAATAGCTCATCACCAAGATTTCCAGCACCATACCAACCGACGAGTACAATCTTAGGGCTCGGGTATTTGGAGATTATTTTATTCGTTGCTGATGTCATAAAAATCAACTAGTCATTGTATCGAAATAGCTGAAATCGATCGGGCGCTTCTAAAGATGTCACTTTCGCAAGATCGGCTCTATGAGATCAATCGTTGGGCTCGATTTTTGAACTTTAGAGAGATCTATTGATTTATGAAGAATCTTGGATCTGGTGCGAGCCAACCAGTGCCCGCCGCTCGCATCTGTATTACGTCGATATGGCCTGCATAGCCGAGACGATGGTGGCGCCTATATTCGCCCTCGGAGATTTCTCCAGCGCCAAGTGAAATTACATAGCGATTGCCACCGAAATTGGCTTTTATGCACCAACGCAGATTTACACTTCCGGGCTGCATCGAAGGCGGGGAGACATCCATGTTCATGGTATTGGCACTCCAAAGCGCTATTCCGTCGGGGCTGGATATCTGGATCCCAAAGCATGGAAATTGCAGTGGCTGAAACAATTCAATTTGAAAATCAATGAATATCGCTTCACCAAACTGCACAGACGCGCATAGGTCATTCTGTGCATTGCGCAATTCAACCTTTTTTATAATCAGCGTTGCAGGTGTCATTTGCGCGCCATGCTGTAATTGCTCGGCGGCGCTGGCCGCAATTCTGGCTGATGGCTCAATGATTGATTCGCACGAATTGCCGCCTTCAGAAGTTACGATGTCGTCAGCATAGGCTCGCGCGACATCGCGACACGCGCCATCCAGAACCAGCTGCCCATGCTTGAGAAAGAGAGCACGATCACAAAACTCAATGATCGTATTTGAGGAGTGTGTCACCAATAAAATGGAAACTCCGGATTTCTGCATCTGCCGAATCCGGTTAAGGCATTTTTGCTGAAAGGCCGTATCACCAACGGATAGAGCCTCGTCGACAATTAAAATATCCGGATCTACGTGAATAGCTGCGGCAAAAGCCAATCGAACAACCATCCCGCTTGAATAAAATTTGATTGGTTGATTTATAAAATCGCCAATATCTGCAAATTTCAGAATATCAGGTAGTCGCCGATCAATTTCATCGGGACTCATGCCCAAGATGGATGCATAGAGTCGAACATTTTCTATCCCTGTGAAATTTTGATTGAATCCAGAGCCAAGTTCTAACAAAGCTGCAACTTTTCCGCGTACCGCAATGTCTCCGCTGGTCGGTGCAAGAACACCAGCTATTATTTGTAGCAGTGTAGATTTTCCCGATCCATTGCGACCAATGATTCCAACCGTTTCACCTCTTTGGACGGTGAAGGAAAGCGAATCCAGGGCTGTAAACTCTTGATAATATTTCTGCTGGCCAAAACTGAAAAACTGAAGTAATCGATCGCGAGGCGTGTTATAGATCTCGTAACGCTTGGAAAGCTGTCTCACTTCAATAATAAATTTAGAGGACATCAGAAAAACCTCTTCTGGTTTTTTGAAACCAATAAAAACCAACTGAAGTGACCAGCAATCCAGTGATGAGTTGAAGAGCCCAGCTGACCCAAGATATGCTCTGTCCCCAGATCAAGACATTTCGTATTTGTTCGATTGTAAACGCCAATGGATTGGCCAATACAAGAAATCTATACTTTTCTGGCAGGGCACTAATGGGATAAAAAATAGGCGATAAAAACATCAGTATCATATTGACTATTGCCACCACTTGGGCAATGTCCCGGAGATAGACTCCTAGGGACGCTATGATCCATGATACACCTAGAGTCATAAGCATAAGAGGGATTAACGCAACGGGAACCAATAGCGTGCTCAGACTCGGAATTCCAATGAAAGCAAAGTAGAAACAAAGCCATACAAATAAACTGATGGCGGTATGAAACAACGCAGTCCCTAGAACAACTACTGGAAGCACCTCGATCGGGAAGACGACCCGTTTTACATAATTCACGTTACTTGTAATCAAATCGGGGGAGCGCGTAAAGCACTCGCTAAAAAGCGTATATACAATTAGACCAGAAAATAAAATAAGTGCGAATTCTACCTTGGAGTTACTGCCTCCTGGCCATCGGGACTGGAACACGACACTGAACACAAATGTATAGACAGCCAACATTAGCACTGGGTTGAGCATTGACCACAGCAAACCCATGGCCGAACCTCGGTATCGACCAACTACCTCGCGTTTTGTCAGGTTGACTATGAGATGGCGGTTCCGCCAGATGCTAAATACTAGGAACAGGGGTGTTGCTCTGGGCAAGGTGTTCTTTTTGGTCGTGCCAACGACACGCTGAAGGGCATTAAACATGAACGTGGGCAACAGTGGGCAGCGGGAAGGGCGTTTGGTCAATTGTACTCATAGAATGATCCGAAAGTCGGTCAGGAGTGAGATGAGAACGCAACTTATTAGTTGTTGAATAGACTATGGCAAAGCCTATGAAGTGGCTTCATTATTTATGATCGTTATATTGCTGCCGACTGAACGTTTCTGATTGATTTAAGTGTCTGGCCGATAAGGGAGCCCAATTTGCCATGGTGTCCTTATTCCGACGTACCTCGCGCTTGTGGCTCTGGTCGCGGCTTTGTTGCCGAACCACACGGGCAAAAGCCCGTCCCAGGATGACGCCGGCCTGGCGCAAATCCATTGCGGCGCAGACATTTGACTGTGACAATTGTTTAGCCTGAGTCAGTGTATTGCTTTGTTGCATTGAACTTCAGACTGCCTACGGCCCGTTGCGGTGGTGTGCTATAATTTCAGTAGCTTCAAGTGCATACGCAGCAAGCGCTGACGGGTAATGCTGCTTTAATTCTTGCTTGAACCTGCGCTCGCGTTGGCATCCGTGCTGGCCGCGCGGGCGTGGTCACGCTATATTGCTTTCACTCTGCCAATCCAATCCAACCTTCGATGACCACTGCCAAAACTTCGGAATCCGCTGCCAAGAAAGACGTCGCCAAGCTCCAACGTGCCATTGTCGATGGCCTGGAAGACGTAAAGGCGCAGGACATTCAGGTGTTCAACACCGAGCACCTCTCTCCGCTGTTCGAGCGTGTCATCGTGGCCTCTGGCACGTCCAACCGCCAGACCAAGGCGCTGGCCGCCAGCGTGCGCGATGCGGTAAAGGATGCCGGTTTTCCCAAGCCGCGCACCGAGGGCGAGGACAACGGCGAATGGATCATCGTGGATTGCGGCGCCGCCGTGGCGCACATCATGCAGCCCGGTATTCGCCAGTATTACCGGTTGGAAGAGTTGTGGGGCGAGATGCCCGTGCGACTCAAGCTGGGCGCGGCCAAGCCCGTGGCGCCAGAAGCCAAAGTGCCCGTGAAGACGGCCGCCCGCCGCGCGGCCAAGGCGGCAGAAGCCCAAGGCGGTTCTCCGGCAAAAGTTTCGGCAAAGAAAGCCCCGGCACGCAAGAGCGCTGCGGCAGCGCCTGCCAGCCCCGCGCCAGCGCGCAAGGCAGCTACAAAGGCAGCGCCAAAGGCTGCTGTAAAGCCGGCGGTGAAATCGGCCGCGAAGCCCGCTGCCAAGGCGACGGCCAAAACCGCTGCGAAATCGCCTGCTGCGAAATCGCCCGTTGCAAAACCGACGGCGGTGAAAACCGTGGTCGTCAAGCCGCGCAGCGCAGCCGCACCGGCGAAAAAGTCGGCTGCGCTCAAGCGCGGCGCTGCGTCCGCCAAGGCGGCGCCTGCGGCGAAGTCGGCGACCGGCAAGTCTCCCGCCCGCAAAGCCCCCGGCCGCAAGGCTTGACCCCGTTGCGTAGCCCATGCGCCTGCTGATCGTGGCCGTGGGTCAGCGCGTGCCCGATTGGGCGCAGACCGCCTACGACGACTACGCCAAGCGCTTTCCGCCTGAGATCAAGGTCGAACTCAAGGCGGTCAAGACCGAGCCGCGTGGGTCGAAAACGCTGGACACGCTCTACGCCGCCGAACGCGAGCGCGTCACGGCAGCCATCCCCAAAGGCACGCGCGTGGTGGTGCTCGATGAGCGCGGCATCAGCCTCACCACCAAGGCCCTGGCCGAGCGGCTGACGCGCTGGCAACTGAGCGGCGACGACGTGGCGCTGGTCATTGGCGGGCCCGACGGGCTCGAACCTGCGTTTCGCCAGGCCGCGCACGAGCGCATTCGCCTGTCGGACCTGACGCTGCCGCACGCCATGGTGCGCGTGCTGCTGATCGAGCAGCTCTACCGCGCCTGGTCGGTCAACGCCGGCCACCCCTACCATCGGGAATAGGGTGGGCGCGCCGCTGCATACCGTTGCAGGGCGGTGCAAAATACTATTCTTTCAATAGCTTCCAGCGCTTGTGGAATAAGCGCTGGCGGGCAGTTTGACCTTAAATTTTCATGCCAGACTTTCTCTACCTTGCCTCGCAAAGTCCGCGCCGTAGCCAGCTGCTGGATCAGTTGGGCGTGCGCCATGCCTTGCTGCTGCCCAACGCCGAGGGCGACAGCTTTGAGGACGCCGAAGCCATCGAGCAGCTGCTGCCCGGCGAGGCGCCCAAAGCCTATGTGGAACGCGTCACCGGCCTCAAGCTCGATGCAGCGGTGCAGCGCCATGCCCGCCGGGGCCTGCCTGCCGCGCCCATCCTGTGCTCGGACACCACCGTGGCGCTGGGCCGGCGTATCTATGGCAAGCCCGAAGACGCGGTGGATGCAGCGCACATGCTGAGCGAGTTGGCTGGCCACAGCCACCGCGTGCTGACGGCCGTGGCGCTGCAGGTGGGCGCCAGGCGGCTGGTGGCGTTGTCGGTGTCCAGCGTGCAGTTTGCCGCTCTGACGCCCGATCAGATCGCAGCCTATGTGGCCACCGGCGAGCCGCTGGGCAAGGCCGGGGCCTACGCCATTCAGGGGAGGGCGGGGGCGTTCATCTCGCTGATTCGCGGCAGTTATTCGGGCATCATGGGTCTGCCCCTCTTCGAGACCGCACAATTGCTGCGCGCCGCCGGGTTCGCAGTCTAAATCCTTCTCGCCCCTATGCAACAAGACATCCTGATCAACTGGTCACCCCAGGAAACCCGCGTCGCCGTGGTCGAGCATGGCGCGGTGCAGGAGTTGCATGTCGAGCGCACGCTCGAGCGCGGCCTGGTAGGCAACGTGTATCTGGGCAAGGTGGCGCGCGTCTTGCCAGGCATGCAGTCGGCCTTTATCGACATTGGCCTGGAGCGAGCGGCGTTTTTGCACGTAGCCGACGTCTGGCAGCGTCACCCGGAGGGCGATGCGGGCGTCTTGGCGCGCAGAAGCGAGCCGCAGGTGCCGATCGAAAAAAAGGTCTTCGAGGGCCAGGCGCTGACGGTGCAAGTCATCAAGGACCCGATCGGCAGCAAGGGTGCGCGGCTGTCCACGCAAATCAGCGTGGCCGGGCGTTTGCTCGTCTTTCTGCCGCAGGACGAGCATGTGGGCGTCTCTCAAAAGATCCCTTTGGGCGAGCGCGAAGCCCTGCGCGCGCGGCTGCAGGCCTTGGTGGGTGACAAGGCTTCGGGCGGTGGGGGCGGCTTCATCCTGCGCACCAATGGCGAAGACGCCACCGACGCCGAGCTGGCCGACGATATCGCTTATCTGCGCAAGACCTGGGCGCGCATCAAGGACGCCGCGCTGCGCCAGCCGCCGCTCTCGCTTTTGCATCAGGATCTGGATCTGCTGCAGCGCGTGCTGCGCGACCTGGTGGGCGAGCACACGCAAAGCATTCGCATCGATTCGCTGGAGCAGTTCCAGCGGCTGCGCGCCTTCGGGCTGGAATTCATGCCGGCGGCGGCGGGCAAGCTGCAGCACTACAAGGGCGAGCGGCCGATCTTCGACCTGTATTCCATCGACGAGGAAATCGCCCGTGCGCTGGGACGGCGTGTGGACCTCAAATCGGGCGGGTACCTGATCATTGACCAGACCGAGGCGCTGACCACGGTGGACGTCAACACGGGCGGCTACGTGGGCGCGCGCAATTTCGACGACACGATTTTCAAGACCAATCTGGAGGCCGCCGGCTCGATAGCCCGCCAGCTGCGCCTGCGCAACCTGGGCGGCATCGTCATCGTGGACTTCATCGACATGCTGCGCGAAGAGCACCAGAGTGCGGTGCTCGCCGAGTTCCGCAAGCACCTGGCCCGGGACCGCGTCAAAACCATGGCCGGAGGGTTTTCGCATCTGGGCCTGGTGGAGATGACGCGCAAGCGCACGCGCGAATCGCTGGCCCACATGCTGTGCGAGCCCTGCGCCAGCTGCCAGGGCAAGGGCATTGTAAAAACCGCGCGCAGCGTCTGCTACGACATCCTGCGCGAGATCCTGCGTGAAGCCCGCCAGTTCAACCCGCGCGAGTTCCGGGTCATTGCATCGGCTGCGGTGGTGGAGCTGTTCCTTGACGAAGAAAGCGCCCACCTGGCCGGTCTGTCGGACTTCATCGGTAAACCCATTTCGCTGCAGACCGAGGCCGCCATGGGCCAGGAGCAGTACGACATCGTGCTGCTCTGAGCGCGTTGCTCCCTTTTGCTGCCTATGCTGGATATTGCTGCCATCTGCCTCGTCGTTACGGCGCTGCTCTCGTACTTGAACCACCGCTTTGTGCGCCTGCCCACCACCATCGGGGTGATGGTGATTGCGCTGGGCTTCTCGCTGCTCATCGTGGCGCTCAGTGCCGCCGGGCTGGACCACGGCCTGCGCCGGTACGAGGAATCGTTTCTCAGGACGCTCGATTTTTCCGAGGTGCTGATGCAGGGCATGCTGTCCTTCCTGCTGTTTGCCGGTGCGCTCCACGTGGACATCGCCGCGCTCAAACAGTACCGTTTTACGGTGGCGGGCCTGGCGCTGGTGGGAACGCTGCTCTCCACGGTGCTTGTTGGCCTGGGGATGTGGCTGGCGCTGCCGTTTCTGGGCGTGCCGCTGCCGCTTTTGTACTGCCTGTTGTTTGGCGCGCTGATTTCGCCCACCGATCCGATTGCGGTGATGGGCATTCTCAAATCCGCCGGCGCGCCCAAGACGCTGGAGCTGGTGATCTCTGGTGAGTCGCTGTTCAACGACGGCGTCGGCGTGGTGCTGTTCTCACTCCTGCTGGGGGTGCTGGCGAGTGGCGGCCTGCCCACCGCGACGGAGGGTTTCACGCTGCTGGCGCATGAAGCGGGCGGCGGCATTGTGTTTGGGCTGGCGCTGGGGCTGATCACGGTGTGGCTGCTGAAAACCATCGACCAGTACCAGGTCGAGGTGCTGATTACCCTGGCCGCTGTCGTGGGAGGCTACGCGCTGGCCGCGCATCTGCATGTGTCGGGGCCCCTGGCCATGGTGGTGGCGGGCCTGATGGTGGGCAACGGCGGCCGCGCACGCGCCATGTCGGATACCACGCGGCGCTACGTGGATATGTTCTGGGAGCTGATCGACGAAATTCTCAACGCCGTGCTGTTCGTGCTCATCGGCATGGAGGTGTTGGTCATTTCCTTCTCCGCTCCCCTGTTGCTGGCTGGCGCCGTCGCCATCCTGGTGGCGCTCCTGGCGCGCTGGCTCACGGTGGGCCTTCCGGTGCGTGCCGGCGCCCGGTGGCTGCAACTGCCGCCGGGTTCGGCGCGGGTGCTGGTTTGGGGTGGGCTGCGCGGCGGTATTTCGGTGGCGCTGGCGCTTTCGTTGCCCGGTGGACCCGAGCGCGACGTGGTGCTCACCCTGACTTACTGCGTCGTTGTCTTTTCGATTCTGGTGCAGGGTTTGAGCATTGGCCGGGTCGTGCGCACCACGGGTGCGCGCGCCGAGTGATCTGACACCGCTATCTCAAGTCCCGCCCGCATGAGTGGGTTCACAACCATTGATCCAGGGAGAACCGGGAAAATGCAAATGATTCGAGTCGCCATTGCTGGCCATGGCAACCTGGGCCGCGGTGTTGAAGCCGCTATCGCCAAGAACCCTGACATGCAACTCGTCGGCATCTACAGCCGCAGAGCGCCAGAGCAAATCCAGCCGTTGCACGCTGGCACGGCCATTCATGCCATGGAGACGCTTGTGGGGCACACAGATCGCATCGATGTGCTGATCTTGTGCGGCGGCTCGAAAGAGGACCTGCCAGAGCAAGGCCCCCAGCTTGCGGCCCTGTTCAATACGGTGGACAGCTTCGACACGCATGCGCGCATCCCGGAATACTTTGCTGCCGTGAATGCCCCGGCGCTCGCCCATCGCAAGACGGCGCTGATTTCGGCTGGCTGGGACCCAGGCATGTTTTCCGTCAACCGGGTCATGGGCGAGGCATTGCTGCCGGATGGCGCTACCTACACGTTCTGGGGCCGAGGCTTGAGCCAGGGACATTCGGATGCGATTCGCCGGGTGCCTGGGGTGGCTGCCGGCGTGCAATACACCTTGCCGGTGCCGCAAGCGGTAGACAAGGTGCGCAGCGGCGCGCGTCCCAGCCTCGCCACACGCGAAAAACACACGCGCGAGTGCTTCGTGGTGCTCGACGCTGGCGCCGATGCGCAGGCCGTGCGCCAAGCGATCGTGACCATGCCGCATTACTTTGACGAATACGACACTGCGGTGAACTTCATCACTGCAGAAGAACTGCGGCAAAACCACAGCGCCATGCCGCACGGCGGATTTGTCATTCGCAGCGGCAACACGTCAGGCGCGCATACCCAGGTGATCGAATACGGTCTGAAGCTCGAGAGCAACCCGGAATTCACGGCCAGCGTGCTGGTCGCCTACGCCCGTGCCGTGCACCGACTGCAGCAAATGGGCCAGTTTGGGGCCAAGACCGTGTTTGACGTACCGCCCGGCCTGCTCTCGGCAAAGAGCGCCGAGCAACTGCGTGCTGAGCAGTTGTAGCTGGACGCGTCCTGCCACTGAAGTAGGCCCTATGAGGCTGTCGGACTTGGAAATCGTCGGCTGCAAATCGACCGCAGCGGTCCATTTCTCACCGTCTTTTTGCCCCATAGCGGGGCTATGAGGCTGCAAATCCGGCAAAAACTGTCCTCGCTGGGGCCGATTTTGGTGAAACCTTCGGTTTTCGCTTTCGACGCTCCAAGTCCGACAGCCTCCTAGATGCGACGGAGTTTTTCGATCCCTGCGCGCAAGGTTTCGTCCCGCTTGGCATAGCAAAACCGCACCACGCGCTGGTCGAATCCATCGCCATAGAACGCCGAAAGCGGGATTGCCGCGACACCGATTTCGCGCGTGAGCCACTGGCAGAAATCGGATTCGTTCAAGTCGCTCACGGCTGAGAAATCCACGCACTGGAAATAGCTGCCTGCGCCGCTGCCGGGCAGCAGCCGCAGGCGGGAACCCTCCAAGCCGCGCCGGAACAGATCCCGCTTGGCCTGGTAGAACGCTGGCAGTTGCAGGTACGGCGCCGGCTCTTGCAGGTAGTCGGCCAGGCCGACCTGCATGGGCGTGTTCACGGTGAACACGTTGAACTGGTGCACCTTGCGGAACTCGGCGGTCAAGGCGGCGGGCGCGGCAACGGTGCCGACCTTCCAGCCGGTGACGTGAAAGGTCTTGCCAAAGCTCGAGACGATGAACGCCCGCGCAGCCAGGCCTGGAAAGCGCGCTGCGCTTTGGTGCTCGGCGCCGTCGAAAACCATGTGTTCGTACACCTCGTCGCTGATGAGCAAGATGTCGGTGGGCGCAAGCAGGTCGTCGAGTTGGCGCATCTCCTGCGCGCTCCACACCGTGGCGCTCGGGTTGTGTGGACTGTTGATGACGATGGCGCGGGTGCGCTGCGTGATGGCCGCGCTGATCTTGTCGAAGTCCGGGCGAAAGCTCCCTGGCGTCAGCGGCACGCGTACCGCCACGCCGCCTGCCAATGCGATATTGGGCACGTAGCTGTCGTAGCAGGGGTCGAGCACGATCACCTCGTCGCCGGGGTGCACGATGGCCAGCAGCGCGGTAAATATTGCCTGGGTCGCACCGGCTGTGATGGTTATTTCGGCCCCAGGGCAATACCTGCGAGCGTGGAGCGCTTCTATTTTCGTAGCAACGGCGTTTCGCAGCACGGGCACACCCGGCATGGGTGGGTACTGGTTGTGGCCGGCGCGCATGGCGGCGTTCACTGCGTCCAGCAAGCGCGGGTCGCAGTCGAAATCCGGAAACCCCTGGCCCAGGTTGACGGCGCCGTGCTCGGCTGCCAGCGCCGACATGACGGTGAAGATGGTCGTGCCCACTTGCGGCAGGCGGCTGGCAAGGGCGGGGGTATGGGGTGCGGTGGCGGTGTCCATGGCGAGGGGCGGATTCAAAGCTCGTAGTCGTTCACCTGGCCGGTCATGGCGCGCATGACCAGCTCGCGGCTGAGGCGGTCGCTGAGCAGTTCGGCAAAACGGTAGACGAAGTGGCGCAAATAGGCCCCCCGCTTGAAAGCCACGCGCGCCACGCTTTGCCCGATGAGATGCCCGATGGGGCGCACCACCAGGTCGCCCAGCGGGTCGTCGCGCATTGCCATTTCGGCGACGATGCCCAGGCCGAGGCCCAGGCGCACATAGGTTTTGATGACGTCCGAATCAATGGCTTCGAGCGCGATGCGCGGCTGCAGGCGCCGCGCGGCAAAGGCCTGGTCGATCTTGGTGCGTCCAGTGAAGGAGGGGTGGTAGGTGATCAGGGGTTCGTGGGCAATGTCCTCCAGGCCGATGCGCTCCTTTTGCGCCAAGGGGTGGCCTTGCGGCATCACCAGCACATGCTGCCACTCGTAGCAGGGCAGGGTGACCAGGTCCGGATAGTCGGCCAGCGACTCGGTGGCGACGCCGATCTCGGCCACTTCGTCGATCAGCATGCGGGCCACCTGGTCGGGGGTGGCCTGGTGCAGACTGATGTTGACCTTGGGATAGGCGTCGCGCAGCTTGGCCACGGCAGGCGGCAGCACATAGCGCGCCTGGGTGTGCGTGGTGGCGATGCTGAAGGTGCCGGTGTCCTGGGCACTGTACTGCTCGCCAATGCGTTTCAAGTTGCCGACCTCGCGCATGATCAGCTCGATGCTCTTGAGCACATGTTGGCCTGGCTCGGTGATGCGTTTGAGCCGCTTGCCGTGGCGGGCAAAAATGTCCACGCCCAATTCGCCTTCGAGTTCGATGATGGCCTTGGACACGCCGGGCTGCGAGGTGTGCAGCGCCTTGGCCGCCTCGGTCAGGTTCAGGTTGCGGCGCGCAGCTTCCTGAACAAAGCGAAATTGGTGGAGGTTCATGCGAATCGAAGCTAAAGAATCGCATCATTATGCGATACGCAATTGCTGCAGACGCTTGCGCTCTTACCGTCCAGCCCCTGAACCGATGGCAATCTGCGCCATCAACGCCGTCATGCGCGCATCCTCGCCAATGGCCTGCTGCACGGCAATCTCCAGATCCGGATGCATCTGGCGCAGTTGGGTGACCAGTCCAGGCAGGTCTTCGCGCGCATGGCGCCCGGTTCCGAGGAACATGGGAACGATGGAAATGCGGCGCACGCCGGCCGCATGCAGCGATTGCGTGGCCTGGTACAGGTCGGGCGCGCAGAGTTCAAGGTAGGCGCAGCGCACCTGCGCCCCGGGATGCTGGCGCTCAATCTGGCTCTGCACGGCTTCGATTGGGGCACGCCAGAGCGGATCGCGCGAGCCGTGCGCGAACAGGATGATGCCCGAGCGACTGGCCATGGCCGCCCTCCTTGTCAGCGCCTGAGCACCAGCCAGCCAAAGGCGGCCAGTGATGCAAAGGTATAGATCAGCCCCGGCGCGGCCGCGGTCAGCCAGGGCGACCACTGCTGCAGGTTGCCGGCAAAGCCAAAGACGTTGTTGAGCAAGAAGAAGCTGATGCCGGCCATCACGCCGCCAAACACGTAACCGGTGGTCGAACCGGCGCGAAAGTGCATGTAGGCAAAGGGCAGCGCCAAGACGACCATGACCAGACAACTCAGTGGATAGAACACCTTGCGCCAGAATTCGATCTCGTAGCGCTGGGCCGATTGGCCGTTGGCTTGCAGGTGGCGAACGTACTGAAACAGATCGATGGTCGCCATGCGGTCGGGTTTGAGGACAGCCGCCGAAACCATGTCGGCCGAAATTGCCGTGGGCCACTGCCACTGGGCAAGTTCCAGGCGCTCGGCGCGCACCGTTTCGCCAGCAGCGTCGCGCACGAAGCGGCTGCTGCGCACGGATTCGAGCACCCAGGCGCCGCCCTGGGGCGCAACCCGGGCCGTCTGCGCCAGCGTTTGTGACGACAGCCGGCCGTTGGCGTCAAAGCGGAAGATGCGGACTTCCTCCATCAGTCCGTCGGAGCGGATCGTGCGCACATTGACGGCGACAGAATCGTCTGCCTGGCGCTCCTTGAGCCAGGCGCCGGTCCCGCCGCTGGTCAACCGCGCCAGACCCCGGGACTTGAGCACCTGGGCCGCCCGCTCGCTCGCCGGAGCGACGTAGTCGCCCAACGCAAACGTGAGGGCGACAAAAGCGCAGCCCAGCAACAACAGCATGGACAGCGCGCGGCCGGGCCCCAGACCGCTGGTGCGCAAAATGGTGAATTCGGAGCTTTGCGCAAACCGGGCCATGACGAAAATGGTGCCGATCAGCACGGTGATAGGCAGCAGTTCGTACAAATGGCTGGGGATTCCCAGCAGCACATACAGCACGGCCTGGGATACAGGATAGAGTTCCGCAGATTGGCCTACGGAGCGCAGCTCGTCGATCAGGTCGAAAAAGAAAAACAGCGCCAGAAAACCGAGTGTGACGAGCACGATGGCCGCGAGCACTTCGCGGTAGACCATCCAGCGAATGGTCCTCATGCCGTCCCCCGGCCGCGCCAGAGGCTGGAGACGGCCCAGCGGTTATGCCGAATGCCAATGAGCGCCAGCGCGAACAGCAGAACTCCGCCGTGCAGAAGTCCCATGTAGGGGCCCAGCCCGAAGCGCCCCGAGCCCACCCAGCTTTGGCCCAGCGTCATGAAGTTGTAGTACACGATAAAGGCAAACAGGGAAAAAAGCAGATTGCCGCTGCGGCTGGCACGCGGATTGACGCTGGCCAGCGCGAGTCCCAGAACCACCAGGTTGAATGCCGTGAAGGCCAGTCCAATGCGCCAGGCCAGTTCCGCCTGATAAGGCAAGGCCGGTTGCGCCAGCAGCTCGCGCGTGCTGCGCGTCTTGGCAGCGCCACCGGTTCCAAAATCGGTCCGCACCGAGCCCACGCGGGTTCCATACAACTCGAATTCGCTCAGCTTGAGTTCGGGCTTGCCGGCGGTGGTTTCGAGGCGCTGGCCGTTGCTCAGCAGCGCGAACCGATCGGCGCCCCGCATTTCGATGCGGGCACTGCGCGCCGAGGTGATGGCCTGCCCATCGTGCTCGTTGGCTGCGATGAACACATTGCTCGCCGAATTGGGTTCGGGGCTGTCCTTGTCGATGAAGAACACCCGTTTTCCGCTGGCCGATTCCTGAAACTCGCCCGGCGCGACGCGGTCGACGTCGCCGCGCTGCTCGTACTGCGCGCGCAGTTGCACTATCTGCTGGTTGGCCCAGGGCCAGACCAGCAGCGACAGCACCGCCACCACCAGCCAGACCGGCCAGGCGAAACGCAGCAGCGAGGGCAACAGGCTGGCCAGGCCCTTGCCACTGGAAAACCAGATCACCATCTCGCTGTCGCGGTACATGCGCGAGAGGCTGCCGACGGTGGCAACGAAGAGGCTCAAGCTCAGGATCGTAGGCAACTGACCCAGCACCGTGTAGCCCATGACGAGCATCACATCCGAGGGGCTGACGTTGCCACGCGAGGCCTGGCCCAACGTGCGAATGAGCATCATGGTCATGACGACCGTCACCAAAACCACGAGCGTCGCGCCGAAGCTGCGGCCCAGCTCCTTGCGCAGAGATGAATCGAATAACATGGAAGCGAAGGAAAAAGGCAATTATGAACTTTGATCTCAAAACGCTGGATGTGCGCTTGGCTGCTGCAGAAAAGTGCGACCAACTGGTGGTCCTCGTGGGCGACGATTTCGCCGCGGGCGGCGACCCGCTGTCGCGCTTGATCGCCCAGGCACTCAAGGAAAAGGACCTTCAAGCCAAGCCAGGCAAATCCTTGGCCTTGTACCGCGCCCCCGGCGTTGCCGCGCGGCGCCTGCTGCTCGTTGGCGCGGGTTCGGGCGATGCGCGGGCCGTGCGCCAGGCGCTCGCTGGCATCGCGCCCGCGTGGCGCGCGCCTGGCGTCAAGCGTGCCGTCGTCTGCCTGGCCTGGCAGGCGACGCCCGAGGCAGTGTCCGCGGCCGTGCAGGCTGTGGCCCAGGGGCGCTACGTCTACACGCTGACCAAGCCCAAGGCAGAAGCGTCTCAGCTTACCCGGGTGGTCATCGGCGTGCCCGAGCCCAAGGAGGTCGAGCAGGGGTTCGAAACCGGCCAGGCAATCGCCCTGGGCGTGGAATTGGCGCGCGAATGGGGCAACCGGCCTGCCAACCACGCCACGCCCAGCATGCTCGCCGCGGCTGCCAAGGCGCTGGCCAAGCATCCCAATGTCCAGTGCAAGGTGATGGGTCCCGCCGAAGTCGAGCGCCTGGGCATGGGCGCGTTTCTGGCTGTGGCTCGGGGTTCGGCGGAGCCGCTGCGTTTCATCGAGCTGCGTTATAGCGGCGCAGCGCGGGGGCTGGCGCCGCTGGTGCTGGTGGGCAAGGGCATCACCTTCGATACCGGCGGGATTTCGATCAAGCCGGCTGCGGAAATGGACGAGATGAAGTTCGACATGTGCGGCGCTGCCAGCGTGCTCGGGGTATTCCGCGCGCTGGCGCAGTTGCAGCCTGCAATCAACGTCGTCGGTCTGATTCCGGCGTGCGAAAACATGCCCGATGGTCGTGCCGTCAAGCCGGGCGACGTGGTGACGAGCATGAGTGGGCAGACCATTGAGGTGCTCAACACCGACGCCGAGGGTCGCCTGGTCTTGTGCGACGCGTTGAGCTACTGTCAGCGCCACAAGCCCGAGGCTGTGGTCGATGTGGCCACGCTGACCGGCGCCTGCGTCATTGCGCTGGGCGGCGTGCGCTCAGGATTGTTTGCCTCGGACGACGCCCTGGGGGAGGGGCTGATGGCCGCTGGCGAAGCCTCCGGCGACCTCGCATGGCGCATGCCACTGGATGAGGAATACGCCGAAGGACTCAAAAGCCCTTTCGCCGACCTGGGCAACGTTGGCGGACGCCCGGCAGGGTCCGTCACCGCGGCCAAATTTCTCCAGGCTTTTGTCGGCGATCTGCCTTGGGCGCACCTGGACATTGCCGGCACCGCCTGGAAGGGCGGCGCAGCCAAGGGGGCCACGGGCCGCCCCGTGGCCTTGCTGACGCATTGGCTCCTGGCCCGGGCCGAGGCCCATGCTAAGGCGCCCGATGCCAAGGCGCCCGCGCGTGGCAAAGGGGCGCAGCGCAAGAGTCGTGCGCCGCGCGCACTCCCATGACCGAAATCGCATTTCACTTCAACGCGCCCGACAAGCTCGTCCACGCTTGCCGGGTCGCGCGCAAATTGTTGCGCCAGGATCGGCGGCTGGTCATTCAGGCCGGCCCCGCCGTGCTGGAGACCGTGGACGCCATGCTCTGGAACATGTCGCCGCACGATTTCGTCGCACACTGCCGGGTTGGCGACGCCGCGGAGTGCGTCGAAGCATCGCCCATCCTGCTCACGCACGATGCGCAACTTGCGGCGCACCACGAGGTGCTTCTCAACCTCGGTCCGGACGTGCCCGAAGGCTTTGGACGCTTTGACCGCCTGATCGAAGTCGTCAGTGCCGCCGACGCCGAGGACCGCGCCGCTGCGCGCCAGCGCTGGAAGCACTACCAGCAACGCGGCTACGCCCTGGATCGCCACGATCTGGTGGCAAGGAAAGATTGATGGCCACCACGCCGCGGATACCGCCGCGATTCGTCCCCACCTTGACCGAAGTGGTCCAGACGGACCGGGAAGCGCCGCAGCGGGATGCGCCAAGGCCGCAGCCCTCTGCCCCGAAGGAGCGCGTCGAAGCGCCGGCCCCACCCACGCACAGTTTTTCGCCCTTGACGAACAAGCGCGACTCTGCCGGCGCAGCGGCGCCCCCGCCGTTGGCGAGCCCGCTCGGGGTGATGCCGATCACGCAGCAGGCGCAAATGGTCCCGGCGCGCGCCCGCGTGACGACGGCTAACCCCACGCCAGTGCGCGAGCTGCTTGACGACGAATTCGAGGAACTCCTGGTGCACCGGGTCATGCAGCGGGTCGACGTTTCGTTGGACCACCGCCTGCGCGAGACGATTGCCTCGGTGGTGCAGGAACAGACGCGATCCATGCTGCCCAGGCTGCGCGAGGAGGTCGAATCGGTGGTTCGCGACGCGGTCTACGAGGCGGTCGCGCAGGAACTGGCATTCAAGCCAAATCAATAGCTTGCGGGGGCTCCATAAGTGACGCTTTTCTGCTGCGTCTTGCACTGATTGCGCGTGTTCCCTAATGCCGCAATTTGAAAAATTGCGCTATCTTCCGCCGCGTTGAGACAAAAAAATGATGCTCAGCGTTTTATCTTTACTGGAGATCTCTATGCAATTGAAGTTGAAACTGACCGTAGCCGCAGCCTTTGCCGCTGTGGCCGGCATGGCACTGGCCCAGGAGCAAGTGGTCAAGATTGGTCACGTCGCCCCGGTTTCGGGTGCGCAGGCCCATTACGGCAAGGACAACGAAAATGGCGCCCGCATGGCCATCGAGGACCTGAACGCCCAGGGCGTGACGATTGGCGGAAAGAAGATCAAATTCGAATTGCAGGCGGAAGACGACGCATCGGATCCCAAGCAAGGCACGGCCGCTGCACAAAAGTTGTGCGACTCCAAAGTTGCCGGCGTCGTCGGTCACTTGAATTCGGGCACCACGATTCCTGCTTCCACCGTGTACAACAAGTGCGGCATTCCGATGGTGACCGGCGCGGCCACCAACCCCGCGCTGACCAAGCCTGGCTACAAAACCACCTTCCGCATCATTGCCAATGATCTGGCCCTGGGCGCGGGCCTGGCGCACTATGCGCACGACAACCTCAAGCTCAAGTCGTTCGCTGTCATCGATGACCGCACGGCCTACGGCCAAGGCGTGGCCGACGTATTCGCCAAGGTGGCCAAAGAACTGGGCATGAATCAGGTGGATCAGCAGTTCACCACCGACAAGGCCACGGACTTCATGGCTATTTTGACCTCCATCAAGTCCAAGAATCCGGACGCCATTTTCTTTGGCGGCATGGATCCCCAGGCCGGCCCCATGCTGCGCCAGATGGAGCAGCTTGGCATGGCCAACGTCAAGTACTTCGGCGGCGATGGCGTTTGCACCAGCGAAATTGCCAAACTCGCAGCCGGCGCCAAGACACTGTCGAACGTGATTTGTGCGGAAGGCGGTTCCTCGCTGGCCAAGATGCCGGGCGGCAAGGCATGGAAAGAGCGTTACGACGCCAAGTACCCAGGCCAGTTCCAGGTCTACAGCCCCTATACCTACGACGCGACCATGCTGCTGGTGGACGCTATGAAGCGTGCCAACTCCGTCGACCCCAAGGTCTATGTGAACGAACTGGCCAAGTCGAACTTCAAGGGTGTGACTTCCACGATCGCTTTTGAACCCACTGGCGAAATGAAGAACCCTGCCATCACGCTGTACCACTACATCGATGGCAAGAAAGTGCCATTGAACTAAGCAGCGCTCGATTCAGGCTCTCCGGAGCCTGGGCCACTGCACAGGGGCTTCCTTCGGGAAGCCCCTTTTTGCGTTCTGGTCCGCGTCGTCCGCGCTCAGCGGCGCACCTGCAGCGCGCCGGGATTGACGATGTTGGTCGGTGTGCCGCGCATGAAGTTCAGCACGTTGTCGAACGCGGAACTGAAGTACAGCTCATAGCTGTCCTGCTCCACGTAGCCAATGTGCGGCGTACAGATGCAGTTTTCCAGGCGCAGCAAGGCGTGCCCCTGAAGAATGGGTTCGCTCTCGAACACGTCGATGGCCGCCATGCCAGGGCGGCCGCGGTTGAGGCCTGCGAGCAGGGCGTCGGGCTCGATCAGCTCGGCGCGCGAAGTGTTGACCAGCAGCGAGGTGGGTTTCATGCAGGACAGCGTCTCCAGCGTAATGAGGCCCTTGGTTTGCGGGGTGAGTCGCAAATGCAGGGAAATCACGTCGCACTGCTCGAAAAAGTCCTGCTGTGTCACCGCGGCCTGATAGCCATCGGAGAGCGCCTGTGCACGCGAAGATTCGCTGCCCCAAATGTGCACGTTCATGCCAAAAGCACGGCCATAGCCGGCCACGATCTGGCCAATGCGCCCGTAGCCCCAGATACCCAGCGTTTTGCCGCGCAGCACGCTGCCAATCCCAAAATTGGCGGGCATGGACGCCGCCTTGAGGCCCGCCTGCTGCCACGCGCCATGCTTGAGATTGGAAATATATTGCGGCAGTCGCCGCATGGCTGCCAGTACCAAGGCCCAGGTCAGTTCCGCGGGCGCCACGGGCGAACCTACCCCCTCGGCAATGGCAATGCCTCGCTCGGTGCAGGCAGCAACGTCGACGTGCTCGCCAATCTTCCCGGTTTGAGAAATCATTTTCAGGCGCGGGAGCTTCTCAATGAGTTGCCGCGTCATGTGTGTGCGCTCCCGCACCAAAACAATGATGTCTGCGTCCTTCAGCCGCACCGACAACTGTCCAATGCCTTTGACCGTGTTGGTATAGACCTTGGCCGTGTGGGCCTCCAAGCGTTCGGCGCAGTGGAGCTTGCGAACTGCATCCTGGTAGTCGTCAAGAATCACGATGTTCATGGTCCGATTGTGCCTTGCACGCCAGCGCCGCTGGCCCTCGACCCAAGCGCCGGCCGCAGGCCCGCAACTGCGCCACCCCCACCTGGTATTCGCATCTGGAAAAATAGGCAGGTTGCTCCCGAAAAAATAGCTGAATACGCTTACAGGATAAGCGCTAGCAGCGGTTTTCCATCAGAATTTGGGAACGGGGGCGTAGCGCACGCTTCGCGGCAGACGCCCAAGATCAGCAGAGACGCTCGCGCGCTGCGAGGCGATCGAGTTCTGCGCACACGTCGCCCATGCGGCCGACGATGGCCAGATGCTCGGCTGCGCCCTCGCGATGGCGCAGGACGCGCACCGCACGCAGCGGTTGGCCGGCTGGCCGTGCGGAGCTTGCGGCTCGCGGGCGCCGCAGCGACGCGCCATGCACGGGGGTCGGCGCAGCGCTGCGCATAGGGCTGGCCACGCACGGCTCGAATGCCGCGCGCGTCCGTTGCGCATTGCACGCGGCAGAGCCAAAGGCTGCCTGGGGCGAACCGCTGGGCCCCCGCAGCGCTTTGCCGGCAAAAAAACGACAGAACGTGACCAGCGACGAGGACAGGCGAGAGAGGTGTGACAACGGGTTTTGCATGTGAAGCTCCCAGGGGAAGGGGTGGAACACAGGCAGGATTCAAAACACGGAGGACCCGGGAACCCGGACCCGCACGCACCGCAGGGATGGCGAACTTCCGTCCGCCAAACGCCCGCCACCTGCAGTACGCGGAGAAGCGATCAATTCATGATCGAGTTGCGAATGAGGCCCACTGCAAGACCTTCAATCTCGAAGGGTTCGCCAGGTTGAACCACGATGACCGGGAAGTCCGGGTTTTCTGGCAGCAGCTCTATGGCGCGGGCGGTGCGCCGTAGGCGTTTGACGGTGACATCGTCGCCCAGGCGCGCGACGATGATCTGGCCGTTGCGCGCTTCCCGCGTCTGCTGTACCGCCAGCAGGTCACCGTCCATGATGCCTACGTCGCGCATCGACATGCCGCGCACCTTCAGAAGATAGTCGGGCTTGCGCTGAAAGAGGCTGCTTTCTACACAATAGGTTTGTTCCACGTGTTCCTGCGCCAGAATGGGGGACCCGGCGGCCACGCGCCCCACCAGGGGGAGGGCCAGTTGCGCCAGGCTGGCAATGGGCAGATGAAATTGCGTGCCCCGAGCCGCGTTGAGATTGCGGACGGTTTCGCCGCGCAGCCGGATGCCGCGCGAAGTGCCGCTGACCAGTTCGATGACGCCCTTGCGTGCCAGCGCTTGCAGATGTTCCTCCGCAGCGTTGGCGGACTTGAAGCCCAGCTGCTTGGCAATCTCGGCACGGGTCGGCGGAGCGCCGGTTTGGGCCATGGCGTTTTGAATCAGATCGAGAATCTGCTGTTGCCTGGCGGTGAGTTTGGGCCCGTTGAACATGGAGGTGCGCCGCGGGCTGCGCGGCTGTATGAAATTGCAGTCACTGTATTTTTAACCAGTTTTTCCAGGGATGCAAGCGATGGACGACAGAATCGTTGTTTTGGGCACCGGCGGCACGATTGCCGGTGGCTCCGCTCTGGCGGGTGACAACGTGGGCTACCGCGCTGGCGAGCGCACGGTGCAGTCCTTGCTCGACGGACTCGTCGTGGCCGGGGGCCCGCAGGCACCGGCGCTCGTGGCCGAGGAAGTGGCCCAGATCGACAGCAAGGACGCGGACGCCGCCTTCTGGTCGCGCTTGCATGCCCGCTGCCTCGCCCACCTGCAGGACGAGAGGGTCCGCGGCATCGTCGTCACCCATGGTACCGATACGCTGGAAGAAACCGCCTGGCTGCTCTCGCAAACGCTTGCGTGCGACAAGCCGCTGGTCCTGACCTGTGCAATGCGCCCGGCGACGGCCGTTTCGCCGGACGGGCCGCAGAACCTGCGCGATGCGATCGCGCTGGCGTCCGATGCGCGGGCCCTGGGCGTGAGCGTGGTTTGCGCCGGAGCAGTGCACGCGCCCCGCCATCTGCAAAAGATGTCCCCTTACCGCGTCGATGCCTTTGCTTCGGGAGACGCAGGCCCGATCGGCTGGGTGGAAGAGGGGCGGCTGCGTCTGGTGCATCCCTGGCCTGGGCTTCGTTCCGATCCTGGCTCGCTCGCCCAGGCGCTTGCCGCAGACAACGGCGCCTGGCCCTGGGTGGAGATCGTTCTCAGCGGCGCCGGTGCCAATGGCAGGCAGGTGGAGGCACTGGTTGCTGCGGGCGTTCGCGGCATCGTGGTGGCGGGTACCGGCAACGGAACTCTGCACCACGCGCTGGAGACGGCCTTGCTCCGTGCTCAACGAGCGGGTGTGCAAGTGCGCGTGAGCACGCGCTGCCCGCTGGGCGTGGTCGTTGGGATGCCCGCGCACGGGCTGCCCTTGGCCGATGGCCTCTCGCCGGTGAAGGCGCGCATCTCGCTGATGCTCGAACTGATGCAGACAGCACCTGCTCCATGAGAAACGCCCCTTGCGGGGCGTCTTGTGGGTGGCGTCGCGTGCGTCTTCCTATTCGGCCAGGGCCGCCAGGGCACGCGCGGTGATCTCCTCCACGCTGCCCGTGCCGCTGATGGCGCGGTATTTGGGGGCATGGACGGGGTCGCGCTGGGCCCATTCGGAGTAATAGTTGACCAGCGGCCGCGTTTGCGCGCTGTAGACCTCAAGCCGCTTCTTCACCGTCTCTTCCTTGTCGTCGTCGCGCTGAACCAGCGGCTCGCCGGTCTCGTCGTCGACGTCCGCGACTTTCGGCGGGTTGAATTTGACGTGGTAGGTGCGGCCGCTGGCCGGGTGCGATCGGCGTCCGCTCATGCGCTCGACGATGGCGTCAAAGGGGACGTCGATTTCCAGCACGTAGTCAAGCTTGACGCCCGCGTCTTTCATGGCGTCCGCCTGCACGATGGTGCGGGGAAAGCCGTCAAAGAGGAAACCGTTGGCACAGTCGGGTTCGGCAATGCGTTCCTTCACCAGGCCGATGATGATGTCATCGCTCACCAGCGCACCCGAATCCATGACCGCCTTGGCCTTAAGGCCCAGCGGGCTGCCTGCCTTGACGGCGGCGCGCAGCATGTCGCCCGTGGATATCTGCGGAATGGCGTATTTCTCACAGATGAATGCGGCTTGCGTGCCCTTTCCGGCACCGGGGGCGCCCAGCAAAATGAGTCTCATGGGGTCTTCTCCAGGTAGATGAAAGCGGGTGGCGCCGGGCGCCGGCACGTGTCCCTCCGGCCTCGTGCTCTGGTTGAGCTTTTGAGGATAGCACGCGCTCCTTGCGTGCCAGCTTACGCCGGGCCGGCCGCCGTTTGCGTGGCTCAGTCAAAGAGGGCGCGCACGCGCTCCAGGTCTTCCGGGGTGTCGACGCCGGGCCCGGGTGTCCGGTCAGCCAGGTGCACTGCAATGCGGTGGCCATGCCAGAGCGCGCGCAATTGCTCGAGTTGTTCAATGGCTTCTGTCGGGGCCTGCGGCAGTGTCGGGTAGGCGCGCAGAAAGCCGGCACGGTAGCTGTAGATGCCAATGTGGCGCAGTGGCGTGAAACCGGCCAGCGCCGCCACCCGTGGCTGTGCCTCGCTGGCCGCTCCGTTCCACCACTGGCTGTCACGCAGGTCGCGCGCCCAGGGGATGGGGGCGCGGCTGAAATAGCTGGCGCATCCGCTGGCGTCCTGCACCAGCTTGACGACATTGGCGTTCTGAAACTCTTCAAGTGAGGCGACGGGGTACGCCGCCGTCCCCATGCTGGCTTGCGTTTGCCGGACCAGCAGCGCGGCGACCGAATGCACGAGTTGCGGATCGATCAAGGGCTCATCGCCCTGGACGTTGACCACAACGTCCTCACCGTCCAGACCCAGCGCCACGCAAGCCTCGGCCAGCCGGTCACTGCCGCTGGCGTGGTCGGCGCGGGTGGCGATGGCTTCGATGCCGTGCTCGGCGCAGGCCTGGAGGATGCGCGCATCGTCCGCCGCCACGACGGTGCGCAAGGCGCCACTTTGCGCTGCCCTCTGCGCGACACGCACCACCATGGGCAGGCCGGCAATGTCGACCAGCGGTTTGTTCGCCAGGCGGCTGGACGCCATGCGCGCCGGAATCAGCACTGAAAAGCGCACCGCAAGCGGCGCCGAGCGTGTAGCGGCAACCGGCCCGGGCGGGTTCACTGCTCGAGTTCCTCGTCGCTCAGCGTGCGCGCCTCGGTTTCCAGCAGCACGGGAATGCCGTCGCGCACCGGGTAGGCCAGCCGCGCGCTGCGCGAGACCAATTCCTGGCGCTCGCGGTTGTAGGTCAGGGGGCCTTTGGTAACGGGGCAGACAAGCAGTTCTAGCAGTCGGGGGTCCATGGCAGCAGGCGGCACAGCGCGTTGGCAATCAGGAGGGCGATGATAGCGATGCGCACGCGAGCCGGTCGAGGCGCTCGTCCAGCGCAGCAAAAAATGCGGGGTCAATCACCACCTCCAGGGCAATAGCCAGCGCGTCCGGAAAACGGGGCCACAACTTGACGGCGTCCTTTTCGGTGCAAACAAGGCTCTGGCGCTTATCTAAATTGGGTTTCCAGCTATCAAAATCGAAGTGATCTGGGAACGCAAGAGCCTGGGAAAGCACCAGACCGCGATCGCGCAGCATGGCAAAGAAGTCTTCCGGGCGGGCGGTGCCTGCGAGCGCGATCACCGGGCTTGCAGCCAGTTCGGACAAGGCCACGGCGCGCCCGTGGGCGCTTCGGGCTGTCGCACCCAGGCGGCGAACGATTTCAAAGCACGCTGTCGTGCAGCCTGGTGGCGGCGAGCCAGCGTACAGCACTGCATCGACCGGTCGCGGCCAAGGCTCACGCAGCGGACCGGCGGGCAACAACCAGCCGTTGCCGACGCCTTGCGCGCCAAACACGCAGATTTCCAGGTCCCGCGCCAGCGCCAGGTGCTGCAGGCCGTCGTCGCAGACGATGATGTCGATGTCGGGATGCTGCGCCAAAAGCCCCTTTGCGGCGTCACTGCGCCGCTCGGACACCGCCACCGGAACGCGGCAGCGGCGGGCGATCAGCGCGGGCTCGTCGCCCACCTCGTGGGCCTGGGTTTCGGGTCCAGCAAAGCGCGTGCCCCGTGTGCTGCGTCCATAGCCGCGCGAGACCACGCCCGGCCGCCGGCCGCGCGCCAGCAGGTGCTGCACCAGTGCCATGACCAAGGGGGTCTTCCCGGCGCCGCCGGCAACGACGTTGCCGACCACGACGACCGGCGCGCGGACGCGCGTGCTTCGAAGCCAGCGCAGGCGGTACAGTCGCCGCCGCAGCCGCACCAGGCTGCCGTAGACCACGGAGACCGGCCAAAGCAGCCAGGCCGTTGCGCCCCGGCGCTGCCAAATGCCTTGTGGCCACGCCTGCGCGGCTGGCGGCGGCATGGCGGGTCAGCGTGGCTGCGCGCCGGCGCTGGCTGCCGACTGCGTAGCGAACGTGATCTGCGTGAGGCCGGCGCGGCGTGCCGCCTCCATGACCGTGATCACGGACTGGTGCGGCGCGGTGGCGTCGGCGCTGATGATGACGATGCTCTCGGGCCCGGCGCTGGCTGCAGCCCGCAGCGCCGAAGCCAGCACATCCACGCCGCGCCCCTCCAGCGTGGCCTTGTTCACTGCGTAGCGGCCGTCGGCTGCGACCGATACGATCACCTCCTTGGGGCGGTCGCGCATCTGCTCTGCATCGGCCACCGGCAGCGTCAGCTGCAATTGCGTGAACTTGCTGTAGGTGGTGGTCAGCATCAGGAAGATGAGGATCACCAGGAGCACGTCGATGAAAGGAATGAGGTTGATCTCGGGCTCTTCCCGATCGCGCGAGCGAAAGTTCATGGGCGCCGCCTTTCGAGCGGCCCGCAGTGCGCCGCGCTCATTTCTGCATCCGCAGCAGGTGGCGCACGAACTGCTCGGCGGAGAGCTCCAGCGTCAGCAGATAGGCGTCGACCCGGGCGCGAAAGTAGCGCCAGAAGATCAGCGAGGGAATGGCCACGATCAAGCCGAAGGCTGTGTTGTACAAGGCCACCGAAATCCCGTGCGCCAGCTGCGCGGGGTTGCCTGAACCCACAGCGCCTGTAGAGCCTTGCGAGCCAAAAATCTCGATCATGCCAATCACCGTGCCGAGCAGACCCAACAGCGGCGCTGCCGAAGCAATGGTGGCCAGGGCGCTGAGGGATTTCTCCAGCCGGTGCGCCACTCGCCTGCCCATGCCTTCCATTGCGGCGCGCAGGTCCGCCTCGCTGCAGCGGGGGTTGCTGTTGAGTGCACGCAAGCCCGCCGCCAGCACTTCGCCCTGGGCGGAGTTGAGTGCCAGTTGAGCCACCACGTCCGGGCCGGGCAGGGTGACCGACGAGACCGAAATGGCTTCGTCGAGCAGTTTGGGGGGGGCGATGCGCGCCGTCTTGAGGGCGATGAAACGCTCGATCACGAGCGCCAGGGCCAGCACCGAGCAGGCGACCAAGGGCCAGATCGGCCAGCCTGCGGCTTGTATGATGGACAGCAATTCTCTCTCCGCGCGGGGTTGGGCAAACGGGCATTATGAACCAGCTTTTTTGCCGCTTTCTCGGGACGCCGGGCTCACGCAGCGCCCCTGGCCCCACCCACAGAAGCTGTGGATAACTTTGTGCATAAGCGCGTAGGCAAGGCCTGCAAAATGGCGCCACAAGGTCGATGCAACAGATTGATGAAATTTTGCGCAGATTAAAAGTCATATAAATCAATGCCTTGCACGTACTTTCGCGGAGTTTCACGGGATTTCGAAAAAGTTTGTTACTCGCGCTCCGCTCGGCTGGCGCTGTGGAGTACTGCAGCGCAGCAAGGCGGCGAAAGCCGCATCCACGCTGGTTTTTGCGCTCATGTTTGAGACAGCACCCGGCGGGGGAGCCGAACGCATCTGGGGGGTCGGCGCGCTGTGCCTGGCCGTGGGCGACACGCTGGCCGCGCGCTTCAATCCCGTGGCCGTGCGCGGCGAGATTTCCGGGTTCTCGCGCGCAGCCAGCGGGCATTGCTATTTCTCGATCAAGGACGCTGGCGGTCAGATTCGCTGCGCCATGTTCCGCCGCGCCGCCGGCCTGCTCGGCTTCACCCCGCGCGATGGCGACAGCGTCGAACTGCGCGGACGCCTGGGCGTCTATGAGCAGCGGGGCGATCTCCAGTTGGTGGTGGAACACCTGCAGCGCGCCGGCCAGGGGGCCTTGTTCGAGCAGTTTTTGCGGCTCAAGGAACGGCTGGAGGCCGAGGGCCTGTTTGACCCCGCGCGCAAGCGGGCGCTTCCCGTCGCGCCGCGCGGCATTGGGCTCGTGACCTCGCCGGGCGCCGCTGCCCTGCACGACGTGGTCACCGCTTTGCGGCGGCGCGTGCCCCACATTCCGGTTCTGCTGGTGCCCGCACCGGTGCAGGGCGCGCAGGCGCCCGCGGCGCTGGTGCGTGCGCTCCTGCAGCTCTACGCCCTGACCCAGGCGCCCACCGAAGGCGCACCGGCGATCGACGTGATCGTGCTGGTGCGTGGGGGCGGCTCGCTGGAAGATCTGTGGGCCTTCAACGACGAAACCCTGGCGCGCACCGTGGTGCAAAGCCCCGTGCCGCTGATTTGCGGCGTCGGCCACGAAACGGACTTCAGCATTGCCGATTTCTGCGCCGACCTGCGCGCGGCCACGCCGACGGCCGCCGCCGAACTGGTCTGCGCCCCGCGCGAGACCTGGCTGGACGCATTGCAGCGGCTGGAGCTGCGCCTTGGCGATGCGGTGCAGCGGCAGTTGGATGAGTGCCACTTGCGCCTGGACCAGGCAGGCGCCCGCCTGGCCCGACCCTCGCTGCTGGCGCAGCGCGAGGGCATGCGCCTGTCCGCAATGGCTGCGCGCTTGCGCCAGGCGATGCTATCAACAAGTGAGCGGAAATCGCAGGCGTACAAAGCGCTAGAGAGTGATTTTCCTCAGAAAATCCAGTCCGCGCTGGATGCCCGGCGCCAGCGCCTGGACCGGGCGGCGCTGCGCCTGCAGTTGCTGGACCCCGCCTTGGTGCTGCAGCGAGGCTACGCCTTGCTGCAAACACCCGCGGGCGAACTTGTGCGCAGTGTGCACCAGGCGCCCCCGGCCACGCCGCTGCGTGCCCGGCTGGCCGACGGCGAGATCGACCTGACCGTCGTTCCGCCACGTCTGTTGTAGGACAAACCCGGCATCTGCGCCCCGGAGCAAGGACTTCTCGGCAGCGGCCGGCAGAGGGCGCACGATCTTTCTAGAATGTCCCGTGAGGTCGGCGCACCGGGCGCGCGCGCCACCAACGCCTTCAAACCACTGATAAACAGGAGAACCCCATGCAACACACGCTTCCTCCCTTGCCATATCCGATCGATTCCCTGGCACCCCACTACAGCCAGGAAACGCTGGAATACCACCATGGCAAGCACCACAAGGCCTATGTCGACAACCTCAACAAGTTGCAGGAAGGCACGGAATACGCCGACATGCCGCTGGAGAAAATCATCAAGACCGCCAACGGCAGCATTTACAACAACGCCGCGCAGATCTGGAACCACAGCTTCTTCTGGAACTGCATGAAACCGCAGGGCGGTGGCGCGCCGTCTGGCGCTCTGGCCGCCGCCATCGACGCCAAGTTCGGCTCCTACGCAGCGTTCAAGGAAGCGTTTGCCAAGTCGGCCGCAGGCAACTTTGGCTCGGGCTGGACCTGGCTGGTGAAGAAGCCCGACGGCAGCGTGGACATCGTCAACACCGGCGCCGCCGGCACGCCGCTCACTGGTACCGACAAGGCTTTGCTCACCGTCGACGTCTGGGAGCACGCCTATTACATCGACTACCGCAATGCCCGCCCCAAGTTCCTGGAGGCCTATCTTGAGCACCTGGTGAATTGGCAATTCGCTGAAAGCAACTTCGATTGATCTGCGCGCTAGCGCCAGCAAAAGCGGCCTGAGCGGGCCGCTTTTTTATGATCCCTTTGGCGCCTAGCGAAGGTTGAACAAGCGTCGAGAGCTATTCATTTCGTAGCGCCGCCGCCTTAGCGTCGAGCGGAGGCGAACATCGGCCCGGAAAGCTTGAACCCCGCTTTGATGCCGCGCGACTTGAACCAACCCTGGTTCATCTCCAGCACGTAGCGCACCGGCTTGGCGCTGCAATGCGAGTCGGTGGTTTCGGGCTGCATGTCGGCCAGGTTCACCACGGTGCCGTCGTCGGCGACAAACGCTGCGGTCAGCGGCAGCAAGGTGTTTTTCATCCAGAAGCACTGCACGCCCGGCTGGTCGAAGACGAACAGCATGCCTTCCTGCGGCGGCATGGTCTTGCGATGCATCAGCCCGGTCTGGCGCTCGCCTGGCGTTCGGGCCACTTGCGCATCGATGCGGTGCATCCCGGCGGACAGCTCCACCCGCGCCAGATCCAGCTGCGGCGCGTTCTGGGCCTGGGCCAAGGGAAGGGCGGCAACGGCCAGCGCCATGGGCAGCAAGAACCGCAAGAGCAGGAGAGGCGCGCGCATGAAGCCCTTTCGAAAATTGGATCGCTTTGATCGGGGCGGGCACGAAAAGGCCCGCGTACAGCGGGCCATTTTCGTTCATCGGCGGCGGTGCGCCTCGGTCGCGCCGCGCCCTGCGCAGGCGTTCAAACGGCCTTGCGGGTCTTGTGGGCCTTCTTTTTCGCGACCTTCTTGTGGCTGGACTTGGCCGCTTTGTGGGTTTTGGAGGCCTTGGGTGCCGCTGCGGTGGCCTGGGGCGCCGCAGCCGCCTCAGGCGCGGCAGCGGCCACGGGCGCCGGAGCCACGGCCGGGGCCGCAGGAGCGGCGGTCTGGGCATGGGCAGCAACAAGGAACAAGGACGCTGCGAGGGTGGCAAGAAGTTTGTTCATGAGAACTTTCGAGAAGGGCAGAGATGCCGGTTGTTTTGATGCTCCGCAAAGCTTGCGCAGCCAGCCCACAACGGCGGCCAAAGCGCTCCGTTGACAGGGCTTGGTGAATTCTTTTGTCGGTAGAATCGAACGATTTAGAGCGTCTCGCCTAACCTGCTGAAAGCCTTTCAGCCCCATTGGAGTCTTGCGTACATGACCAGCTACCAGCACATCAAGGTGCCCGCCGAAGGCACGAAAATCACCGTCAACGCCGACATGTCGCTGAACGTGCCGGACCAGCCCATCATCCCCTTCATCGAAGGCGACGGTACGGGCGCGGACATCACCCCGGTGATGCTCAAGGTGGTCGATGCGGCGGTGGCCAAGGCCTATGGCGGCAAGAAAAAGATCCACTGGATGGAGGTGTACGCCGGCGAAAAATCGACCAAGGTCTACGGCCCCGATGTGTGGCTGCCCGAGGAAACGCTGGCCGCCGTCAAGGACTACGTCGTCTCCATCAAGGGCCCGCTGACCACCCCCGTAGGCGGCGGCATCCGCTCGCTCAACGTCGCCCTGCGCCAGGAGCTGGACCTGTATGTCTGCCTGCGCCCCATCCAGTACTTCGACGGCGTGCCTTCGCCCGTGAAAGAGCCGCAGAAGACCAACATGGTCATTTTCCGTGAGAACTCGGAAGACATCTACGCCGGCATCGAGTTCGAAGCTGAATCCGACAAGGCCAAGAAGCTCATCAAGATCCTGCAGGACGAATTCGGTGTCAAGAAAATCCGTTTCCCCGCCACGTCCGGCATCGGCATCAAGCCCGTCTCGCGGGAAGGCACCGAGCGCCTGGTGCGCAAGGCCATTCAGTACGCCATCGACAACGACAAGCCCAGCGTGACCATCGTGCACAAGGGCAACATCATGAAGTTCACCGAAGGGGGCTTCCGTGACTGGGCCTATGGCCTGGCCGCCAAGGAATTCGGCGCCGAGCTGATCGACGGCGGCCCCTGGATGAAGTTCAAGAACCCCAAGACGGGCAAGGAAATCACCATCAAGGACAGCATTGCCGACGCCTTCCTGCAGCAGATTCTGCTGCGTCCGGCTGAATACTCGGTGATCGCCACGCTCAACCTCAACGGCGACTATGTGTCTGACGCCCTGGCCGCGCAAGTGGGCGGCATCGGCATTGCCCCTGGCGCCAACCTTTCGGACACCATCGCCATGTTCGAAGCCACGCACGGCACGGCGCCCAAGTATGCCGGCAAGGACTACGTGAATCCAGGTTCCGAAATCCTCTCCGCCGAAATGATGCTGCGCCACATGGGCTGGATCGAAGCAGCCGACCTCATCATCAGTTCGATGAAGAAGTCGATTGCCAGCAAAAAGGTGACCTATGACTTCGCCCGCCTGATGGACGGCGCCACGCAGGTGAGCTGCTCGGGCTTTGGCCAGGTCATGATTGACAACATGTGAACGCGTTCCAGGGCCTCGCCGGAGTGCCTTGAAGCCTGTCCCCGCCCTGTGAAACCATGGAGCGGGGATTTTTTTCCCTACTGCATCCCGCACCTGGTATCCGCCAATGAATGCGTTCGCTTCCGCCTTTGCCTTGATGCTCACCGCCTCCCTGCTGGCAGGGTGCGCCGGCCAGGGCTTCGATGTCAATCGAGCCGAGACCGTATTGCCGCTCAAGCGCGCCTGGGTGGATGGCCGAACAGTGGACTACATCACCACTGATATCTCCGATGCCGTGATGGCGCGTGCCGAAGGCGCGAACTATGCACCGCGCCTCGCAGGTGCTGTGGGCATTACCGGAAAGGCCTCCATCCTGGAGCGGGTGTACATGTTTCCCGGGGGCGAGCAAATCAATATTTTTCAGTCGGCGCCACTGCCTACCGGCGCGACCAACACCGTGGCAGCCTACAGCCCCCTGTGGCGGCTGGTGGTGGTGCGTTGGCGGGTGCCTGTGATGGGGCGCGTGCTGAAATCGGAAGAGGAGCTGCTGGCTGCTGAAGAGCGCGGCGATGTGGCGTTGGAACAGACCGAGGTGGTGGTCAATTGCCCGGTGACGCG
>JAMLIT010000028.1 GCA_023954035.1 Burkholderiaceae bacterium | reverse complement strand
CGTCGTATTGGTAGGCGATGCTGCGGGTGTTGCCGTTGCTCAGGGTTTGGGTTTTGCGGGTGGTGCGGCCCAGGCTGTCGCGCTCGTAGCTGGTGGTGCCGCTGGGATCGGTGATGCTGCTGAGGTACCCCACGGCGCCCTGGTCGTATTGCAGGGTAGTGCTGGCACCGTCTGCATGGGTGATGTGGGTGGGGCGGCCCAGCAGGTCGCGCTCGTAGGTGGTGCTGCGGCCCAGGGCGTCGGTCACTTGCCGGGGCAGGCCCAGAGGGTCGTACTGGGTGGTTTGGCTGCCGCTGTCGGGGCTGGTTTCTTGGGTGGGGTTGCCTTGGGCGTCGCGCTGGTAGGTGGTGGTGACGCCTTTGTAGTCGGTTGCATGCAACAGGTTATTGACTACGTCATACCTCGATACGGTGCCAAAGCCATCTGGTCGGTAAACAATGTACGGGCGCCGTTTCTCATCACGATTAACCCTGTGGGTTTCGTTCAACCCATTCGTCACCCTGACGAGATCTGCATTGATGTCGTATTCGAAAGATCGGAGCTGTGTGCCTCCCAGGGTTTCACTTGCTACGCGATTCAGTGCATTGATGGAGCGTGAGAGATTCCAGGCTATTACGCCTTGCGCGCCAACTATTTGTTCTTGCAGGCGATTGCCCATCGTATCCAGCACGTAGGTGCCTACAGTGCCGCGATTGTCTGACCAGCCGATCAGTCGGTGCGCAGGATCGTAGCGGTAGCTGATGGTATGTCCACCCGGTAGGCCAATCGATGCAATCAGCCCTGTCGGACGATAGGTGATCTCGCTGATTTGTCCATCAGTTTGGACGCGGCGAAGCCTTCCGCGCAGGTCATATTCATAGTTGGTAACTACACCAGAATGACTGGTTTTGCTTGTGATCCGCCCGCTCGCATCGTTGGTAAAAATCGTCTGACTACCATCGGGTGCAATAACTTTAACAAGATTGCCTGAGGAATCATATGCATAACGCGTAGTTGCGCCATTGGCTTGGGTGTAAGAGTTTATTAACCCATCTGCAGAATATGTCCAGCCACGGGTTGAAACCACACCGGAACTTTTATCCCTTACAGTCTCACTCAAAGGATTTCCGCTGCTGTCATACGTGTAATCGGTCACCCGTTTCACCTCGTTAATTGAAACAGGAACCCGAAATTTTGGATGCCAGACATAGCCAGCAATCTCGGTATTTAACGAGTACGCACCTTCCGATATTCGTGTAGGCAAGCGTCTCAAAGCATCCCATTCGTAGTATGTTGGCCAATTCTGATACCAATAGCCAAAATAACGCGTCTCTCTCACCAATCCGACATTTGAGAAGTTTCTGATAAAAATCGCATCATTCGATTCAGCGCTTGGCGTTGACATGTAATCAATGCCCGCACGGGAGTTTGAAAAATAGTATGTTCGGTATGAGCGCTTGGTTCCAAGCGCATCTGTCACATGGAAATTCCGTGTGGTTCCTGTCCATGGCTCATATTCAATGGAGTGCTTATAAACAGAATCCGCCAATTCCGTAGAAAAAGCACGCCCGCTACTATCGTAACGGTAGGTTGAATATCGAACTCCATCTTCATCAAAAACCCCCGTGAGCGCCAAAGGGAATCGAGCATCTTCATACACATAACGACGCTGCGTGCCATCTTGGTAAGTTACCCTATCTAGCGCCAGGGCATAATCATAAAAAATATCCTTCTGGTCAGGAGTGCGCACCCGAACCAACTTGCCACCATGGCCATAAAAAAACACCAATGATCGGCCAAATTGATTCGTTACTTGCTGCAGCTTGCCATCCAATCCGTAAATATACGTCATTGCCCAGCCGTTTGGTTCCGTGCGGCGAATTAGGCGTCCCAACGCATCAAATTCCCATTGAACATCGGTCTCACTATGAGTATAGATATACCCAGAAACAATCGAATTATTCAGCAAAGTTTTCAATCGCGCACCAGATTCTGGCGTCTTCCATTCCGATGAATTATCTTGGGCACTTGTTTTTGTTCGATAAAAAACATGAATATCACCATTCTCAAGAGTCACATAAGCACGCACATTTTTATTTGCCCGAGGTGCTGATATGTCAATGCTGGCATGAAAGTTATGAATCCAATTTTTTCCTAGTGACGATCCTCGCGCTTCGGAAAGCAATGGCCAATCCGTCTTGGTTGCCCACGAGCTTCGATGAACGCGTTGTAATGTGAGTGGATGAGCACCAATATCCAAATAATCAACCTCGTGCTGGCGCTTTTCAGTAGTGGCTGTAACGATAGGGTTGCCTATCAAGGCGCCATCCTGTAATTCGGCGCCGTAGATGTCATCATTCGGACATGATTCGCAGTATTTTGGAGGAATAACCAAGCGTCTTCTGCACTCATATCCATCGGCAACGTCATAACGCGTCCACCCCTCGTCACAACCAAGCTCCCGAGACCTCATCGCTACGACAGGTATGGAATCCTGGGGAACAGCAGCGGTTGCACTACAAGCCGGAGGCTGAGGATTGCCAGAAGATGGTGGTGGCGTAGTAGTTCGCACCCCTTTCATCACCGCAAAAGATCTTATTGCGATTCCATTTTTTTCTTCTGTTAGGATATTCCAGCAAAAATTTGAATTATAGACTTGACCATTCTGGCTCCACTCAGGATTATCAATTTTTGCAGTGCAGCCACTTCGGTACCAGCATTCAGCCTTTTGAGCCACAATCTGATCAGAATCTATTCCCTGGGTCCATCCGCATGCAACCGCCGCATTCATTAGCGGCATAAAAGGACCAGATTCAAAACATAAATGCCGCGTTTCCGACACTATCTTGGGATCGGAACATTCATATTCACCGCCGTTTTCAACACAAATATTGCTCTGCGCATGAGCTCGACTTCCCTGCATTAAAGCACCGAGAAGCATCAATGCAGCGAAATAAATCAAAATACTTGATTCAACTAATTTTCGAAAACCTCTCAAATTAGAATGCAAAGAGAAAATATTCGATTGATTATTATACACAATACCCCAAAGCACTCGCAAATGCCTCTTATAAAATACAATGCACAAATATAGGAGAGAGACATAAATCAGAGCGATTTCCCTATAATCGCAATGACCACCTAGTCTATTCTGCATTTTTAGGTAGGTAAACTTTACCCAATCCGACAACCACAAAATGCATCTGAGATGTAATTAGTCCGCCCTGAACAATTCCGTTCTCAGCCGCAGGCTGGTCGGCGCTCAACCGCAGCGGCGATCAGTGCCGTGATGATCTCCTGCACCAACAGCCCGAATCGGGCACAACAAAGCCGCAGCGCGGCCAGGATCAGGCGCAGGTTGTGCCCCGCACCGCACATCACCGCATGCAGCGCATCGCCCAGCGTCCCTTTGAGCGGATTGCGGGCGAGGCGCCCGTCCATCTTCATGTGCCCGATGGCCGGCTCGATGGCGCTACGCCGTTTGATCATGGCCTTGAGCGTTCGGGTGATGCCTCTCTTTTGGCCTGACATCAGGATGCGCACGCCTTCGATCTCCACGCCCCGGTAGCCCTTGTCCACGATGGCCATGGCCGGCAGCCTGTCCGTGCCGGTGAGGATGCCCACCTGTTCCAGTGTCTCGGCCAGCGTGTGGCCGTCGTAGGGGTTGCCCGGCATGGAGCGCATGCCCACCACCAAGCCTTCCTTGAGTGTGGTGGCGATGCTGACTTTCACGCCGAACTCGTAGGGTGTCCTGGCCTTGCCTTTGGAGATGCACTCCACTTCGGGTGCGTGCAGGGCGTACAGCTTGTTCTTGTCCTTGGTCCGCTGGGTGAGAATGCGGCCGGTGCGCTGCAGCAGATCCAGCACCTTGGCCTGGGCTGCCTCGGGCAGCACGTGCAGTTGGCGTTGCACCTCGCGGTGCACCCGGCCCACGCGGGTGCGCAGCGTGCGCACGGCCCGGCGCATGCGCTTGAACTGCTTGGCGTGCGCGTAGCGCCCGATCTGCGCAGCCAGCCGAGGGGCCACGCGGTTGTAGTTCTGGCGCAGCCGCAGTCCGTTGTCCTCGGCCGCCTTGACCAAGTGCTGGCGGCTCTTGTCCAGCAGCCGGCTGTCGGTGGGGTGCGCCACGGCCTTGGGCATGACGGTGGTGTCCACTATGACCCGCTGCACGCTGGCCTTGTTGATCAGCCCCGCGGCCCTGGCGGCCTCGATGGTTATCGCCAATAGCACCTCCACGCCTTCCTCGCTGATGCGCTGGCGCCAGCGCGTCAGGCTGCTGGGATCGATGGGCAACTCAGTGCGCAGGTAGGTCTCGCCGCAGAAGAACTGCCAGTACGGGTTCTCCACCCAGGTGTTCACAACTGCCTCGTCAGAAGCATCGTTGGCGTGCTGCAAGTACAGCAAGCCGGCGACCAGACGCGGCGGCAGTGCCGGGCGGCCACGGCCCGAGGTGAAGTGGCTGGCAAAGTGCCGCTCGATCTGCTCCCAGTCCATCAAGCCAGCCAGGCGTACCAGCGGGTGGCGCATGTTGATCTGCTCGTCCAGGCGCGCGCGGAACAACTCGCCGCTCTGGGGCTGGGAAGGCTTTGGGCGCATCGGACTCCTCGGAGATATTTGCAAGAAAACAGGTACTGGCAAAACCATACCTTGCAAGTCCTGCGCCCATCAATCAGCAAAACTACGTGTCAGATCAACGGCTTGCGCGTTGTTCAGGGCGGACTAATTATTGGTAAGCGCTTTTGTGTGTATGAGGTGCAGAGTACGCGTGGGAGCTTCAGGCTCTTTCGGATGCACGGCCTGGGTTGCCAGGATGATTGTGAGCAACACCTTACGCCTGCCACCACTCACAGCAGCCCCACCACCCCCACATCCGGCCGCTCCACCCACGCACCGAACTCCTCGGCCAGTTGCTCGCTGGCCGATACGGCGGTGCGCCACAGGCGCATGCGTTGGGCGGGGTCGTGGGCGTAGTGGACGAAGTCGTTGCGGTCGGGCAGTTTGGCGTGGGGTAGGCTGCGCACCCAGTCGGGGTGGGGGCTCAGCAGCACCATGTGGTCCAGCGCCGGGGTGGCGCGGTGGCGCCAGCGCAGGTGTTTGTCCAGCCAGCCGGGCACCACGGTCTGCTGGAAGTGGGGGTACAGCACCAGCCCGGCAGGATTTAAATGTTTTTGGCCTTCAGCGCCCGTATCCATTGCGCTGGCAGCTATTGTTTTAATAGCATTTTGTGGGCAACGGTAGTGCAGGTGCATGTGGTAGTCGGTGATGCCGCCGTCCCAGTAGGCGCCGCTGGGGGCGCCTGCAATGTGTGGCACGGCCTGGAGCACGAACGGAATCGAGCAACTGGCCTGCAAGGACGGCATGAAGTTGGCCTGCGTCAGCAGCACCTGGCGCGTGCGGAAATCCTGCGTGCCAAACGGCAACGCTGCACAGGTACCCGTGGGCTGCGCGGGATCGGGAGAAGAAAACACCACGCGTTCCAGCCAGGCGCCCAGGGCCTTGCGCTGCGCCATGTTGGACACAAAGGCGCCCAGGTAGCCCAGCGGCGTGGCCCAGCGGTGTTCACGCGCCAGCAGATGGCGGCCCCGGGACGTGACGATATGCAGGCGATAGCGCGGATGCGCAAGCAACTCGTCCACCCGACCGCCATAGAAGTCCTGCAGCGTCTGGCTGAACCGCTCGCTCACATGCTGTGGCGTCGGCCGCTTGCGGCCCGGCGCTGGCTCGTAGTGCTGGTGGATATAGTCGTGCTCCAGCCGCTCGAAAGCAGCCACACTGCCCTGCAGACAGGCGCTCGCCATGCGCCAGGCCCCGATGGACGCGCCCACCAGGTGCACGGTCTGGCGGGACTGTGGCAGCCACTCGCCAAAGAGGAATCGGTCGAGCGGCCCCAGAATCAGTCCCTTGGGCCCGCCTGCAGCAGCGGGAATGGTCTGCACATCCTGCGGGTGCAGGCCTTGTTCACGCAGGTGCTGCAACGCCTGGGGGCCTGCGTAGATGCGCAGGGCCTTCATGACCCGCGCTGCATGGGTGTTTGCCGTGCCATGTCCCGCAGTCAGACCAGATAGTCTGCGGCCTCGGGCTCTGCTTCGTGGCGCGGATTCCAGTCGATCGGGTCCTGGCGCAGCACCATATCGATGTCCAGCCCCAGGGCCAGGGCGACTTCGTCGGGGAAGGAAACCACGCGCTCCCTCTCATCCAGCCCCAGTTCATGCACACGCACGCGCCAGACCGCCAGGTGAATGACCCCGGCCAGCGGCTCATAGGCATGGTTTTCAAAAGGTGCATGCTGGTAGCTGAGGGCATCGACCACCATTTCGGGCAACTGCCAGCGGCGCGCCAGCGCGGCCGTGACGCGGCTGTAGCAATAGCCAAAAATGCGCATCTCGACCTTGCAGCGCCGCAGGTCCAGTGGCGGCACCAGCGTGTTGAGCGACTGCACCCGCTCGGGGTCGGAGAGATGGATCAGCAACTCCCCCAGGCCATGCAGCAGCCCCACGGTGTAGGCCGCAACCTGATTCTGGTGCACGCTGCCCGCCAGTGAACGGGCCAACTTGGCTGTATGCAGGCTGTAGCGCCAGAACTGCTGCAGGTTGAGGCCGGGCACCGAGCGCGACGTGGTGCCCAGCGGGGCAGAACTCACCAGCGTGCGCAGGTGCGGCGTGCCCAGCAGGGCCAGCGCCTCCGGGATGCCCGCCACCTGGCGCGGGCCCTGGAAGGCGTCGGAGTTGGCCATTTCCAGCAGGCGGGCCGACAGCGCAGGGTCGGAGCCGAACAGCTGGTTCACGCGCCGCAGGTTCGGTTCGTCGTGGGCCAGCTCATTCATCAGCAATGCCACCGTACGTGGCAGGCTGGGCAGGACGGCGGGCATGGCCAGCAGTGCATTCAAATCCATGGGATCAGCGCTGTGGTGGGACTGGCTTGGATTATGTACCCTGCGCTGCCTACCTTTTCTTTGCCTGTTGCAGCTTTGCAAAAGCCGAGGCCATGGCCGACTGCTGCAGCGGCTCGGGCGCACGGCGCGGGGGCTGCTGGTAGCCGCGCCCTGCCCCTTCAAACCGGTTGCCCTGCGAGGCGCCCCGGCCGCCACCCTGGCGGGCTGGCGCATCGCCCAGCTTCATGGACAGGCCGATGCGCTTGCGCTCCACGTCCACCTCCATGACCTTGACCTTGACGATGTCGCCGGTCTTGACCACTTCGCGGGCGTCCTGCACGAACTTGTGCGCCAGCTGGCTCACATGCACCAGTCCGTCCTGGTGCACGCCCAGGTCGATGAAGGCGCCGAACTGCGCGACGTTGCTCACCGTGCCCTCCAGGATCATCCCTTCGCGCAGGTCCTTGATGTCTTCCACGCCGTCGTTGAAGCGTGCCACCTTGAAGTCCGGGCGCGGGTCGCGGCCGGGTTTTTCCAGCTCGGCCAGGATGTCCTTGACCGTGATCACGCCGAACTTCTCGTTGGCAAACAGTTCGGGCTGCAAAACCTTGAGCATGTCGGTGCGGCCCATGATTTCGGCCACCGGTCTGCCGGTTTTCTCCATGATCTGCTCGACCACGGGATAGGTCTCGGGGTGCACACCCGTCATGTCCAGCGGGTTGTCGCCGCCGCGGATGCGCAGAAAACCGGCACTCTGCTCAAACGTCTTGGCGCCCAGGCCCGCCACATCCATGAGCTGCTTGCGGGTCTTGAAGGCACCATGGGCCTCGCGCCAGCGCACTACCGCCTTGGCCACACTGGCCGAGAGACCCGAGACGCGGGACAGCAGCGGCACACTGGCGGTATTCAGGTCCACGCCCACCGAATTCACGCAGTCCTCCACCACGGTGCCCAAAGTGCGGGCCAGCTCGCTCTGGTTCACGTCGTGCTGGTACTGGCCCACGCCAATGCTCTTGGGGTCGATCTTGACCAGCTCGGCCAGCGGGTCCTGCAGGCGCCGCGCAATGCTGGCCGCGCCGCGCAGGCTCACGTCCACATCGGGCATCTCCTGCGAGGCGTATTCGCTGGCGCTGTACACAGACGCACCGGCCTCGCTGACCACTATCTTTTCAATAGCTGCCAGCGCTTTACCATCCTGCGCTGGAGCCTGTTTTTGCATCAATTTGATGAGCTCACCCGCCAGCTTGTCGGTTTCGCGGCTGGCCGTGCCGTTACCGATGGCAATGAGCTGCACACCATGCCTTTCGCACAGCCGGGCCAGCGTGTGCAGGGCGCCATCCCAGTCGCGCCGTGGCTCGTGCGGGTAGACGGTGGCGGTTTCCACCAGTTTGCCGGTGGCATCCACCACAGCCACCTTCACGCCGGTGCGGATGCCGGGGTCCAGCCCCATCACCACGCGCGGCCCGGCGGGGGCGGCCAGCAGCAGGTCGCGCAGGTTGTCGGCAAAGACCTTGATGGCCACCTTTTCTGCGTCATCGCGCAGGCGCGAGAACAGGTCGCGCTCGGTCGAGAGGCTGAGCTTGACGCGCCAGGTCCAGGCCACGCATTTGCGGATCAGGTCATCGGCCCGGCGGCCTGCGTGGCTCCAGCCCAGATGCAGGGCAATTTTCCCTTCGGCCAGGCTGGGTTTGCCGGGTTCCGGTTCGACGGGCAGCACCAGCTTGGCCTCCAGCATTTCGAGCGCACGACCCCGAAAGACCGCCAGCGCACGGTGCGAGGGCACGCGGCCAATGGGTTCGTCGTAATCGAAGTAATCGCGGAACTTGGACACCTCGGGGTCATTCTCGTTCTTGCTCTCGACCTTTTTGCTGCGCAGCAGGCCCTCGGCCCACAGCCATTCGCGCAACTGCTGCACCAGCACCGCATCTTCCGCCCAGCGCTCCGACAGGATGTCGCGCACGCCGTCGAGCACGGCAGGCACCGTGGAAAAGTCCGCGCCTGGCTTGCCGTCGTCCAGCACCTCGGGGGGCCTGGTAAACGCTGCCGCCTCAACGGCCGGGTCCAGCGTGGGGTCGGCAAACAGCTTGTCGGCCAGCGGCTCGATGCCAAACTCCCGGGCGATCTGGCCCTTGGTGCGGCGCTTTTGCTTGAACGGCAGGTAGATATCTTCCAGCTCCTGCTTGGTCGGCGCGGCGGCGATGGCCGCGCGCAGGGCATCGGTGAGCTTGCCCTGCTCGTCGATGGCCTTGAGCACGGCGGCGCGGCGGTCTTCCAGTTCGCGCAGGTACGACAGGCGCGCTTCGAGCTCGCGCAGCTGCACGTCGTCCAGCCCGCCGGTCACTTCCTTGCGGTACCGGGCAATGAAGGGCACGGTGGCTCCGCTGTCAAGCAGTTCGATGGCGGCCACCACCTGCTGCTCCCTGATTTTGATTTCTGCGGCCAGTTGCCGGATGATCTGCTGCATGGGCTGCTGATGTTTCAAAACACGAAGCGCGCGAGTGTGCCACAGCCGCCGGGGCGCCCCGCAAAGCTTGCAACGCCCCGGCGGACAGCTACCATCAGGGCCAGGGCTGCTGCCCTGCTTCGAGGAACTACGCCATGAAAACTGACCGAACGATCCGCCTTCGCGCGATGGCCTGCCTCGCGGCCTGGTTCGCTACGTCGGCCGTACTGGCCCAGGAACCGGCGGCGGCGGCATCGGCGGCCACGGCGCCAGTGGGCATGCAGCCTTCGGAGGACGGCACCCTGGTGATCGACAAGCGCTCCAAGGTGGCCTGGGCACGCTGTGTGGAAGGCACGCACTGGAACGGCAAAACCTGCGAAGGCCTGCCCCTGTTGTTCGACCGCGCCGAAGCCATGGCCGCAGCCGCGGCCCGCAGCAAGGCCGAAGGCGTGGCATGGCGTCTGCCGCGCGCCAACGAGCTGCGCCATCTGGTGAACAAAAGAGCCGTCCCCTCGGGGGTGAATCCGGTGCTGTTTCCGTCCTCGCCCGGCACCTGGCACTGGTCCAGCTCGACCCGTGTGCGCACGGGCAGCATCAATGCCTACAACTATGGCAGCGTCATGCAGGGCAGTACCGGCGGAACATCGAGCCAGCTGGGCTCGTTTCGCAACGGCTGGGCCGTGGACATGGCGACTGGCGAAGCCAGCGGCGATGTAGCCCGGAGCAGCCGCCTGCCCGTCCGGCTGGTGCGCCCCTACGATTGACCCTACAGATCGTGCACCAGCTCGATGGGGCCGCCAGGCCGCCCGATCCCGCTGCGCAGGAGCCGCTCCATCTGGTCCACCGGCACCGGCCTGCTGAAAAGGTAGCCCTGCGCCTCGTCGCACCCTGAGCGCTCGAGAAAGTCGCGCTCTGCCATGGTTTCCACGCCCTCGGCAATCACGGTCAGCTGCAGGTTGTGCCCGAGCTGAATGATGGCCTGCACGATGGAAGCCCCATCGGACCCTGTGAGCATGTCGCGCACAAAGGACTGGTCGATCTTGAGCTTGTCCACCGCCAGCCGCTTGAGGTAGGACAGGCTGGAATAGCCCGTACCAAAATCGTCGATGGACAGCTTGACGCCCATGGCCTTGAGCCCCTGCAGCGTCCGGATGGTGGACTCCACGTCCTGCAACAGAATGGACTCGGTCAGCTCCAGCTCCAGGCAGGCTGGCGGCAGGCCCGATGCGCTCAGGGCCGATGCCACCATCTCCAGCACATTGCCCCGCTTGAATTGCAGGGCCGACAGGTTGACACCCACCACGGGTGTGGTGAGGAACCCGCTCTGCCACTGGCGCGCCTGGCGGCAGGCTTCATGCAGCACCCATTCGCCCAGGGGAACGATGTGCCCGCTGCGCTCGGCCAACGCGATGAACCTGCCCGGCGGCAACAGGCCATCCGCAGGGTGCTGCCAGCGCACCAGCGCCTCCACCCCGACAATCCGGCCGCTCGCCAGATCCAGCTGGGGCTGGTAGTGCAGCACAAATTCGCGCTTGCGCAAGGCGCTGGCCAGGCCACCCGTCAGGCGAACCTGCTCCAGCATGCCGTCGTTCAGGTCGTGCGAGAAAAAACGGCAGGTATTGCGGCCCGCCTCCTTGGCGCTGACGACAGCCGTATGGGCGTGTTTGAGCAGGGTCTCGAAGTCGGCGCCATCCCCCGGATACAGGCCAATGCCCACAGAACACGAGATGTTGAGCAGGCTGTCACCGGTCTTGATGGGGTCCACCAGGGCATCCCGGATGGCATTGCCCACACCCGCCACCGCCGCCGCATCCAGGTCGCCCGCGAGCAGCACCACGAATTCGTCACCACTCATGCGGCTGACGGTCGAGGCCACAGGAATGCAGTGCTGCAGCCGCTCGACCACTTTCACAATCACCTGGTCGCCCACGGCATAGCCCAGGCTGTCATTGACCTGCTTGAAATGGTCCAGGTCGATGTACAGCATGCTGACCCGTCGGCCGTCAGCCTGGGCCACCCGCGCCGCATGTTCGAAACGGTCACGCAGCAACAGGCGGTTGGGCAGATGCGTCAGGGGATCGAAGTTGGACAAAAACTCCAGCTGCACCTTGGCCTGGGCGTGCTCGGCGCGGGTGCGCAGGGTGGAAATACCATAGGCCAGATCGGTCGCCAGTTCCATCAACAAGCGCAGCTCGTCGGGATCGAAGCGGTCTTCTTCCTCGGAATACAGCGCCAGCGCCCCGATGACGGAGGCACTGCACACCAGCGGCAAGGCCACGCACGAGCGCATGCTGCGCCGCCCTGTCTGCTCGCGCCACATGGCCATGCGCGGATCACTCTTGATGTGATCGATGGCGCACGGCAGACCCGTGCGAATGGCCGTACCGACCGGCCCCCGGCCGTGCGGCTCATCGGCCCAGGTGACCGGCAGATTCTGCAGATAGCCGTCCTGGTCGCCCGATTGGGCGACCACACGCACGGAATGCACAGCATCGTGCACGGCATAACCGACCCATGCCATGCGATAGCCGCCACGCTCCACGCACAGACGGCAAATCTCCATCAGCAAGCCGGATTCCTCCTCGGCATGCACCAGCGCGGTATTGCAGTCGCTCAGCAGGCGCAGGTCGCGGTTCGCACGCTCGAGCGCCAGCTTGCCCTGCAGGCTCGAGGTGACGTCCTGCACCGTGCCCATCGTGCGCAGGGGCTCGCCGGTGGCGCTGAAATGGGTTTCGCCCCGCTCGTGCACATGTTTGACGCGGCCATCGGGCATCTGCAGGCGGTGGGTAATGCGGTACCGGGATTCCTTGCGCCGCACGGACTCGGTATAGGCTTTGTTGACGCGCTCGCGATCGTCGGGGTGAATGACACTGAGAAAAGTCTCATAGAGCGGCGGCCTGGCGGGATCGAGTTCAAAAATGGCGTAAGTCTCATCAGACCAGACCAGCGCATTCGTGACCAGATCGAGCTCCCAGTAGCCCAGCAACGCCAGACGTTCAGCCTCTTTCAGCCGCGACGTGCTGCGCTGCAGTTCAAGCTGGGTGTGGGCGCGCTCGTCGGCCATCTGCTTGAGCTTGGCCTGCGACTCGGCCAGCCGGGCCATCACGCTGCCAGGTTCGCTTTTGTCCAGCGCCAGCGGCGCATTGAAATCGCCCTGGCCCAGGCGGGTGATTTGGGCATGGACCGCATCCACCGTTCCCCCCATGACCGTGCGCAGGGCCCGCGAAGTGCGGTAAAGCATGTACACCAGCAGCAGCCCCAGGCCCATGAAAACAACCCGCAGAGCCAGGGCATTGCGCTCTGCCTGCGCCACAGCGGCCTGGGTACGCTCCATCACCTGGGTATGAAAGCCCTCGATCGGCGCCATGATGGCCGCCTTGGCCGACAGGTAGGCCGCGTCATGCAGCATGGCGCGCGCCCGGGCGTGGCTCGCCTCGGCATCTCTGCCCTGCACCTGGCTCAGTTGCATGGCTTCGCGCTCGGTACGGGTCAGGCTGTCCGACAACGCCTTGGCCTGGGCCAGCAGGACCAATTCCTGATCGATAAAGCCTGCCGACCGCATGCGCTCCACCAAGGCCATCCCCACGCCCTCGGGCACCGGCGGGTCAACCGCTGCGGCCATATCGAACGAGGTGACCCGATCACGGGGCGGTCGCGGTTTGCGCCCTTCGCGAATGTCCAGCAGGGTTTCGTAGTGGCGCTGGTACAGGTCGTCGCCCGTCATCACCGACAGCGCGGCCAGGCGGGTCAGATCGTCCGACGAACGCCGCATTTCATCGGCCAGCTGCAGCGAGCGCAGACGCTGCGCGTTGGCGGTATCGATCGCTTTTTCGGCCACCACATACCCCCCGAAAGCCGCCACCATGGCCGCCAGAACGGCCACTGTGTACCAAAGATGACGGGTGAACGTGGAGATGGTCTTCGACATGGCGGCGCTTTGGCTGCGATCCATTGTAGGGGTGTGCGCCGCTATAATTCGCGCGTCATGGGGGAGTAGCCGCTCTTCACCCCGAAGAGGCTTGCGTCAACATACTTGACCCGCATGGGTCATGGCGCAAGCGGTTTTTCGCGCTTGGCAAGACCTTTGACCACCACGCCTCCGACAAGGCCGGGGATGCGTGGCGGTCAATCGTGTGCAGACCGGCCTGGAAAAAACGCATGGAATCCCTCCTCGTCTCGACCGGCGTCGTCGCCCTCGCTGAAATCGGCGACAAGACCCAGCTCCTCGCCTTCATCCTCGCAGCGCGCTTCAAGAAACCTGTGCCGATCATCCTCGGCATCCTGGCCGCGACCGTCGTGAACCATGGCCTGGCAGGTGCGCTCGGGGGCTGGATCACGGCGACCCTCAGCCCCGAGATCCTGCGCTGGGCGCTGGGTCTGTCGTTCATCGGCATGGCCCTCTGGACCCTGATTCCGGACAAGATCGAAGAAGAGGAAACCCAGGTCGCCCAACGGTTCGGTGTGTTCGGCGCCACCTTGATCACCTTCTTTCTGGCCGAGATGGGCGACAAGACCCAGATCGCCACGGTCGCGCTGGCCGCGCACTATGCTGCGCCTTTGATGGTGGTGATCGGCACCACGCTCGGCATGTTGATCGCCGACGTGCCGGCTGTGTTCGTGGGCGACAAGCTGGCCTCAAGAATCCCGATGAGACTGGTGCATTCGATGGCCGCCGCCATCTTCGCATTACTGGGCGTTGCAACCCTGCTCGGGGCAGGATCACGGTTCGGGTTCTAGGGCGTTGGAAGCGGGTTGAAGAAGAAAAGATATTGAAATCAGGGCCAGCCCATGTGTCGATTACTATGCTTTCAATAGCTACCAGCGCTTATTCCATAAGCGCTGGAGGCCATTTTCATACATATTTCAATCTGCACGCAGCTGTGCGCGCAACTGCACGCCCAGCTCGGGCTTGTCGGCAAAGGGGTCGGTGGGGTTGCGCGCCTGCAGGATGTCTTCCATGCGCGTCTGCACGGCGCCGATGGCCCTGGGATGGCTGTAGATGTAGAACTGGCCCGCACCCACGGCATCAAACACCTTTTGCGCCACTTCGGCGGCGGTCACCTTGCCCGAGCTGACCGCCTTGCCGATCATCGCCTGGCCAATGAGCTGGCTCTTGGTGGGCTTGCCCGGCTGCAAGGCATCCGGTCGGTTACGGTGGCTGTCGTTGATGCCCGTGGCCACAAAATAGGGGCACAGCACGCTGGCGCCGACCTGGTCGGTGACCAGTGAGAGATCCTGGTACAGCGTTTCGGACAGGCTGACCACGGCATGCTTGCTGACGTTGTAGATACCCATGTTGGGCGGCGCCAGCAAACCGGCCATGCTGGCCGTGTTGACGATGTGGCCGCGCCAGGCCGGGTCCTTGGCGGCGGCGTCGAGCATCATGGGGGTGAACAGGCGCACGCCATGCACTACACCCATAAGGTTCACGCCCAGCACCCATTCCCAGTCCTTGACCGAGTTCTCCCACACCAGGCCGCCTGCACCCACACCTGCGTTGTTGAAGACCAGATGCGGCGCACCAAAACGTTCCTGCACATCCAGCGCAAGCTGCTCCATCTGCGCGGCGTTCGACACATCGACCTTGCGTGCCAGCACCTGGGCCCCTGCGGCCTGCATCTCGGCGGCGGCCGCGTCCAGCGCGTCCTGCTGCACATCGACCAGCACCAGGTTCATGCCCAGACGGGCTCCAATGCGCGCGCATTCCAGCCCAAAACCAGAACCCGCTCCAGTCAGAACTGCTGTTTTGCCTGCAAAATTTTCGATCATGTGGTGTGTCTCCTTCAGTTGTTGATGATTCAGGGCGCCCTGCCTGAAACGGGCGCAGTCCAGACCAGCGACCTCCGCCGCACAAGGGCCGCCCCGCTGCGCTGAGCAAGGCCCCCTTCCCGGCGCAGCCGCTCAGGGGGATGTCGCTTTCAGTACATAACCAATGCGGGGGAAATGCACATTGACTGTGCCTGCACGCGGGTCTTCGCGGCGCAGGATGTAGCGCGTGCGGGTGGCGGCCACCAGCGTGCCTTGCGTGGCCTCGGGGCCAAAGCTCTCGGGCGCCACGGTCACTTCGCTGCCCAGGGCAATGCCATGTTCGTCCTGGAACACTTCGCTCATATGGGGCAGCGGCTCGGCGCCAGCGGCCACGGTGATGGCATCCTGTGCAGTGAATTTTTCCATGCGGCCATGGCCGAGTGCGGCCATGCGGTCCATCCATTCGAGCACGGCCGGCACATGATCGAATACATCGGCCACGGACGGCGTGCACACGCGCGTGAACCACAGCGGGTGGTAGGCGGCAAAATCGGCCACACAGGGCTCGGCGCCAAACAGGAAGTCGTGCTCCTCCACCATGTGCGCAATGCGCCGCAGATAGGAACGGTAAGCGGGCGCGGCATCCTGCGTGCGCAGGCGTGTCATGTTCACGCTCATGGCCTTGCGGTCTTCCAAAAAGGCCGCCCCGGCCTCGGGCGGCAGTTTGGCAAACAGCACCGCTGCGCCCTTGGGCTGCATGTTGTAGGCCATTGCAGTCCAGAACAGGGTGCCGTCGGCCCACTGGGCAAACACCCGGGAGACGCCTTTGAGGTGCGGCGGGTACAGCACAGGCTCGGGCTGCTTGTGGTCCAGCACCTCGCAGATCAGGCTGGTGTCGCAGTAAATGTCGGCACCGATCTGCAGGATGGGCGTGCGCCGGTAACCGCCCGTCAGCGCCACCACATCGGGCTTGGGCATCACGCTGGGGATGATGACGGACTTCCAGGGCAGCTGCTTGAAGCCCAGCACCATGCGAACCTTCTCGGCAAACGGTGACGCAGGGTAGTGGTGCAGGATGAGTTCTGTGCTCATGGTGCCTCCTAGGAAAGCGCTGGCTCTGCGGGGCGCAGCATTTCAATGTGGGGAATATCGTCTTCCAGGTAGGGCGAGCCCACGGGAGCAAAGCCCAGCGCTGCATAAAACCCCTGCAGATGCGCCTGCGCACTGATGCGCACCGCCCTGCCCGGCCACGCCTTGGCGCAGCGCGCCAGGCCCTCGGCCATCAAGGCACGGCCCAGGCCCTGGCCCCGGGCCCCGGGCGCGGTCACCACGCGTCCGATGGAAGGCTCGGCATAGCGCGCGCCAGGATCCACGATGCGCAGGCAAGCCTGGAGCTGGCCCGCGGCACCGTAGCCCAGCAGATGCCAGGCCTGCTTGTCGGCGGCATCCGGGTCCTGGTAAGGGCCCTGTTCAAGAATGAACACCCGGCACCGCAAGGCCAGCGCATCGTGCAGGGCGTGCACGCCCAGGTCATCGAAGCGCTTGCAGGTCCAGTGCACGACAGTGGCCATGGCTCGACGCGGGTAATCAGACCAGTTTCACGACCTGCTTGCCGAAGTTCTTGCCCTTGAGCAGGCCCAAAAACGCCTCAGGTGCCGCGGCAATGCCCTCGGCCACACTCTCGCGCGGGCGCAGCCTGCCGGTGGCCACCAGCGTGCCCAGCTCGGTCAGCGCTTCGGGCCAGACTTCCATGTGCTCGCTGACGATGAAGCCCTCGATCTTCAGGCGGCTGACCAGGATGAGTGCGGGATTCGCCATGGGCAGCGGCGCGCCGTCGTAACCAGCGATCATGCCGCACAGGGCGATGCGGCCAAAGGCGTTCATGCGCAGCATCACGGCATCCATGATCCAGCCGCCCACGTTCTCGAAATAGCCGTCGATGCCCCTGGGGCAGGCTTCCTTGAGCGCCTTGCCCATGGCCTTGCCGTCGCTGTGTTCCTTGTAGTCGATGCAGGCGTCAAAGTGCAGCTCGTCCACGGCGTACTTGCATTTGTCGGGGCCACCGGCAATGCCCACCACGCGGCAGCCGCGCGCCTTGGCCAGGGCGGCAAAAGCGCTGCCCACCGCACCGGTGGCGGCGCTGACCACCACGGTGTCGCCCTCCTTGGGCGCAATGATCTTCACCAGGCCATACCAGGCCGTCACGCCCGGCATGCCCACGGCGCCCAGGTAGTGCGACAGCGGAACGTGCGTGGTGTCCACCTTCTTCAGGGAACCGGGCTGGCCGGCATCGACCACGGTGTATTCCTGCCAGCCGCCAAAGCCCACCACCTTGTCGCCCACGGCGAACTTGGGGCTGCGGCTCTCGACCACTTCACCTGCTGTGCCGCCCTGCATCACCTCACCCAGCGGCTGGGGTTGGGCATAGCTCTTGGCGTCGTTCATGCGACCGCGCATGTAGGGGTCCAGGCTGAGGTAGTGGTTGCGCACCAGCACCTGGCCCTCCTGCAGCGCAGGGGTGTCGGTAGCGACCAGCTTGAAGTTGCTTGCCACGGCTTCGCCCTGCGGGCGGTTGTCGAGAAGAATCTGTTGATTGCGGGGCATGAAAGCACTCCTGAAAATTTTTACTATTGATTTGATAGCTGCTAGCGCAATGCCATCAAGCGCTGGAAGTCGATTTGACCTGAAATAGATACCGTGGGTGCCGACAAGGTCAATCGGTGGCAATGGTGCGCAACTCGTTCACGCTGCCTGGCCCCACCGGCAGGCGCCGCACGTATTTGAAGGTCCCCGTGGCGTGGGTGCACACCCGCCCCTTGGCGTCGAACACCGTGGCTTCGGTGAACGCCATGGTGGCTGTGCGGTGGATCAGGCGGCCTTTGGCCACCAGCGGGCCTTGCGCCGCCTGCATGAAGCTGGTCTTCATCTCGATGGTGACCACGCCCAGCTCGGGCGCCACGCTGCGCGCCGCCGTGGCCATGGTCACGTCGAGCAGCGTCATCGAGGCACCGCCGTGTGTCACGCCAAATGAATTAAGGTGCTCGGGCCGCGCCTCGTAGCGCAGCTCGGATTCGCCTGCCTGCATGCGCACCAGCGCGAAACCCAGCAGGTTGACGAAAGGGATTTCCACCCCAAAACCCAGGCCGAAATCGGCGGCCGTGGCCATGCCGGTCAGCCCCCGACCAGAGCGCTCACGCCGCCGTCCACGGCCAGGTGCTGGCCGGTGATGTGCTTGCCCGCATCGGATGCAAACAGCGCGCACAGGCCCTTGAGGTCTTCGTCGTCGCCCAGGCGGCCCAGGGGGGCATGGGCCGCCAGGTTTTCCTCGCCCAGCGTCTTGAGCAGGCCCACGGTCATCTTGCTCGGGAAAAAGCCCGGACAGATCGCGTTGACGCGGATGCCGTACTTGCCCCACTCGCCTGCCAGCGTGCGCGTGAAATTGATTACCGCCGCCTTGGAGGTGTTGTAGGCAATGGTGTTCATACCCTGCGGGTTGCCGCCCAGACCAGCAATCGAAGCCACGTTGATGATGCTGCCGCTGCGCCGCCCGATCATGCTGTGCTTGGCCACATACTGGCTCAGCAGAAAGTAGCCGCGCACGTTGAGGTTCATCACCTTGTCCCAGGCGTCCAGCGGGTGGTCCTCGGCCGGAGCGCCCCAGGTGGCGCCTGCGTTGTTGACCAGGATGTCGATGTCACCCATGCGCTCCATCGTCTCGCGGGCGAGGCGGTGGATCTCGGCTTCCTGCGCGCAATCGGCGGCAATCCAGCGGGCATCGATGCCCGCTGCCTGCAGTTCGGCGGTGGCGGCTTCCAGGTCTGCGGCCTTGCGCGAGCTGAGCATGATCCTGGCCCCGGCCTCGCCCAGCGCATGCGCCATTTGCAGGCCCAGGCCGCGCGAGCCGCCCGTGACAAGTGCCGTTTTGCCAGTCAAATCAAAAAGCTGCTGAATCGTGCGGGGCATGGTTTCTCCTTTGTTGTAGTGCGGTGCTGCCGACAGGGGCCGGTAGCGGTGGACTGGCCTATTTTGCTGCCGCCTGCATGCCTTGGGTGTCACGTGGGCGATTGGTGCCACGGCATGGGGTCACACACCCTCGAAAATCTGGCGCAAGCGGGAAGGATACGAAAACCTTTCAGCCGACAAGCCGGGGCCGCCTCAAAAGGCTTCCTCTGGCAGGTCCGCGCAGGTCATGTCGCGCCCTTGGACGACGTTCAGCCAGGCACCGATCTTGGGCAGTTCGTAATGATAAAAATAGCGTGCAGCGCCCATCCTGCCTGCGCTCTCAGCTACTGAAAGCGTAGCATCTTCGCGCAGCGTGGCCAGCGCCACATCCAGCCACACCCAGGCCAGCACGGTATGGCCAAAGGCCTGCATGTAGGGCACCGCATTGGCCAGTGCCTCGGTCGGGTTACCCGTAGCCCAAGCTGCCTGCGTGGCGCTGCCCACCTGCTGCAAGGCGTCGCCCAGCGCAGCTGCATACCCAGCCAACTCGGGCACGGCAGCGGCCTGGGCCATGGAAGCCTGCATGCGCGCGGCCAGCAATTGCATGCCCCGGCCGTTTTCCATCAGCACCTTGCGGCCCAACAGGTCGGCCGCCTGGATGCCGTGCGTGCCCTCGTGGATCATGTTCAGGCGGTTGTCGCGCCAGTACTGCTCCACCGGAAAGTCGCGCGTGTAGCCGTAGCCGCCGTGGATCTGGATGGCCAGCGAATTGGCCTCCAGGCAGAACTCGCTGGGCCAGCTCTTGGCGATGGGCGTGAGCACCTCCAGCAGCAGGCGCGCCTCGTCGGCGGCTTCGGGTTGGCCGGTGTGCTGCTCGTCCACCAGGCGCGCGCAGTAGAGGTTCAGCGCCAATGCGCCTTCGCAGTAGCTCTTTTGCGCCAGCAGCATGCGGCGCACGTCGGCGTGCTCGATGATGCGCACCTGGGGCTGGGCCGCATCCTTGCCGGCCGGCCCGAGCTTGCGGCCTTGCGGGCGGTTCTTGGCGTAGTCCAGGCTGGCATAGTAGCCCGCCAGGCCGAGCATGGTGGCTGCCATGCCGATGCCGATCCGCGCCTCGTTCATCATGTGGAACATGCACGCCAGCCCCTTGCCCGGCTGGCCCACCAGGTAACCGACAGCGCCCGCGCGGCCGTCCACCGGGTATTTGCCTTCGCCAAAATTAAGCAAGGTGTTGGTGGTGCCGCGCCAGCCCAGCTTGTGGTTCAGCCCGGCCAGCGCCACGTCGTTGCGCACGCCGGTGAGCTTGCCCTGTGCATCCACCAGCTTCTTGGGCACGATGAACAGCGAAATGCCGCGCGTGCCCGGCACCAGCTTGCCGTCCGGCCCCGGAATCTTGGCCAGCACCAGGTGGATGATGTTCTCTGACAGCTCGTGCTCGCCCGAAGAAATCCACATCTTGTTGCCGGTAAGGCGGTAGCGCGGACCGAGCGGGTCACTCTCGTGGCCCTCGCCATCCGGAACCGCCCGTGTCGCCACATCGCTCAAGGACGAACCCGCTTGCGGCTCAGACAAGCACATGGTCCCCGAGAAGCGGCCGGAAAACTCGTTCTGCGCAAACACCTGCTTCTGCAAGTCCGTGCCGTGCACCATGAGCAGGTTGGCATTGCCCGTGGTCAGAAGGTTGGAACTGATGCTGATCGATGCCGCGGCGAAGAAGGCATTGGCTGCAGCATCGACTGTGTACGGCAATTGCATGCCGCCAATCTCGTAATCCTGCGCCGCGCTGAGCATGCCGGAGGCCGCGTAGGTGTCGTAGGCGTCCTTGGTGGCCTGCGGCAGGATGACTTTTTCTCCGTCGAATTGCGGCTCCTGTTGGTCCACGGTGCGGTTGAATGGCGCGTACTTCTCGCGCGCAATGCGCTCGCAGGTGTCGAGCACGGCATCGAAGGTTTCCCGCGAATGCTCGGCAAAGCGCTCACGCTCGGGCAGGGTTTCGGCCTTGAGCCAGTCGTACAGCAGGAAATCAAGGGTGGAGCGCAAGGTGGTCATCGGAAAATTATGGTTCGCGCAAGCCCGAACGCATGTCCGCTGGGAGACGCGGCCGCGTGTCCGGCCGACGCACGAACCGTAGGCGCACTAGAATCCGCTGCGCACCACGTACCCGGTGCATTCGCTAGGGGTGCCCCGCAGCGCAAGCTGCGTGGGCTGAGAGAGTCCCTTTGAACCTGATTGAGGTCATCCTCGCGCAGGGAAGCCGGAATGCCACGCCAGGCCGCATTGTCAGCGGCATGGCACGCCAGCAGCTCCCGCGCAGGTCTTTACGGAGCTGCCATGACGACACCTTCCCTCCCCGCCAACGAAGCGCTGGCGCCAATCGCGCCCGACCGGCGCGTCTTCGGCCTGCGCGACCACGCTGCGCTGTGGTTCAGCCTGGGCGTGGGGCTGCTGGTGATGCAGGTGGGCGCCTACCTGATGCCGGCGCTGGGCACCAAGGAAGCCATGCTCGCCATCGTCGGCGGCTCGCTGATTGGCGCCGGCATGCTCGGCTGGGTGGCCAAGATCGGCTGCGACAGCGGCCTGGCCAGCGCCGGGCTGATGCATGCGGTCTATGGACGCAGCTTTGCGCGGCTGCCCATCATCCTGAACATCGTGCAACTGCTGGGCTGGGGCACGTTTGAACTGGTGATCATGCGCGACGCCACCGTGGCGATTGGCCGCCAGTCGGGCGCCATGCTGGCGGGCCACTGGCCAGTGCTGGCCACCCTGCTGTGGGGAGCGGTGATCACGCTCTTGATCAGCGGCTCCATGGTGCAGCTGGTGCGCCAAATCATTTCCCGCGTGGCACTCCCGCTGGTGGTGCTCTCCTTGCTCTGGCTGACCTGGAAGTTTCTGGGCATGGCACAGGCGCAAGGGCTTGAAGCCCTTTGGCAGCGGCGCGGCGAAGGCGGCATGGGCGTGCTGCCGGCGCTGGACCTGGTGATTGCCATGCCGATCTCCTGGCTGCCCCTGGTGGCCGACTACGCCCGCCACGGCAAGAGCGGCAGCGCGGCGCTGCGTGGCACCTGGGCGGGCTATGCGCTGGCTAATATCTGGTGCTACGCGCTGGGTGTGCTGGTGGCGCTGGTGCTGCCCAGCGCCGACCTGGTGACGGCGCTGCTGCTGGCGCAGGGCGGGCTGATTGCGCTCTCGCTCATCCTGATTGACGAGGTGGACAACGCCTATGGCGATGCGTATTCGGGCGCTGTTTCGACGCACAGCCTGCTGCCGCGCTGGAGCGTGCGCCAGTGGGGCCTGCTGATCGCGCTGCTGTGCACCGGCATGGCGCTGGTGCTGCCCATGCACAGCCTGGAGCCGTTTTTGCTGCTGCTCAGCTCGGTGTTCGTACCGCTGTTTGGCGTGATTCTCGGGCGCCTCGCAGGGCGCAGCGACGTGGCGGCCCAGGTAGAAGGAGCGCGCGCTGCGCATGCGGCGCCAATTGCCATCTGGATCGGCGGAATCGCCTTCTACCACCTGCTGCCGCAGTTCAGCTCGGCATTGGGCTCGGCTTTGCCAACCTTGGCGCTGAGCTTTGCGCTCGCTCGGATCACGCGCACGCACAGCGCCTGAGTACTCACTTTTTTATAGCTTCCAGCGCTTTTTGGATAAGCGCTAGAGCCTTAAAAGACCACAAATTTACGGCTGCACCCACTGCGCCACCGGCGCAAAGCCATGGTTCAGCGGCCCGGCGCCCTGCCCGGTGCGCACCTGCGCGCCAGCGGCAATCGCGCCCAGGATGTAGGCACGCGCTGCTTGCACCGCCTGCGCCAGCGGCAGGCCGAGCGCCAGCTGCGCGGCAATCGCCGACGACAGCGTGCAGCCGGTGCCATGGCCGTTGCGGGTGGCGATGCGCGCGGCTTCCAGCCGGGTCAGCCGGCCGCCGGTTTCGATCAGCACGTCGATCACTGCGTCGCCCGCGAGATGCCCGCCTTTGAGCAGCACGGCCGGGGCGCCCAGCGCGAGCAGTTCACGCGCAGCAGCGTCAAGCGTCTCGGGGCCGGCGATGGCGTGGCCGAGCAGAAGCGCGGCCTCGTCCAGGTTGGGGGTCACCACCTCGGCCAGCGGGAACAAATCCCGCACCAGCACCTGAACGGTTTCGGCGGCCATCAGCCGGTCACCGCTGGTGGCCACCATGACCGGATCAAGCACCACATGCGGCAGGCGGTGGCGGCGCACGGCGTCTGCCACCACGGCCACCACTTCGGGCGAATGCAGCATGCCGATCTTGACGGCATCGACGCCGATGTCTTCCACCACGGCGTCGATCTGCGCGCGCAGCATGTCGGGTGGCACGCCGTGGATGGCGCGCACGCCCTGGGTGTTTTGCGCGGTGATGGCGGTGATGGCCGTCATGCCGTAGCAGCCGAGCGCGGCAAAAGTCTTGAGGTCCGCCTGGATGCCCGCGCCGCCGCCGCTGTCGGAGCCGGCAATGGAGAGCACGCGCACGTAGCGGGAGAAAGTGGATTCGGTCTGCGGTTCTGAGGTCATGCTGGGTGGTCTTTCAACGCAAGTGTGCACTGCGCCATGTCAAGGCCGTGGTTTTGGCGCTGTGCTCTAATTCTCGCTGGACGAAACAGGGGTGTCCTGCCAAAAACTCAAACGTTTTGGCGCGGACTGAGAAACACCCTGGGGCGCGTTGCACCTGCCACCGGTTGGTGCACCGCCCCGTTACCCGATCCAGGTCATGCTGGCGTGGGGAGTTTCCAGTACTGGCACCATCCCGGTGTGCCCGTTTTGTCCGTGAATATGGACGGAACGCGATGACGACAAAACCAACCTCCTTTGCCATTATTGGCGCCGGGCTCATGGGCCGCTTGCTTGCGGTGTCTCTGGCGCGCGCCGGCCACCAGGTCGACATCTACGACCTGGGCGGGCCCGAGGGCGAGCATTCGGCCGCCCGCGTCGCTGGCGGCATGCTGGCGCCGCTGGCCGAATCGGCCGTCACCGAGCATGGTGTGGTGCGCATGGGGCGCTATGCGCTGGCGCGCTGGCGGGAACTCCTGGGCACGCTGGCCAGCCCGGTGTTCTTTCAGCAGGAAGGCACACTGATCGTCTGGCACCGCCAGGATGCGGCCGACGCCGCACGCCTGCGCCAGCAGCTCGCCGCCACACGCGAGCAGGTGCCGGAACTCCCCGCCATGGAGCCGCTTGATGCCGCACGACTGGCCGAAGTCGAGCCGGCACTGGCGACGCGCTTTGCCAGCGGCATGCTATTGCCCGGCGAAGGCCAGCTCGACAACCGCCAACTGCTGGCTGCACTGGCACTGGAAATGCAGCAGCTCGGCGTGAAGGCGCACTGGAACCAGGCCGCCGACCCGGCAGATTTCACGCCAGGCACCAGCGGCCAGCCCGGCTGGGTGCTCGACTGCCGGGGCCTGGGCGCACGCAGCGCGTGGCGCGCCTTGCGCGGCGTGCGCGGCGAGGTGGCGCGCGTGCATGCGCCCGAGGTCACGCTGGCGCGCCCGACGCGATTGGTGCACCCGCGCTACCCCATCTACATCGCGCCCAAGGAAAACCATGTGTTCGTCATCGGCGCCACCGAAATCGAAACGGATGATTTGTCGCCCGCGAGCGTGCGCTCGGCGCTCGAACTGCTCAGCGCCGCCTACGCCGTGCACCCCGGTTTTGCCGAGGCGCGCATTCTTGAAATTGCCACGCAGTGCCGACCCACCCTGCCCGACAACCTGCCCGCCGTGCGCATGCGCACGCCGCGCGTGCTGGAGGTCAACGGCCTGTACCGCCACGGCTACATGATTGCGCCGGCCTTGCTCGACGTGGTGCTGGAACTGCTGACCACGGGCGATTCGCCGCTGGCACGGCGTTTCGACCTGCGCGTGGAAACCGCCGAAGCCAAGGAGCTGGCCGTATGAACCTCACCGTCAACGGCCAGCACCGCACCCTGCCCAAAGGCGCCAGCGTGGCGGATCTCCTGGCAGCCATGAACGCCAAGCCACCCTTTGCCGTGGCCGTGAACACGGTGTTTGTTCCGGCAGCCCAACACGCCATGCGCGTGCTGCACCCCGGCGACCACGTGGAAGTCATCTCGCCCGTCACCGGTGGCTGAGCCGCCTCGAACCTTCTTTTTGCCATGACCGCTGTTGCATCCCCCGACACCCTCACCCTTTACGGCGAAACCTTCCAGAGCCGCTTGCTGCTGGGCACGGCGCGCTACCCCTCGCCCAGCACACTCAAGGCCGCCGTGCAGCAGGCCAGGCCGGGCATGGTGACCGCCTCGCTGCGGCGCCAGACCAGCGGCAGTGCCGACGGCGGCCAGAGCTTCTTCGAGCTGCTGCGCGAACTCGGCGTACCGGTGCTGCCCAACACCGCCGGCTGCCACAGCGCGCAAGAAGCCATCACCACCGCGCAGATGGCGCGCGAGGTGTTCAACACGCCGTGGATCAAGCTTGAGGTGATCGGTGACGACTACACCCTGCAACCGGACACGCTCAACCTCGTCGCCGCTGCCGAGACGCTGGTGAAGAGCGGATTCAAGGTGCTGCCCTACTGCACGGAAGACCTGATCCTGTGCCAGCGCCTGGTTGATGTGGGCTGCCAGGCAGTCATGCCCTGGGCAGCTCCGATTGGCACCGGGCGCGGCCCCGTCAACCCTTACGGATTGCAGGTGCTGCGCGACCGGCTCAACGTACCCATGCTGGTCGATGCGGGCCTGGGCCTGCCCTCGCACGCCTGCCAGGTCATGGAGTGGGGTTTTGATGGCGTGCTGCTGAATACCGCCGTGGCGCTGGCGCAAGACCCGGTTGCCATGGCCGTAGCCTTTGCCGACGCCGTGCGCGCCGGCCACGCCGCGCGGCGCGCTGGGGCCATGCAGCCCCAGGCGAGCGCCCAACCCAGCACGCCGGTGCTGGGCACGCCGTTCTGGCACCATGCATCCGCATGACCGACACCACCACCTTGGCGCGCGACATCGAGCGCGCGCACGCCGATAAATTCAGCGCCTTTGCGCCGCTGCCTGCCCCCGCGCCTGAGAGCGACGCGCCGGTGTACCGCGCCGCGCTGGCCGCCTGCAGCACGCTGGGCTTCATTGCCCAGGATGCGCAGGTGTTGGCCCATGCCTGGCAGGCGCGCTGGGAGCGCACCGGCAGCAATGCGCCCGACCTCTGGCCGAGCGTTGCGCAGGATTTTGGATTGCAGCCGCGCCCGCATGCCACGCCCTTTGCCGCCTGCCCGCAGCAACTCGGCCTGTACGCCGTACTGCCCGATGCCGCCTGGGTGGGCCGCATGGCGCGCGCGGGCGTGCCCACGGTGCAACTGCGCTTCAAATCGGATGACGCCACCGCCATTGCCCGCGAAGTGCGCGCCGCCGTTGAGGCCGTGGCCGGCACGCCAGCCCTGCTGTTCATCAACGACCACTGGCGCGAAGCCACCACCGCCGGCGCCTACGGCGCCCACCTGGGTCAGGAAGACCTGGACGCGCTCAGCGCTGGCGAAGTGGACGAGCTGCGGGCCAGCGGCCTGCGCCTGGGCGTCAGCACGCATGGCTATGCCGAGATGCTGCGCGCCGATGCGGTCCAGCCGAGCTACATTGCGCTCGGCGCCGTCTTCCCGACCACGCTCAAACGCATGGCGACCGCTCCGCAAGGCATCGCACGTCTGTGTGCGTACGCTGCCCTGCTGCAGGGCTACCCCACGGTGGCCATTGGCGGCATCGGGGCCGAGCAATTTGGCGACGTTCTGGACACCGGCGTCGGCTCGATTGCCGTGGTGCGGGCCCTGGTGGCAGCGCAAGACCCAGACGCAGAGGCCGCGCGCCTGCTGCAGGCAATGGCTGCCTCAGTGCCTCGCGGGTAAACCGGCGCTACGCGCCCACCTGCGGAAACGCGGCGCAGAGCGGATCGAAGACGGACTGCCAAGCCCGCGCCCCCGTAGAGGCAGCGGGCGAGCTAGATCGCTATGATTTCAGGAGCAGTCCACGCTTTTCCTGCATGCGCTAGCGGGGTTTCTCAGGGAAAAGCTGCTCAGTCTGCCGTTGCCTCTTCCGGTTCAGCCGGTTCGGACTTGGCAGCGCGCTCTTTCTTGGGCAGCGGCTGGATATCGAGCAGCACCTCCGACGTTTCCACGCCCTGCTCGTCCTTCTTGTGCTCTATGTCCACCGTGAGGCGCCCGCCGTCCTGCAGTCGGCCGAACAGCAGTTCGTCGGCCAGAGCACGGCGGATGGTGTCCTGGATGAGGCGCTGCATCGGGCGCGCACCCATCAGCGGATCGAACCCCTTCTTGGCGAGATGCTTGCGCAGCTTGTCGGTGAAGGTGACTTCGACCTTCTTCTCGGCCAACTGGGTCTCGAGCTGGAGGAGGAACTTGTCGACCACGCGCAGGATGACGTTCTCATCGAGCGCCTTGAAGCTCACGATGGCGTCCAGGCGGTTGCGGAACTCGGGCGTGAACAAGCGCTTGATGTCCTGCATCTCGTCGCCCGCCTGGCGCGCGTTGTTGAAGCCGATGGTGGCCTTGTTCATGGTCTCGGCGCCCGCGTTCGTCGTCATGATGATGATGACGTTGCGGAAATCCGCCTTGCGCCCGTTGTTGTCCGTGAGGCTTCCGTGGTCCATCACCTGCAGCAGCACATTGAAGATGTCGGGGTGCGCTTTTTCGATTTCGTCGAGCAGCAGCACCGCGTGCGGCTTTTTGGTGATCGCCTCGGTCAAGAGGCCGCCCTGGTCAAAGCCAACATAGCCAGGAGGGGCACCAATGAGGCGGCTGACCGCATGGCGCTCCATGTACTCCGACATGTCGAAGCGGATCAGCTCGATGCCCATGATGTAGGCCAGCTGCTTGGCCGCTTCGGTCTTGCCGACGCCCGTGGGGCCGGAAAACAGGAAGGAGCCAATCGGCTTGTCGCCCTTGCCCAGGCCCGAGCGCGCCATCTTGACGGCAGAGGCCAGCACGTCGAGCGCTGCGTCCTGCCCGAAGACCACGCTTTTGAGGTCGCGCTCAAGCACCTGCAGCTTGCCGCGGTCGTCGTTGGAGACGTTGGCCGGAGGAATGCGGGCGATCTTTGCCACGATTTCCTCGATCTCGGTCTTGCCGATGGTTTTCTTGCGTTTGGAAGGCACAAGAATGCGCTGGGCAGCACCGGCCTCATCGATCACGTCGATGGCCTTGTCGGGTAGGTGGCGGTCGTTGATGTATTTGGCGGACAGCTCAGCCGCCGCCTGCAGGGCTGCGGCAGCGTATTTCACGCTGTGGTGTTCCTCGAAGCGGCTCTTGAGGCCCTTCAAGATGTCGATGGTTTCCAGCACCGTCGGCTCGACCACGTCGACCTTCTGGAAGCGGCGCGACAAGGCTGCGTCTTTTTCGAAGATGCCGCGGTACTCCGTGAAGGTGGTGGCGCCAATGCACTTGAGCGCACCCGAGCTGAGTGCGGGCTTGAGCAGGTTGGACGCGTCCAGCGTGCCGCCCGACGCGGCGCCCGCGCCGATCAACGTGTGAATCTCATCGATGAACAGGATGGCGTTGGGCTTGTCCTTGAGCGACTTGAGCACGCCCTTCAGGCGCTGCTCGAAGTCGCCCCGGTACTTGGTGCCCGCCAGGAGCGCGCCCATATCGAGCGAATAGACGATGCCTTCGCTCAAAATTTCGGGCACGTCGCCCTGGGTGATGCGCCAGGCCAGACCCTCGGCAATCGCCGTCTTGCCCACCCCCGCCTCGCCAACGAGCAGTGGGTTGTTCTTGCGGCGGCGGCACAGGATCTGGATGGTGCGCTCGACTTCGTAGTGGCGGCCGATGAGCGGATCGATCTTGCCGTCCTTGGCGAGCTGGTTCAGGTTCTGCGTAAATTGCTCCAGGGGCGAGGCCTTTTCGTTCTTCTCGCCACTGCCTTCCTCGGCCTCGGCCGCGTTTTCGCTGCCCTTGGCGGCCTCGGGCGCTTCGCCCTTCTTGATGCCGTGGGCAATGAAATTGACGACGTCCAGCCGCGTCACGCCCTGCTGGTGCAGGTAGTAGACGGCGTGCGAGTCCTTCTCGCCAAAGATGGCGACAAGCACGTTGGCCCCATTGACTTCCTTCTTGCCATTGCCCGTGGACTGCACGTGCATGATGGCGCGTTGGATGACGCGCTGAAATCCGAGCGTCGGCTGGGTATCGACCTCATCGGTTCCCGCCACTTGCGGGGTGTTGTCTTTGATGAAGTTGGCCAGCGATGCACGCAGATCCTCGATGTTGGCCGAGCATGCGCGCAGTACTTCGGCAGCACTGGGGTTGTCGAGCAGTGCGAGCAGCAGGTGCTCGACGGTGATGAATTCGTGGCGTTGCTGCCTAGCCTCGACAAAGGCCATGTGCAAGCTGACTTCCAGTTCCTGGGCAATCATGTGAACTCCTTTGTGCTTGCAGAAAAAGAATATGGGCGATGCTGGATAGGTCCCCGCGATGGCACACGCCCTGCAAAGCGGTGGACTGCAAGGCGCATACCGCAACCATAGCCCATGCTATGGCGGGTATTTGCAACGCAGCAGGGCGCCCGGTGCGGGGATGTGCGGTACGTGAAGGGCATATTCAGCATTGACCGTTGGGTATCTGGGGTGACCGAACGGTTATTCAACCGGTTCGCTCACGCATTGAAGCGGGTGGCCCGCGCTGTGCGCCGCATCGAGCACCTGGTCCACCTTGGTGGCGGCAACGTCACGCGAATACACGCCGCAGACGCCTTTGCCGTCGAGGTGGATCTTGAGCATGATCTGCGTCGCCGTTTCGCGGTCCTTGCTGAAGAACTCCTGCAACACCACGATCACAAACTCCATGGGCGTGAAGTCGTCATTGAGCATCACGACGCGGTACATCTGGGGCGGCTGCGTTTTTTGCGGGAGCCGTTCCAGCACGACCGAGTCGCCGTCGTCCGGCTTGGGCCGGGTGACGCGTGGTGCTCGCGGTGTGGCGGGAGGTTTGCTTGCCATGAAATTCATTCTAGCGATGGCGGCCCGGTCCTGCAGAAGAAGAAAGGGGCCGATTGAGGGTCAGGAAAACGGTTTGCCGAAGATCTGCGGCGCTAGGGCACCGTCTCGTAGACCACCAGCGCCCGCCCAAGTTCAGCCTCAGCGGCCCAGGCGGCCAGGGCAGCATCGCTGGGGTAGATGCGGTGTGCATCGCCCAATTGCAACTCCGCGCTGGCACCTCCCTCCTCGCTCGCGCAGCGCAGGCCCAGGCGAACGCGCAGGCCGAGCATCTCGCCTGCCTGCCCGGACGGGTACCCGCGGGCAGGGTAGTCGGCGAGCAGGCGCGCGACCTGGGGTGGCCGCTCACCCACGTCCACGCGCAGATACTTGCCGAAGCGGCAGCGCGCGTCCGCCAGGTCGCCGGCCTGCTGCACCAGGAAGCGCGCTTCAAATCCGTTGCGACCCGGCTGCAGTCGGCCCGTGGCAATCAGAAGCTCGTCGTCCTTGAAAAGGTCGCGGCGCTGTTGCACCAGCACATCGCTGGCGGTGGCCTCCACGCGCCCGGCGCCATCTTCCAGCACAAAGATGGCCTGGCGGCCGCGCTGCCCGTTGACGAGGCGAAAGTCACTGATGATTCCGGCAATGGTCTGGGTCTCCCGGCTGTCGCTCAGCGCGTCGATGCCGGCGCGAACGAAACGACGCACTTCGCGCGCAACCTCGTCGAACAAATGGCCGGAGAAATAGAAGCCAAGGGCCGCCTTTTCCTGCATGAGCTGCTCGCGCACGCCCCAGGGTGTGGCCTGCACGAGGTCGGGTTCCTGCGTGCTCGAGCCGTGGACGTCTTCACCTGCCATGTCAAACAGGCCGCCCTGGAGTTCATTGGCCTGCGCGGCGGCTGCGAAGTCGAACGCGCGGTCGATCGACGCACTGAGCGCCGCGCGGTTGCGCTCCAGCGCGTCAAAAGCGCCGGCCTTGATGAGAGCGTCCACCGTGCGCTTGTTGATGCGCGTGCGGTCGACACGCAAACAGAAGTCGAACAGACTGGTGAACGGCCCGGCGATCGCGCCGCGCGGCCCTTCTCCCCGCCCCTCGCGCGCTGCAACGATGGCTTCGATGGCTTGCTGCCCCGTGCCCTTGATGGCTCCCAGGCCGTAGCGGACGATGGTGTCCGATACCGGCTCGAAACGGTAGCGGCCGCGGTTGACGTCTGGCGGCTCGAAGTGCAGGTCAAAATTCTTGCGCGCGTCTTCAAACAACACCCTGAGCTTGTCGGTGTCGTCCATTTCCACGGTCATGTTGGCGCAGAAGAACTCGGCCGCGTAGTGCACCTTGAGCCAGCCGGTGTAGTAGGCCAGCAGGGAATACGCAGCGGCGTGCGACTTGTTGAAGCCGTAGCCCGCGAACTTCTCCATCAGATCGAAGACTTCGTCGGCTTTTTCGGTGGAAAGCCCGTTCTTGGCCGCGCCCTCGCGAAAGATGCTGCGGTGCTTGGCCATCTCCTCGGCCTTTTTCTTGCCCATGGCGCGGCGCAGCAGGTCGGCGCCGCCCAGGCTGTAGCCGCCCAGGATCTGCGCGGTCTGCATCACCTGTTCCTGGTAGACCATGATGCCGTAGGTCTCCGACAGCATGTTCTCCACCAGCGGATGCGGGTACTCCACTGGCTCACGCCCGTGCTTGCGCGCCACAAAGCTGGGAATCAGGTCCATGGGACCCGGTCGGTACAGGGCGTTCAGCGCAATGAGGTCTTCCAGGCGCGTGGGCTTGGCTTCCTTGAGCATGCCCTGCATGCCGCGGCTTTCAAACTGGAAGACGGCCTCGGTTTTTCCCTCAGAAAACAATCGGTAGGTGGCGGCATCGTCCAGGCGAATGTTTTCGAAGGCAAAGTCTTCCTGGCCCTTGTGGCGCTGAACAATGAATTCGCGAGCGATTTCCAGGATGGTGAGCGTTGCCAGACCCAGAAAGTCGAACTTGACGAGGCCAATGGCTTCGACATCGTCCTTGTCGTACTGGCTGACCGCCGACTCGCTGCCCGGCTGCTGGTACAGCGGGCAAAAATCGGTCAGCTTGCCCGGCGCAATCAGCACGCCGCCCGCGTGCATGCCGACGTTGCGCGTCATGCCCTCCAGTTTTTGCGCCAGCGCCAGCAGGGTCTTCACCTCGTCTTCGCGCGCCAGGCGCTCGGCCAGAATCGGCTCGGCCTCAATGGCGCCGGCAATGGTGATGTGCTGGCCCGGCTTGTTGGGAATCAACTTGCTGATGCCGTCGCAGAAGGTGTAGCTCATGTCGAGCACGCGCCCCACGTCGCGAATGGCTGCGCGTGCGGCCATGGTGCCGAAGGTGGCGATCTGGCTGACCGCGTCCTTGCCGTACTTGTCCTTCACATAGTCGATCACGCGGTCGCGGTTGCTCTGGCAAAAATCGATATCGAAGTCGGGCATGGAGACCCGTTCGGGATTCAGAAATCGCTCGAACAGCAGCTGGTATTCGAGCGGGTCCAGATCGGTGATCTTGAGCGCATACGCCACCAGCGAGCCCGCACCCGATCCGCGCCCAGGTCCCACCGGGCAGCCGTTCTTCTTGGCCCAGTTGATGAAGTCGGCCACGATCAGGAAATAGCCTGGAAAGCCCATCTTAAGGATGGTCGCGAGCTCGAACTCGAGGCGCTCAACGTAGCGTGGCCGCTGTCGTTCGCGTTCGGCGGCCTCCGGATATTGGCGGACAAGCCGCTGCTCCAGTCCTTCGAAGGACGAGAGCCGGAAGAACTCGTCGATCGGCATCCCGCCGGGCGTGGGAAAGTTCGGCAGCTGGGGCTTGTCCAGTACCAACGACAAATTACAGCGCTTGGCGATCTCCACCGTGTTGGCCAGCGCCGCTGGCAGGTCGGCAAAAAGCGCCAGCATTTGGGCGCTGGACTTGAAATACTGCTCGCGCGTAAAGCGGCGCACACGCCGGGCATTGCCCAAAATCTCACCCTCGGCAATGCAGACGCGCGCCTCATGCGCTTCGTAGTCGTCGGGGGTGGCGAACTGCACCGGGTGCGTCGCCACCAAGGGGAGTTCGAGCCGCGCCGCGAGCTGGGCCACGGCCACCACGTGCGCCTCGTCGTCTGCCCGGCCGGCGCGCTGCGCTTCCAGATAGAAGCGGTGCGGGAAGATGCTCGCCAGGCGCAGGGCGGCATCGCAGGCCGCAGCCTCATCGCCGCGCATGAGCGCCTGGCCCACTGGGCCCGCTTGGGCACCAGCCAGTGCGATCAGGCCCTCGCCCAAATCCTGCAGCCATTGCCAGTCGACCACGGCCTGCGTTTTGGACACGCTCTGGGTCCAGGCACGGGCCAGCAATTCCGAAAGATTCAGGTAGCCCCGCATGCTTTGCACCAGCAGCACAATGCGCGACGGCGCGGCGCCCTGCAGCCCCGCCAGCAGCAGTTCCGCGCCCAGCAACGGCTTGACGCCTGCGCTGCGCGCGGCCTTGTAGAACTTGACCGCGCCAAACAGGTTGCTCAGATCGGTGATCGCCAGCGCGCCCTGGCCGTCGGCCGCGGCGCTGGCCACGACCTCGTCGATGCGGTTGGTGCCGTCAACGACGGAAAATTCGGTGTGAAGGCGCAAATGAACAAACATCCGCGGATTGTAGAAAGCTGCTTGGCACGCCGGGCCGCGCCACGGGACAGGCCCGCTAGAATGCTTTTTTGCCTGGCGGTGCCCGTAACGCCGCCAGTTGCATGCCGTTCATTGTTTTCACTGAAAGCTGCCTGCCATGCCGCGTGCGCCCCGTGCCCTTCTTTCCGCCCTGCTGGGTGCTGCTGCGCTGGTGGCGGGATGCGCCAGCAATGTGGACGACAAGACGGCCAACTGGTCCACCGAAAAGATTGCCGCCGAGGCGCGCGACGAGTTGAACAGCGGCAGCTACGACAAGGCCGTACCGTTGCTGGAGAAGCTCGAAGGGCGTGCGGCCGGCACGCCGCAGGCGCAGCAGGCGCAATTGGACAAGGCCTACGCCCAGTACAAAGGCAAGGAGAAGGCCCAGGCCCTGGCCACGCTGGAGCGCTTCATCAAGCTGCACCCGGCCAGTCCGGCACTCGACTACGCGCTGTATCTCAAGGGCTTGATCAACTTCAATGACGATCTGGGGCTGTTTGGCTGGTTATCGCAGCAGGACTTGTCGGAACGCGATCAGAAAGCGGCCAAGGACTCTTTCGAGAGCTTTCGCGAGCTGATCACGCGCTTTCCCAATTCGCGCTATGCGCAAGACGCGCGCCAGCGCATGACTTACATCGTCAATTCCCTGGCGCAGTACGAGGTGCACGTCGCCCGCTACTACTACGAGCGCGGCGCCTATGTGGCGGCGATCGCGCGTGCGCAGCGGGCCGTGGCCGACTACCAGGCGGTTCCGGCGGCAGAAGAGGCGCTCTACATCCTGGTGAAGTCGTATGACGCGCTCGGCCTGACGCAGCTTCGCGACGACGCTCAGCGCGTGATGAGCGCGAACTTCCCTTCCAGCCGCTATGCCACCGAGGGCTTCAAGGGCAAGGAGAGCGCGTGGTGGAAATTCTGGTAAGCGCGGCAAGCGCTGTTTCGAATTCCTGAGCGCTGTGCAGGCGCCGCATCGGCGGCAGGGCGCGCAGCAGGCGTTTTCCATAGCCCATGGTGGCCAGGCGGGGGTCGCAGACCACCAGAATTCCCCGATCGGTGTCGCTGCGAATCAAGCGCCCTGCGCCCTGCTTGAGCGCGACGGCGGCCTCGGGAACGGCGCAGTGGGCAAAAGGGCTTCGTCCCGCTGCGGCCACGCGCTCACAGCGGGCCTGCACCAGGGGATCGGTGGGCGCTGGAAATGGCAGCTTGTCGATCACCACCAACTGCAGTCGGTCCCCGGGCACGTCAAAGCCCTCCCAGAACGTCGACGAGGCCACCAGCACGCAGCCGACGCTGCCGGGCGCGGTGCCTTTGCGAAAGCGATCCATCAGCCAGCGCTTGGGCGATTCTCCTTGCACCAGCACTTCGATGCCGCTGGCCGCAGGCAAACACTCCCTTAGTGTCTCGCCAATGGCTCTGAGCGCGCGCAGGCTGGTTGTCAGCACCAGCGTGCGCCCGCCCAACACCTGCGCAGCCGGGGCCACCAGCTCGCCCACGCACCGGCTGTGGCTGGCGTCGGCCGGCGCCGGGAAATCGGCGGGCACGTACAAAGCCGCTTGCGCACCGTAGTCGAAGGGGCTGGGCAATCGGAGGATATGCGCATCCTGCAGACCACAGGGCTCGGTGAACCAGGACAATCGCTCGTCATCGCCCAGCGTGGCTGAAGTGAATATCCAGGCCATCGGTGCAGTCGGCGGGCGGGGCGGCGGCGCTGCCGCGTCGCCCTCCTGCAAACCCATCAGGCGGCTTCGAAGGGCGCTGGCAATATCGTGTGGCGAATCGAGCAGACGCCATTGGCTGGCAGAAGCTTCCAGCCAGCGCACCGACGTGCCCTCCTGCGCCTGGGCAAAGCGCTGGGACAGGTTGAGCAAATCGACGCAGCGCTCACTGAGGCGATCGAGTTCGGCGGTCTGCTCGCCAGCCAGGACCAGCGCAGCGGCCAGCGCCTCCAGTGGCGGCAGCAAGCTCTGCACCGCAGCGCTCCACCTCCCGGCGTTCAAACCTTCGGGCGCCCCGGCACCCCAGCGCCAGCGCCCCGCCCCGTCCAGGCTGCGCACCACGGCCGAGACGCATCGGATCGCTGCTTCAAGGTCTGCTGCCAAGCCTTGCCAATCGGCAAGGCCCAGGGCGCACCGGCCGGTGACCGCAAGCAGATCGCGCACGAAATTCTGCAAACTGCGGTTGCCCAGTTGCCTGCCCAGAAACAGCACGCCGATCTCGTTGAGCTGGTGCGCTTCGTCAATCACCACGGTGTGCACTCTGGGCAAAAGTTCGGCCACCCCGGACTCGCGCACCGCCATGTCGGCAAACAGCAGATGGTGGTTGACCACGACCACGTCGGCACCCAGGGCTTCTCTGCGGGCGCGATAAACGTGGCAGGCCGGCGCATGGGCGCAGGCTGTCCCCAGACAGTTCTCGCGCGTGGAGGTCACCAGCGCCGCAATGCCCGAGCGTTCATCGAGCTGCGGCAACTCGGACAGATCACCGCTGTGCGTCGCCTGCGCCCACCGCTCGATCTCGCCAAGGCGCTCGGCCAGGCCCGGGTCGCAACCCAACTGGCGCGCCAGGGCCAGCCGGTGCAGGCACAGGTAGCTCGAACGACCTTTGAGCAGCGCCATGCGCCGCGGCAAGGCCAGCGCTCGCAGAACGCGAGGCAGATCACGGCCGAACAATTGGTCCTGCAGCGCTTTGGTGGCTGTCGACAACAGCACCGGCTTGCCGCTGAGCAGCGCCGGCACCAGGTAGGCAAAGGTCTTGCCGATGCCAGTGCCTGCTTCAACGACCAATGCACCGCCCTGCGTCACCGTGCGAGCGACAGCCAGCGCCATCTCGGTCTGACCGGCCCTCGGCGCAAAGCCGCTTTGCGCGCGAACCAGCGCGCCGTCTGCAGAAAATGCCTGGGCGACTGCATCTTCAGCTTGCGCGAGATGCGATGCGGCGCCGGTCGATGGTTGGGGGAGGATGGGCAAAGAAATCGGACGCCATTGGCGCGCAGGGGCTGCGGCATGGCAAAAATCCTACACGGCCCGTGATAATACGGGTGCTTTTGCGCTCCGGCAGGTTGGAGCGCTCGCCGTTCGACACAATCGACCCATGTCCAAGGCCTTTCGCATGATTGCCTCGACGGGCATCCACAAGGGTGACCGCGAATACCAGCAAGACCAGGTTTTGCTGCTGGCGCATCCGCGCTTCAATGGCTGCGTTCTGGCGGTGCTTGCCGACGGCATGGGAGGACGAAGCGGCGGCCGCAAGGCTTCTGACCAGGTCATGATGACGGCGCGCCAGTTGTTTGAGCGCTACTCGCCCCAATCGGACGACGCAGAGGCGCTGCTGCGCACCATGGTGCTGGAGGCGCATACCGTCATCCGCCTGACCGCGATCACCTCGGAGCAGGAACCGCACAGCACGATCGCGGCATTTCTCATCAACCCGCGGGGCGATTGCCACTGGGTCCATGCGGGCGATTCGCGCATTTACCACTTCCGCAACGGCCAGTTGATCAAGCGCAGCAGCGACCATTCCTACGTCCAGGCGCTGGTCGACCGCGGCGAAATCAGCGAGGCAGAAGCCAACGTGCACCCCAACTCCAACATTCTTGTCGGCTGCCTGGGCACGGAAAGCGACCCACCGATCACCATGCATACCATCTCGCAACTGCAGCCAGGCGATGTGCTGCTCTCCTGCAGCGATGGCGTATGGCACTACTTTTCGCCTGCCGAGCTGGCGTCGGTGCTGGACTCGCTCACGCCGCGGGAAGCCACCGAGTTCTTGATCGACAAGGCGCGCATGCGCGCCCGGGGCGGCGGCGACAACCTGTCGCTGGCCATCGTCAAGCTGGAGGCCTTGCCCGAACAGCCGACGCCGCCGCTCAGGGCCTTTGGCGTCAATACCTGAACGCGCGTCCTGGGACGGGCCGGGCGCAGGCCGGGTTCCCATCACGGGCTCTTGCAAGGTGGGACGCTGCTCGCGGCGTGCTCAGCGTTCGGTTGCGTGGCACGGGCAAATCCGTACAGCGGCAGCGCGGCGCCAACCAGCCCGAAAATCCCCCTTAGGTGAGCCCGGTATCAACCACGCGCCGCTGCAGATCCAGAAATTCCTGCGATTGCATTTCGTTCAAGCGCGAGACGGTGCGCGGAAATTCGTGCACCAGCGGGCCTTCGGTGTAGAGCTGCTCGGGCGGCACCTCGGCGGACAGGATGAGTTTGACGCGCCGGTCATAGAGCACGTCAATGAGCCAGGTGAAGCGCCGCGCGGCGGATGCCATGCTGACCGGCATGTGCGGCACGCCGGAAAGCAGCACGGTATGAAACTGCGAGGCAATCTCCAGATAGTCGTTTTGCGATCGCGGACCTACGCACAGGGTCGCAAAGTCAAACCACACGACCCCACCGGCCTTGCGACGCGCGACGATTTCACGCGATTCGATGTGCAGCACCGGGTCTTCATCACGCACTTCGGCCAGGCGGTCGAACGCGGCCGACATGGCGACGTCGGCCTGGGGGCCGAGCGGCGTGTGGTAGAGCTGCACCTGCTCCATGGTGCGGCGCCGGTAATCGGTACCGTTATCCACGTTGACCACTTCGAGCCGGTCGTTCAGCAGGGCAATGGCCGGCAGGATGCGATCGCGGTGCAGGCCGTTGGGGTACAGATCGTCGGGCTTGAAATTGGACGTGGTGACAAAGCCGACGCCATTGGCAAACAGCGCCGCCAGCAGCCGGTGCAGGATCATTGCGTCGGTGATATCGGCGACGTGGAATTCGTCAAAGCAGATCAGCTTGTAGCGCTTGGCAATGCGCGCGCCCAGCACGTCCAGCGGGTCGGCCGTGCCCTGCAGACCCGCCAGTTCGCGGTGCACTTCGCGCATGAATTCATGAAAGTGCAAGCGCACCTTGCGCTTGAGTGGCACGGCGTTGAAGAAGCACTCCATCAAAAAGCTCTTGCCGCGCCCGACCCCACCGTACATGTAGACCCCGCGCGGAATGTCAGGGTGGTTGACCAGCTTTTTCAGCGCGGTCGAACGCTTGGACTTGTACTTCGCCCAGTCGCTCGCGCAGCGCTGCAGCGCCGCCACGGCGCGCTCCTGGGCCGGGTCGCTGTGGTAGCCCTTGGCGGCCAATTCGGCCTGGTAGGCCTTGACGACGGAGTTGGGCACCGCGCAGTTTCGCTACTAAAAATATAGCTATTAGCGCTTATGGAGTAAGCGCTAGCAGCCAATTAGGCCAATAATTTTCCTTAGAAATTCAGCGTGCGCTTGTCCACCGCCAGCGCTGCTTCCTTCATCGATTCGGACAGGGTCGGATGTGCGTGGCAAATGCGGGCGATGTCCTCGCTGCTGGCCTTGAACTCCATGGCCACCACCGCCTCGGCAATCAGCTCGCTGGCCTGCGGGCCGACGATGTGCACGCCCAGGATTTCGTCGGTAGCAGCGTCCGCCAGGAATTTGACCATGCCGGTTGTATCGCCCAGCGCCCGCGCCCGGCCGTTGGCGAGGAAGGGGAAAGTGCCCGCCTTGTACTTCACGCCTTGCTCTTTGAGCTGTTGCTCGGTGCGACCGACCCAGGAAATCTCCGGACTGGTGTAGATCACCCAAGGGATGGTGTTGAAGTTGACGTGCCCATGCTGGCCCGCCATGCGCTCGGCCACGGCCACGCCCTCTTCTTCGGCCTTGTGCGCCAGCATGGGGCCGCGCACCACGTCGCCCACGGCCCAGACGCCGGGCAGATTGGTCCTGCAATCGGCATCGACAACGATCGCGCCGCGCTCGTCGAGCTTGAGGCCCACAGCCTCGGCATTCAAACCAATGGTGTTGGGTACGCGGCCAATGGAGACGATGAGTTGGTCGACATCCAGTGCTTTGGCCTCGCCCTTGGCATCGGTGTAGGCGACATTCACGCCCTTCTTGCCGGCTTTCACCTCGCCGATCTTGACGCCCAATTCGATCTTGAGCCCCTGCTTGTCGAACGCTTTCTTGGCCTCCTTGGCGATCTGCTCGTCCACAGCGCCCAGGAAGGTCGGCAGGCCTTCGAGGATGGTCACGTCGGCGCCCAGGCGGCGCCAGACCGAGCCCAGCTCCAGACCGATGACGCCCGAACCGATCACGCCCAGCCGCTTGGGCACCGCACCCATGCGCAGCGCACCGTCGTTCGACAGAATGCGTTCTTCGTCGAACGGGGCGCCGGGCAGGACGCGTGCGTTGGAACCCGTCGCAACAATGACCTGCCTGGCCGTCAATGTCTCGTCCGTGCTGCCGGCCACATTGATCTCGTAGCCGCCATCGACGGCTTTGACGAACGAGCCGCGGCCATGGAAGAAGCTGATCTTGTTCTTCTTGAACAAGTACAGGATGCCGTCGTTGTTCTGTTTGACCACCGCGTCTTTGCGGCCGACCATCTTCGCCACGTCCATCTTCACGCCGGTGGCGGTGATGCCGTGGTCGGCAAAGTGCTTGTTGGCGTGCTCGAAATGCTCGGACGATTGCAGCAGTGCCTTCGATGGAATGCAGCCGACGTTGGTGCAGGTGCCGCCGGGTGCGGGGCCCCCCTTGTCGTTTTTCCACTCGTCGATGCAGGCCACGTTGAAGCCCAGCTGGGCCGCGCGGATGGCACCGATGTAGCCGCCAGGGCCACCGCCGATGACGATGACGTCGAATTGTTTGCTCATGTTGTGCTCCTTGAAGATCAGCTGACGCTCCCCTGCGGCCGGCCATCGCCAGGGCACCCGCGCAACCGGCTTTGCCGGGCCGCTGGGTGCGCCCCCTTGAGGGGAGAGAGCCGAAGGCGCTTCGGGGGTGGTTTAAATATCAAAGAGAAGCCGCGAAGGATCTTCCAGTGCTTCCTTCATCGCTACCAGACCGAGAACGGCTTCGCGGCCGTCGATGATGCGATGGTCATAGCTCATTGCAAGGTAGTTCATCGGGCGGATGACGATCTGTCCGTTCTCCACCACGGCGCGATCTTTCGTGGCGTGCACGCCCAGGATGGCCGATTGCGGCGGGTTGATGATGGGTGTGGACAGCATGGAGCCGAAGGTGCCGCCATTGCTGATGGAGAAGGTGCCGCCGGTCATGTCCTCGATGCCGAGCTTGCCTTCCTGGGCCTTCTTGCCGAACTCGGCAATCTGTTTCTCGATCTGGGCAAAGCTCATCTGGTCGGCATTGCGCAAGATCGGTACCACCAGGCCCCGCGGACTGCCCACGGCGATGCCGATGTCGAAATAGCCGTGGTAGACGATGTCGTTGCCGTCCACGCTGGCGTTGATCACCGGAAACTTCTTGAGCGCGTGCACCGCTGCCTTGACGAAGAAACTCATGAAGCCGATCTTGACGCCGTGCTCCTTGGTGAAGGCGTCCTGGAACTTTTTGCGCATCTCCATCACAGGTGCCATGTTCACTTCGTTGAACGTGGTCAGGATGGCGTTGGTCGATTGCGACTGCAGCAGCCGCTCGGCGATGCGCGCGCGCAGCCGGCTCATGGGAACGCGCTGCTCGGGCCGCTCGCCCAGGCTTGCGGCGCTCGAAGGCGCAGCCACCTGCGGCAGCGCCTTTGTCGGCACGCCGGTGGGAATGCTGCTGGGCGCCGCGGCTGCCTTGCCCGAACCGGTGGCCATGGCGCCCAGCACGTCGCCTTTGGTCACCCGGCCGTCGCGCCCGGTGCCGGCGACGTCGCTGGCCGTCATCTTGTTGTCGGCCAGCAGTTTGGCTGCCGCAGGCATGGCCACGTCGCCCTTGCTGGCGCCAGCCGCGGCAGGCGCCGGCGCAGGGGCCGCGGACGCAGCGGGGGCGCTGGCGGGAGCCGCCGCCCCGGCGACCGCCTCGGTATCGATGCGGGCAATGAGCTGCTCGGCGGCCACCGTGGCGCCGTCTTGCTCGACGATCTCGCTCAGGACACCGGCCGCGGGAGCGGGCACCTCCAGCACCACTTTGTCGGTTTCGATCTCGATCAGGATTTCGTCGATGGCGACGGCTTCGCCGGCCTTCTTTTTCCAGTTGAGCAGCGTGGCTTCGGCCACGGATTCGGAGAGCTGAGGAACCTTGACTTCTACGATAGCCATATCAATCTTTCGGGAATTTGGGGTTTGTTCTGGAGTCGGGTTGCCGCCTTACTTGGACAGCACAAACCCCTTGAGCTTGGCGAACGCGCCTTCGACCAGCGCCTTTTGCTGTTCCTGGTGCAGGTGCGCGTAGCCGACCGCTGGCGAAGCCGACGCCGCACGGCCCGAATAGCCCAGCTTTTGCCCATCACTCATGTTTTCGTGGATGTAGTGCTGTACGAAGAACCAGGCGCCCTGGTTCTGCGGTTCGTCCTGGCACCACACCAGCTCCGTCGCCTTGGGAAAACGCTTGAGTTCCGCGGCGAAGGCCTTGTGCGGGAACGGATAGAGCTGCTCGACCCGCACGATCGCGGCGTCCTGCCGTTGGAGCTCCGCGCGGCGCTTGACCAGGTCGTAGTAGACCTTGCCCGAGCAGACGATCACGCGCTTGACCTTGGCCGCATGGGCGAGAACGTCCTCGTCCTGCTCGGGGATCACGGTCTGAAAGCCCCCCTGGGTGAACTCGGACAAGGGCGAGGCCGCGTCCTTGTTGCGCAGCAGGGACTTGGGCGTCATGATGATCAGCGGCTTCCTCAGGCTGCGTACCATCTGGCGTCGCAGCAGGTGGAAGATCTGGCTGGCCGTCGTCGGCTGGACGACCTGCATGTTGGTATCGGCCGACAACTGCATGAAGCGCTCCAGACGCGCCGAGCTGTGTTCGGGGCCCTGGCCTTCGTAGCCGTGCGGCAGCATCAGCGTGATGCCGTTGACGCGCCCCCATTTGACTTCGCCGGAGGCAATGAACTGGTCGATCACGACCTGCGCGCCATTGGCGAAATCACCGAACTGCGCCTCCCAGATGACCAGGGTGTTCGGATCGTTGGAGGCATAGCCGTACTCGAAAGCCAGCACCGCTTCCTCGGACAGGATGGAGTCGATTACCGTGAACGGCGCCTGGTTCTCGGTCACGTTTTGCAGCGGGGTGTACGTGCCCTCGCTCCACTTCTCGCGCTTCTGGTCGTGAATGACGGCGTGGCGGTGCGTGAAGGTGCCGCGGCCGCAGTCCTCGCCCGAGAGGCGCACCGGGTAGCCGCTGGCCACCAGCGAGGCAAATGCCATGTGCTCGCCCATGCCCCAGTCCACCGGGTGCTCGCCACGGCCCATGGCGGCGCGGTCGTCGTAGACCTTTCTCACCAGCTGGTGTGGCGTGATCGATTCGGGAATGGTGGTGATGCGCTCGGCCAGGCGCTTCCACTCGGCCAGTGGAATGGCGGTGTCGCCGAAGTCGGTCCATTTCTTGCCCAGGAACGGGGTCCAGTCGACGGCGTATTTGCTCTTGAAATTGGTCAGAACGCGCTCTGCGGTGTGGCGGCCCGCGTCCATGGCGGCGCGGTAGTCGCGCACCATCTCGTCGCCCAGCTCGCTGCCCAGGCCCTGCGCGGCCAGGCGGTCGGCGTACATCTTGCGCGTGCCGGGGTGCTGGCCGATCTTCTTGTACATCAGCGGCTGTGTCAGGCTGGGAGTGTCCTGCTCGTTGTGGCCGAGCTTGCGAAAGCAGATGATGTCGACCACGACGTCCTTGCGGAACTCCATGCGAAACTCCAGCGCGAGCTGCGTCGCCAGCGCCACGGCTTCCGGGTCATCGCCGTTGACGTGCAGCACGGGCGACTCGATCATCTTGACCACGTCGGTGCAGTACAGCGTGGAGCGGCTGTCGCGCGGGTCGCTGGTGGTAAACCCGATCTGGTTGTTGATGACGATGTGGACCGTGCCGCCGGTGGAGTAACCGCGCGTCTGTGCCAGCGCAAGCGTCTCCTGGATGACGCCTTGCCCCGCAAAGGCCGCGTCGCCGTGCACCAGCACGGGCAGCACCTGTTTGCCGTGGGGGTCGCCGCGGCGGTCCATGCGCGCGCGCACCGAGCCCTCGACCACCGGGTTGACGATTTCCAGGTGCGAGGGGTTGAACGCCAGGGTCAGGTGCACCGGACCGCCGGGCGTGGAGACATCCGAGCTGAAGCCCTGGTGGTACTTGACGTCGCCCGAAGGGAGGTCTTCGGGCGCCGTGTGGTCAAACTCGGCGAACAAGTCCTTGGGCATCTTTCCCAGGGTGTTGACCAGCACGTTCAGACGCCCGCGGTGGGCCATGCCAATGACAATTTCCTGCACGCCCCTGCGGCCAGCGGACTGGATCAGCTCGTCCATGGCGACGATGAAACTCTCGCCGCCTTCGAGCGAAAAGCGCTTCTGGCCAACGTATTTTGTGTGCAGGAAGCGCTCCAGGCCCTCGGCCGCGGTCAGGCGCTCGAGAATGTGTTTTTTCTGCTCGGCATTGAACACCGGCTTGGCGCGGATACTCTCGAGCTTTTGCTGCCACCAGCGCTTTTGCGTCTGGTCGGTGGCGTACATGAACTCTGCGCCGATGGCGCCGCAATAGGTTTCGCGCAGCGCGTTGATCATTTCGCGCAGCGGCATGGTCTCCTTGCCGAAGAAGGTGTTGCTGGTGTTGAACACCGTTTCCTGATCGGCGTCCTTGAGGCCGTAGAACGCGGGCTCCAGTTCCGGGATGTCCGGTCGCTCCGTCCGCTTGAGCGGATCCAGATCGGCCCAGCGCTGACCCACGTTGCGATACGCCGCAATGAGCTGCTGTACGGAAACACGCTTGCGCCCCAGATCGGAATCGGCACCGTGCGCCTGGACCACGGTGGTGACACCCTGCTTGGCGCGTTCGGCAAAAGCGCTGACTACGGGCAGGTGCGGAACGTCCCGCGCGTCGCTGCCGTCGGCCGCAGGCACGTGCTGGAGCGCGTCAAAATAGTCGCGCCAGTTGTCGGGTACGCTGCCTGGGTTGGCCAGGTAATTCTCGTAGAGTTCTTCGACGTAGGGCGCGTTGCCGCCGAAAAGATAGGTGTTGCCTCGGTAGGCTTGATAGACGGACGGGGTCTCGCTCATGTTCCGCTGGCCTTTCGCTTTCTCCTGAAAGCATGGGGTGGTTTAAGAAACCTTCCGCGACACGGCTGAACCGATTGGCGGATGCGACTGTGGCTGGGGAAGGGCCTTGGTACGGACGCCATTGTGCCATCGATACGCTTTCGCCGGGCTTTCACCGGGCCAGGCGCCGCTCCGGTACATTCAGCCCTCGCGCGCCCACCCCGCCCCGCACGCCGCTCCATTTCTCCTGCCAGGACCTGCTTTCATGACCGACCCGAAACTTCAAGACCGCAGCTTCCTGTTGCTCCTCGTTGCAGTCTCCATCGCGTTTCTGGCCATCCTCTGGCCGTATTACGAAGCGGTGTTCTGGGGCGTGGCACTGGCCATCCTGTTTGCTCCGCTGCACCGCCGGCTGCTCTCGCGCATGCCGCGCCACCGCAACCTCGCAGCGCTTTGCACCTTGCTGCTCTGCCTGGTGCTGGTCATCCTGCCTGTGAGCCTGCTCAGCGTGGCGCTGGTGCAGGAGGCAACCCTCTTGTACGAGCGCATCCGCTCGGGCCAACTGAATTTTGGCGCCTACTTCCAGCAGGTGATCGATGCCATGCCGGCCTGGGCGATGGGCTGGCTCGACCGCATGCAGCTGACAAGCGTTTCCGCCCTGCAGGACAAGCTGTCAGCAGTCTCCGTCCAGGCCAGCCAGCTGATTGCCACGCGGGCCCTCAACATTGGCCAGAACACGCTGCAGTTCGTGGTCAGCCTGGGCGTCATGCTCTACCTGCTGTTCTTTTTGCTGCGCGATGGCCGAACACTCGCCGCCCGCATCCGCAACGCCGTACCGCTCAAGGAAAGCCAGAAAGCCAACCTGAGCAGCAAGTTCACGACCGTGATTCGCGCCACGCTCAAGGGAAATCTCATGGTGGCCGCCAGCCAGGGACTGCTGGGGGGCTTGATTTTTTGGGTGCTAGGCGTGCAAGGCCCCATTCTGTGGGGGGTGCTGATGGCTTTCCTGTCCTTGTTGCCCGCCATCGGCGCGGGCCTGATCTGGGCTCCGGTAGCCATCTACTTCCTGGCCACGGGCGCGTTCTGGCAGGCAGCGGTGCTGACCGTCTTTGGCGTCGCGGTCATCGGCATGGTGGACAACGTCCTGCGCCCCATTCTGGTCGGGCGCGACACCAAGATGCCCGACTATGTGATCCTGGTGTCCACTCTGGGCGGAATGACGCTGTTGGGCCTCAATGGCTTCGTCATCGGGCCGGTGGTGGCCGCGCTGTTCATGGCCTGCTGGGACCTGTTTGCGCCGGGCGACAACCTGTAGGCAAGAGGCTACATCCTCCCTTGGCTTTGGCCCACGCCCTCGGCCGGGCGGCGCTACTACAGTGGAACCATCTGAAAACCAAGGAGATCGATATGCCCATCATTGCCTGGCTTCTGGGAGTCCCACTGAGCGTTGTGCTGCTGCTGATGCTGTTCGGCGTTTTTTGACGCATCACCAACCTGCTCGCCCAAAGAAAAGGGCCGGTGTTTCCACCGGCCCTTTTCTTTGGGCGCGTGCACCGCGGAACCCGGCGTGCGCACCAGCGCGGTGCTGCCTACCGGCGTAGCATCGCCATCGGAATCGCCACGCACCAGCCGCATAGATACTCCCAAATAAATAGCTTTTTAGGCAATACAGATAAGCGCTAGAAGCCATTTTTAATTGATTTTTGATGACTCCCCCATCGCAGACTCCGGCGTTCCGCCCGGAAAATCCCCGCGCCCTGTGTCTCGCCTTTACCAGCCTGGCTCTGCAGGGCTTTGGCGGCGTGCTGGCCGTGGTGCAGCGCGAACTGGTAGAGCGCCGGCGCTGGATGACGAACGAGGAATTCATTGAGGATTGGGCCGTCGCCCAGGTCATGCCGGGGCCCAATGTGGTCAACCTTGCCGTGATGATGGGCGACCGCTACTTCGGTGTGCGCGGCGCGCTGGCGGCGCTGGCGGGCATGCTGGCGGCGCCTACGGTCTTGCTGCTGATCGCAGCCACGGTGTATGCGCATTTTGCCGACCACCCTGCCATGGCGGGAGCCTTGCGCGGCATGGGCGCCGTGGCCGCTGGCCTGATAGGCGGCATGGCCATCAAGCTGGGCACGGCCCTGCTCCAGCACCCGCTGGGCTGGCGCACGGCCGGTGCGCTGGCCTTGCTCACCACCCTGGCCATTGCTGGATTGCGTATTCCGCTGCCGTGGGTCCTGCTGGTTCTGGGCGGCGCAGCCTGCGCGCTCAGCTGGCACCGGTTGGGGCGGCCATGACGGCCATGGCGCTGGACTGGTCAAGCTGGCTGCACCTGCTGGGCTACTACCTCGCGCTGTCGCTGATGGCAGTGGGCGGCGCCATCAGCACGGCGCCCGACATGCACCGCATCCTGGTGGCGGAGCATGGCTGGATCAGCGACCCCCAGTTTGGCGCCAGCATTGCACTCGCGCAGGCGGCTCCCGGCCCCAATGTGTTGTTCATCGCACTGCTCGGCTGGAATGTGGGGCTGAACGCGGCAGCGCAGGCCGGCAGCAGCGCCGCAGCCACCTGGGCCTGGGCGCTGATGGGCGCCGCCGTGTGCATGCTGGGCATCATGCTGCCCAGCACGACACTCACCCTGCTGGCCACGCGCTGGGCCCACCGCAACCGCCAGCGCCGCAGCGTCCGCGCCTTTCGCCAGGGCATGGCGCCCATCGTGGTCGGACTGGTGTGCGCCACTGCCTGGGTGCTGGGACGCGCGCACGGCGTGGCAGCCACCGACTGGCCACTGTGGCTGCTGAGCCTTGTCTGCGGCCTGCTGGTCTGGCGCACCCGGCTGCACCTGCTGTGGCTGCTGGCTGCGGGCGCCTTGCTCGGGGCCGTGGGCTGGGTATAGCCCGGATGACTTCTGCTAGCTGCCGCGAATCGGCGCTGCTTAATCAAATTGAGCTGTACAGCCAGGAGGGGCTTTCGCGTCTGAAAGATCACCGGTTGCCTGCGCGAGGCTCCTTGGGATCCACTTGGCCCTATGCGCTAAAAGCATGGAAGGGCGAACGGAATGTTCCCTGCTTTGATCCAGCGCAGTTGAGCGTGGGTTTGCGGTGTCGACTCTTCCGAAAGGGCCTATGCTTTTTGGCAGCACCTACATTCGGTAACGTTTTTACCGCCCGTCAACGCAACATGGGGCCGCTGATGCACGCACAGGCAAACATTCTGGTGGTGGATGATTCTCCCGAGAACCTGCAGGTGATTTCGGCGGTGCTCAAACAGGACTACCGGGTCAAGGTAGCGATCAATGGCGAGCGCGCCCTGGCACTGGCCACGGCAGCCGAGCCGCCCGACCTGATTTTGCTCGACGTGATGATGCCCGGCATGGATGGCTACGAGGTGTGCGCCCGGCTCAAGCAGAACCCGGTCACGGCCCGCATTCCAGTGCTATTTGTCTCGTCGCGCGATGACGAGGAGGACGAGGCCCGGGGCCTGTCGCTGGGCGCGATCGACTACATCGTCAAGCCCATTCGCCCGTCCATCGTGCAGGCCCGGGTGCGCAACCACATCGAGCTCAAGCGCAGCCGCGACCTGCTCGAACAGCTGACCACGCAAGACCACCTCACCGGCATCAGCAACCGGCGTCGCTTTGACGACAGCCTCGTCCAGGAGTGGCAGCGCGCTGCGCGCACAAAAACACCGGTGTCGCTCATTGCCGTCGACATTGACCATTTCAAGGCCTACAACGACCATTACGGTCACCCCGGAGGCGACCAATGCCTGATGGAGGTGGCCCGTGCCTTGGCCGCGTGCGTGACACGGCCCACCGACCTGGTGGCGCGCTGCGGCGGCGAGGAGTTTGGCTGCCTGCTGCCATCCACCGACCACATTGGCGCTAGCCGCCTGGCCGAAAAGATGCGTGCAGCCATCGAGGCGCTAGGCCTGGAGCACGCCCAATCATCCACGCACAGGCATGTCACCATCAGCCTGGGAGTGTCCACCGCCATACCCCAGGCCGACGAACCCGCACAGGCCCTGGTGGACCTGGCAGACGCGGCCCTGTACGAGGCCAAGGGTGCGGGGCGCAATGCCTTTGTGGCCCGCAGCCGCTGACCTACGGCGTCAGGCAGGCCTCCTGCAGCAGGGCCAGCGCGGCTTCGAAATCAAAATTTTCGACCGCATCGGCAATGGCCTGATGGGCTTGCGGGCAGGCGGCCTGCAACTGCCCGGAATGCGCCGCCATCCAATCCTGTGAGCCGGAATCGCCCGCAGTCAGCAGGGCTTCCAGTTCCTTGAGCAATGCACGCAGCTGCGCTGGCTCGGCAGGGTGTGCAGCGGGGGGCGCAGCAGCCACGGGGGGCGTCAGCAGCGCGGCCAGGCCTTCGAGTACCGGGGCCAGTTCAATGGCCACCTTGTCCAGCAAGGCATCGATGCACAGGGCTGATTCGCCTTTTCGGCAGGCGCCTTCCAGTGCCGCCGCTGCAGACTGCACACCCCGCGCGCCCATGCTGCCCGCCACCGACTTGAGGGTGTGCGCCAGTCGCTCGGGTGCGCTGGCATCGTCAGCCCCTTGCGCAG
>JAMLIT010000027.1 GCA_023954035.1 Burkholderiaceae bacterium | reverse complement strand
GAGGTGATGAGCAGGTCTTTCTTGCGGCCGGTCACGTAGATGAAGCCGTCTTCGTCGATGCGGCCCAGGTCGCCGCTGTGCAGCCAGCCGTCCTGCAGGGTCTCGGCTGTGGCTTCGGGGCGGCCTTTGTAGCCCATGAACACATTGGGCCCCTTGACCAGGATTTCTCCGTCTTCGGCAATGTGCACCTGTACGCCGGGCAGGGGCTTGCCGGCGGCACCGATGCGGATGAAGCCCGGCAGGCTGATGGCGGTGGGGCCGCTGTCTTCCGACTGGCCATAGACCTCGCCAATGAGCAAATCCAGGCTGGTGAAGAACTGCAGGTTCTCCACGGCGATGGGCGCTGCGCCCGAGAGCAGGATGCGCGCCTGGTCAAAACCCAGTGCCTTTTGCACCTTCTTGTGCACCAACTTGCCGGCCAACCGCTTTTTCATGTCCAGCCAGGCACCGGGTTCCTGGCCTTGAAGCGCTTTGGCATGCCAGTCGCGCCCGGCACGCAGTGCCCAGTGGGCCAGGGCGGCCTTGGGGCCGGTTGCGGCATTCAGTTTGGTGGCAATGGCTGCCTGCATCTTTTCCCAGACACGGGGCACACCAAAGAAGATGGTGGGATGCACTTCCTGCAAATGCTCACCCAGGGTTTCCAGCGATCGGGCGAAGTAAATCTGGTAGCCCGCCAGCACATGGTTGCAGATGGCGCCCATCTGCTCGGCCACATGGGCCAGCGGCAGGTAGGAAATCAAACGGTCTTGCGGCGTGACTGCGAACGCGGCCGAGAGCCCGGCGGAGGTCCAGCTCAGGTTCGCATGGCTCAACTCCACGGCCTTGGGGTGGCCTGTGGTGCCCGAGGTGTAGATCAACGTGCCGATATCGCTCTCCTGGATGGCGTCCAGGCGCCGCTGCACTTCGGCATCGTGCTCCATACCGGCGCCCAGCGCCATGAAGGCCTCCCAGGTCATTGGCGGGCTGACGCCTGCGGGCGCCTGCGCCGGGGCTTCGGTCGGGGCCCTGCGCATCATCACTGTGGCGCGCAGGCGGGCCAGTGCCTGCGGTTCGCACGCCGCCTTCTGCCATTGCTGCGCGTTTTCCACCAGCAGTACCGTGCAACCGCTGTGTTCGACGATGTAGGCGATTTCGTTGGCGGCGCTGCTCCAGTAGATGCCGGCAGCCACGCCGCCCACCATCATGGCGGCCAGGTCCATGGTGGTCCATTCCGGCCGGTTGAAGCCCAGGATGCACACGGCATCGCCCGGCTGCACGCCCAGCGCGACCAGGGCGCGGGCCGCCTGGCGTACTTGCGCGGCATAGGCTTCCCACGACGTCGGCTGCCAGCCAGCGGCATCGCGCACGTGGTACGCAGCTTGGGTGGGTTGGCGTGCCGCCGTCCGCATCAGGCGCTCAGGGATGCTGACAAACCGGCTGTCGCTGGGTGCCAGGGGGGCGTTTCGGGCGTAGGTGATGGACATGCGTTTGTCTCCGCGTTCTTGTGGGAATCCGCTGCGGCAGTGCCGCGCAGGGCCAGGCCCTTCTGTGGGGCCTTGGCCTGGACGGCGCTGTCAGGCCTTCAGCCCCAGCATCTGCCGTGCCTCGGCGGGCGAGGCGATATCGCGGCCCGCATTGCGCGCGCATTGCGCCAAGGCTTCGATCAGCGGGCCGTTGCCGCTGGCGCGGCCGCCGTCCGGCAGGTAGAACGTGTCTTCAAGGCCCGTGCGCAGCATGCCGCCCAGGTCGGCGGTTTTCTGGTGCACGGGCCAGATCTCCTGGCGGCCGATCAGCGTGGCCTGCCACACGGCGCCGGGGGCCATCCACTCGGGCAGCAGCTCCAGTAGCCGCGCATCGCAGGGCATGCCCGAGGCCACGCCCATCACCAGGTTGTATTCGGGGCGCCCCATCTCGGGTTTGAGCATGCCGTTCTTGATGTACATGGTGGTCGAGCGCACGATGCCCACGTCGAAGCACTCGAACTCGGGGTGCGTGCCGCATTCCTGCATCACGTCGAGGAACTGCTGCACCTTGGCCACCGGGTTGTCGAACACCATGGGCGGCCAGGCCCAGCTGCCGTCTTCCTTGAGCTTGAGGTAGTTCAGGCTGCCGGCGTTGCAGGCGGCAATCTCGGGGCGCACGCGGCGGATGCAGTCGAGCGGCCCGCTGATGTCCTTGCCGATGACGCCCGTGGTCAGGTTGATGATGACGCCGGGGCAGGCCTGGCGGATGGCGTCCACCACTTCCTGCGCCACATCCGGGTCCCAGCTGGGCATGTGGCCCATGCCTTCCTGCTGGGAGCGGATGTGCACATGCATGATGGACGCACCGGCATCGAACGCCTGGCGCGCCTGCGCGGCCATCTGCTCGGGCGTGACGGGAACAGGGTGCTGCTGGGGATTGGTCAGCACGCCGGTGAGGGCGCAGGTCAGGATGGCTTTGTTGTTGCTCATGGCGTGGTCTCTTCGTTGGTGAGTTCAAGTTCTGCCAGCACGCTGCCTGCAGCCACGCTGTCTTTGAGCGTGGTGTGCAGGGCGGTGACGGTGCCGTCCGCCCGGGCGCTGAGCCACATTTCCATCTTCATGGCCTCTACGCAAAGCAGGGGCTGGCCTGCCTTGATCTGGTCGCCCACGGCGACGGAGATGGCGCAGACGGTGCCCGCCACGGGGGAGCGCAATTTGCGCGGGTCGAGGGCCTGATCGGTCTGCGGAAAGGGCGACTTTTCTTCAAAGACAAACACCGCAGCGCCTGCTGTCAGCGTCACCCGGCCATCTTGTAGCAAACACAGAGCCCGCCGCTGCATGCCACGCTGGCGGTAGTGCAGGCAGTGGTCTTGCAAGGCGATGTGCTCAAAGTCGAAGGCTTCGCCACCGGCCAGTTCCACGGTCACCTGCGTGCCGTGGGGGCGGATGCGTACGGCCTGGCTTTCTGCCGTGCCTTGCAGGCTCAGCGTGGTGCTCCAGGCGGCCACGCTGCCCGGCCGGAAGGCGCCCGACGTTTGTGCTGCCAGTGCTGCGGCGGCCAGGGCCCAGGTAGCGGCATCTGCTTGTGGCGCTTGCAGCAGTGGCTCGCCGTCCTGCATCCACTGGTCGATGGTGGCGGTGTGCATGCGCGCTGCGCGGAACTGGGGGTGGTCCAGCAGGTCGCGCAGAAAGCGCGCGTTGCTCTGCACCCCCAGCAGCGGGCTGTCTTCCAGCGCGGCCATCAGGCGGCGGATGGCGTCACTGCGGTCGCGGCCGTGGGCGATCAGCTTGGCCACCATGGGGTCGTACCAAGGGGTGATCTCGCCACCCTCCTGGATGCCCGCGTCGATGCGTACCTCGCCAAAAGCACATTGCCCCCGCGCGCGGCCTGTCAGGGCCAGCTCTGGGCGCCAGAACTGCACCGGGCCGGTCTGTGGCGCAAAGTCGTTGTAGGGGTCCTCGGCGTAGAGTCGTACCTCAATCGCGTGGCCGCTCAGTTGAATGTCCTGCTGCTGCAGCGGCAGGGGCTCGCCCGCGGCCACGCGCAGCTGCCACTCCACCAGATCCAGGCCGGTGATGCATTCGGTCACCGGGTGCTCCACCTGCAGGCGGGTGTTCATTTCCAGAAAGTAGTGGCGGTTCTCGCTGTCCACGATGAACTCCACCGTGCCCGCACCCCGGTAGCCCACGGCCAGGGCGGCAGCCACGGCGTCTGCGCCCATCTGCGCGCGCATCTGCGGCGAGACGATGGGGGAGGGCGCTTCCTCGATCACTTTCTGGCGGCGGCGCTGCGCAGTGCAGTCACGCTCGCCCAGGTGCACGGCGTTGCCGTGCGCGTCGGCAAAGACCTGGATTTCGATGTGGCGGCCGCCTTCAATCAGGCGTTCGAGCATCAGCGTGCCGTCGCCAAATGCGCTGGTGGCTTCGCGCCGGGCGCCTTCAATACCGGCTTGCAGCTCGCCCTCTTGGCGCACCAGGCGCATACCGCGCCCGCCGCCGCCTGCCACGGCCTTGACCAGCAAGGGGTAGCCCAGCTTCTGGGCCTCTGCGACCAGCGTGGCATCGCTCTGGTCCTGGCCCAGGTAGCCTGGCGCGCAGGGCACACCGGCCTCGATCATGCGTTGCTTGGCCAGGGCCTTGTCGCCCATGGCTTCAATCGCCGAGGGGGGCGGGCCGATGAACAGCACCCCGGCGTCAGAACACGCCTGCGCAAAGGCGGCGTTTTCGCTCAGAAAGCCATAACCGGGGTGCAGCGCATCGGCACCCGTAGCCCGGCAGGCGCCGAGGATGGCGTCGAATTTCAGGTAGGACTCGGCCGCTGGCGCCGGGCCGATGCGCACGGCCTCATCGGCCAGCGCTACGTGGGGGGCCTGGGCATCGGCGTCGGAATACACGGCGACGGTGCGGTAGCCGAGTGCGCGGGCTGTGCGGATGACCCGGCAGGCGATTTCTCCGCGATTCGCAATGAGGATCTTCTTAAACATGTCGTGCCCCTATCGCGGAGAAACCGCCTGTGTGCGCTGCGCGCACCAGGCAATGTGGCTTCGCCGCTGCGCCGCTGCGCCGCTGCGCGGCTGGTCACCGCGATTCGCAATGAGGATCTTCTTAAACATGCTGTGCCCCTATCGCGGAAAAACCGCCTGCGTGCGCTGCGCGCACCAGGCAATGTGGCTTCGCCGCTGCGCCGCTGTGCGGCTGGTCACCCCGGTTTGCAATCAGTATTTTGGAAAAACTCATGCCGGAACCCAGTTTGGTTTGCGTTTCTGCAGAAATGCGCTCGTACCTTCCTGGCCCTCGGGGCCCTGCACGGCGCGCGAGAAGATGGCGGCGGCTTCGTTCACCAAATCGGCGGGAGCGCTCCAGCGGGCCTTGGCCATCAGCGCCTTGGTGGCTGCCAGGGCCCCGGGCGCGCAGGCCAGGATGTCGGCCAGCACGGCTTGCACTGCGGCATCCACTTCGCCTGTCGCCACCTGCTGGTGCACCAGGCCCACGGCCAAAGCCTCGGTCGCATCGAGCCGCCCGCCGGTCACGGCCAGGCGCTTGGCCTGCGAGTAGCCCAGCCGTTCGACGAGAAAAGGTGCAATCTGCGCGGGCACCACGCCGAGCGACGTTTCGGGCAGTCGGAAGCGGGCGGTCTCAGTGGCAATCGCCACATCGGCCACACAGGCCAGCCCAAAGCCGCCGCCCATCACCGTGCCCTCCAGCACCACCACCACGGCCAGCGGGGTGTTGGCAAACGCCGCGCAGAGGTGGCCAAATTCGGCGTTCACATGGGCAATGGGATCGGCAGCGTCGCCCGCGTTCTGCACGGCGCGCATGCGGGCCGCTGCCATGTCCTTGAGGTCGCCCCCGGCGCAGAAATGCCCGCCCGCACCGCGCAGCACCACCACGCGGATGGCCTGTGCGCTGCCCGCCGTGCTTTCGGCCTGCGCAAGCGCTTGGCGCAACTCACCCACCATGGCCAAAGACATGGCGTTGCGCACCTCGGGGCGATTGAGGGTTATTTCGAGCACCGCGCCCGTGGTGATTGCGGTGATAGCTTCAAAATTCATAGCAATCTACCGTTCAGCGCTGCTTGCCAGGTAAGGTGCCTTCGAGCTTGCAGATGATGCCCAGCATGATCTCGTCGGCACCGCCGCCGATGGAGATGAGTCGGCTGTCGCGGTAGGCCTGCGAGATGGGGTTGTCGGCCGTAAAACCCATGCCGCCCCAGTACTGCAGGCAGCTGTCGGTGACTTCGCGCGAGAGACGCCCGGCCTTGAGCTTGGCCATGGAGGCGAGTTTGGTGACGTCCTTGCCCGCCACGTAGGATTCCACCGCACGGTAGGTCAGCGCGCGCAGGCACTCCACCTCGGTGCGCAGCTCGGCCAGACGGAAATGCACCACCTGGTTGTTCAGGATGGGCTGGCCAAAGGTGTGCCGCTGGCGGGTGTATTCGATGGTCAGGTTGATGAGGTTGTCGAGTGAACGCAGACTGCTGGCGGCGCCGTACAGGCGCTCTTCCTGGAACTGCAGCATCTGGAACATGAAGCCCGCGCCTTCCTGTCCAATGAGGTTGCGCTGGGGTACGCGCACGTTGTCAAAGAACAGCTGTGCCGTGTCGCTCGAATGCATGCCGATCTTCTCGATCTTCTGGCGTGTGATGCCGGGCGCATCCATGGGCACCATGATGAGCGACTTGTTCTTGTGCACCGGGCCGTCCGAGGTGTTGGCCAGCAGGCAGCACCAGTCGGCCTGCATGCCGTTGGTGATCCACATCTTGGAGCCATTGATGACATAGTCGCCACCGTCCTTGCGCGCCGTGGTCTTGAGCGCTGCCACGTCCGAGCCGCCGGTGACCTCGCTCACGCCGATGCAGCCCACCATGTCACCGGCAATGGCGGGGGCCAGAAACTCCTTGCGCAGCTCGTCCGAGCCAAAGCGCGCCAGCGCCGGGGTGCACATGTCCGTCTGCACGCCAATGGCCATGGGCACGCCGCCCACGTTGCAATCGCCCAGGGCCTCGGCCATCACCATGGAGTAGCTGAAGTCCAGCCCCATGCCGCCAAATTCGGTGGGGTACTTGATGCCCAGCAGGCCCAGGTCGCCCATCTTCTTGAAGAGCGCGCGTGCGGGGAAGATGCCGGCCTTTTCCCATTCGGCCGTGAAGGGGTTGATCTCGTTGGCGACAAACTTGCGCACGGTGTCGGCAATCTGCTCGTGCTCGGGGGTGAATTGCATGGGGTTCTCTCCAGAAAAAATTGTGGGAGCGCGATGGGCTTAGAAGCGCGCCACGCCAAAGGTGTTGGGGCGCAGCGCGCGCGCGCGGGCGTCGTGCGCCATGGCCAGGCATTGCGCCAGCACGCTGCGGGTGTCGCGCGGGTCGATGATTCCGTCGTCCCACAGGCGGGCGGTGCCGAACAGCACGTCCGACTCGGCATCCAGGCGCCGCCTGAGCTGGTCGCTCATGGCCTGGATACCGGCCTCGGCCTGCTCGTTCATCGGCACGCCAGCGCGCTCCAACTTGCCGCGGCTGATCATTTCCATGACCATGGCCGCCTGCGCGCCGCCCATGACGGCAGTGCGCGCGGTAGGCCAGGTGAAGATGAAGTCCGGATCAAACCCGCGCCCGCACATGCCGTAGTTGCCGGCACCAAACGAGCCGCCGACCACGATGGTGAATTTGGGTACCCGCGCATTCGCCACGGCCTGGATCATCTTGCTGCCGTGCTTGATGGCACCCGCCCGCTCGGCCGCCGTGCCCACCATGTAGCCCGTGGTGTTCTGCAAAAACACCAGCGGCGTGCCGCTCTGGTCGCACAGCTGGATGAACTGCGCGGCCTTCACCGAACCCGTGGGCTGGATCGGGCCGTTGTTGGCGATGATGCCCACGCGGTGGCCGTCGATGCGGGCATGGCCGCACAGGGTGTCGCGGTCGAAGCTGGCCTTGAATTCCAGAAAGTGCGAGCCATCGACGATGCGGGCAATGATCTCGCGGGCGTCGTACGGTTCACGTTCGTCGGCAGGCACAATGCCCATCAGTTCGGCAGCGTCGTACAGCGGCGCGCGCGCAGTGGTATTCGGGCCGCCTGCTTCGTCCCAGGGCAGGTGGTCCATCAGATCGCGTGCCAGGGCGATGGCGTGGGCATCGTTCTCGGCCAGGTATTCGCCCAGGCCGGTCACGCTGGCGTGCAGGTCGCTGCCGCCCAGTTCCTCGTCGGTGGTGTCTTCGCCAATGGCGGCCTTCACCAGGGGCGGGCCCGCCAGGTAGATGCTGGAGCGGTCTTTCACCAGCACCACATAGTCGGACAGGCCGGGCAGGTAGGCGCCGCCGGCCGTCGATGACCCGTGCACCACGGCAATTTGCGGAATACCGGCGGCTGACAAGCGTGCCTGGTTGGCAAAGCTGCGCCCGCCATCGACAAAAATGTCGGCCTGGTACATCAGGTTGGCGCCGCCCGATTCGACCAGCGCAATCAGCGGCAGCTTGTTCTGCAGTGCAATCGCCTGGGCACGCAGCCCCTTCTTGAGGCCCATGGGCGCCACGGTGCCGCCCTTGACGGCGCTGTCGCTGGCGGAAATCAGCACGCGCTTGCCCGCCACCTGGCCGATGCCGACGATGGAGCCGCCACCCAGCACGGCCTTCTTGCCGTCGTCGTCGTGCATGCCCAGCCCCGCCAGGGCCGAGAGTTCCAGGAAGCTGCTGCCCCGGTCGAGCAGGCGGGCCACGCGCTCACGCGGAAGCAGTTGGCCCTTTTTTTCGAATTTTTCGCGTTTCGAGGCCGACTCGGCCACCACCTTGCCCTGCAGGCCTTGCACCAGGGCCAGACGCTCGGCCATGCGTTCGGCATTGCGGCGAAAGGCGTCGCTGTTCGCGTCGATCATCGAACGGATCGCAGTCATGGCTTGAGCACCTCCGGCGCCTTTGCGCGGTGAAAGCCTTCAAAGGGCTGCGACCGCTGGTGTTCCATGATGGGGAAAAGCGGTGCACCCAGTGAGGCGGCGCCGTCGATCTGCAGCGTGATGCCGGTGATGAAGGCGGCGCCGGGGCTGAGCAGGAAGACGATGGCGGCGCTGATTTCTGCCTCGGTTGCCAGGCGGCGCAGCGGTACGTGTTCGCGCAGCTTCGGGATCAGGGCTTTCACAGCGCCCCCGTAGCTGTCCATGCCGGAGGAGGCCACCCAGCCCGGGGCCACCGCGTTGACACGCACGCCGCTGCTGGCCCACTCAAAAGCCGCGCTCATGGTCAGGTTGCTCATGCCCGAGCGCGCAGCGCCCGAGTGGGCCATGCCCGGCATGCCGTTGCGAAAGTCGGCCGTCATGTTGACGATTGCGCCGCCATGCTCCTGCATGCTTTGCAGAAACACTTCGCGCATCATCAAAAAGCCGCCGGTAAGGTTATTGCTGACCACCGCTTCGAAGCCGCGCTTGCTGATGGCCTGCAGCGGCGCCGGGAACTGGCCGCCTGCGTTGTTGACCAGGCCATGAACAGGCCCCAGGCGCGCCACCGTGCTGGCCACGGCGACCTTCACGGCGTCTTCGTCGCGGATGTCGAAGGCAATGGTCTCGCACAGGCCGCCGTCCTCGCGGATTTCCTGGGCGACACGGTCCAGTTTTTCGGCGGTGCGCCCGCTGATGACGACGCGCGCGCCCAGCGAGGCCAGCTCGTGTGCGGTGCAGCGGCCAATGCCGCTGCCGCCGCCCGTGACCCAGAGGGTGCGGCCTGCAAACAGGCCGGAACGAAAGACGCTGTCGTAGTGGCCTGCGTGGCCGGTGTGGACTGTGGGCAAGGGCGTGGTCGGATTCATGGCGAGCTGCGAGCTGCGGAACGAGGAGATGCCCCATTAGAGGCGAACGTGACGTTAACGTCAACAAGGTTTCTTATAGGTATTTTCCCTTTGGTAATAGGCAGCAAATTTTCTTATGATGCACGGCACCAATTACCAACCTGCAAGGACAACCATGAACATCCAGGAATGCACCGACGCCATCCGCACCAAAGTGGGCGATAACAGCGGGCTAGGCGCCGTTCTCAAGTTCGATTGCGGCGCCGACGGACAGATCCTCATCGACGGCGCATCCAGCCCCAACACCGTCAGCAACGACGACGGCGCGGCCGACTGCACGGTAGAAATCACGCTGGAGAACCTGAACAAGCTGCTCACCGGCCAGCTCGACCCGGTCACTGGCTTCATGGGCGGCAAATTCAAGGTCAGCGGCGACATGAGCATCGCCATGAAGCTGCAGCGGGTCATCTGAGCATGCCCGGGCGCTCATCCAGCGCGGGCGAGCGCCAGGCAGCGGCCAACGAGGCAGCGCGCCAGGTGCTGGCCGATCATTTTTCTGACGACGCGAACTCCGAGCTGTTCGGCGTGACCGAGCTGTGCAGGGCCTTTGACGTCACGCCGCGCACCCTGCGGTTCTACGAAGACAAAGGTTTGCTGAGCCCTCGGCGCATCAACGGAACGCGGGTCTACAGCCGCCGCGACCGCGCGCGTCTGGTGTTGATCCTGCGGGCCAAGGCCATCGGTTCGTCGCTGGCCGAGATCAAGCAGTACCTGGACATGTACGGACAGGCCGGAGAAGGCCGACAGCAGCAGCTGCGCTACGTGCTCGAGCGCACCGACACCGCGATTGCCGAGCTCGAACAAAAGCGCAACCACATCGAAAGCAGTCTGGCGGAGCTGCGCATCATCAACGACGGCGTGCGCAAGAGTTTGGGCCTGCCGCCAACGAAGGCCGGGTAGCGCTTGATCGGCGGGTGGTCGGTTTCGCGCGTGGTGCCGGCAATTGCCGGAATAATGTGCGCTTGCGGTGCGCGCGCTCCGGCTGGGTGAGGCAGCGTGCGCCGGTACCACCTATTGCCCGATCAAGCCCATGAACCATGTTCCCGACTGGATTGCGCGCAGCGTGGCGCTGCTGACCAGCGCGCGCCCGGCGTCCGAGGACGCAGCAGCTGCAGCCCCCGTGCCTGCCGTCGAACGCAGCACGCATGAGCGGCTGCAGGCCACGCTGCGCCGCGGTGAGGAATGCCTGTCGCCGCGCGCCTTGCGAAAGCTGCTCATCGAACTGCAGGATGTCATCGCTCCCCGCGTCAGCGAGGTCGAGGGAGGGCGCCGTGCTCAGGCTGTGGCCACCTGGTACGCGGCGGCCGAACCCGGCGAGCGGCGCGATTTCTGGCTTCTGCTGTGCGAGCAGTTCGCGCCCGACGCCTCGCGTTTCAAGGCGGCGCGCGAGCGCTATGAGGCCGCCGCAGGCACACCCGAAGAGGCCCAGGCGGAGATCGCGCTGCGCAAGGCCATGACCTCGCCGCGCACCCGGCTGCTGCAGCGCTTTTCGGCCTTTCCGGACGGCATGCAATTTCTCATCGACCTGCGCGCCGAGCTGCTCAAACCCCTCAAGACCGACAAACGCCTGCTGGCGCTCGATGCCGAGCTGGAGCAGCTGTTCTCGACCTGGTTCGACGTCGCGTTTCTGCAGCTGCGCCGACTGTCCTGGGATTCGCCGGCGTCCCTGATTGAAAAGCTCATCAAATATGAAGCCGTGCACGACATCCGCAGCTGGGCCGACCTGAAAAACCGGCTGGCGGGCGATCGGCGGTGCTATGGCTTCTTTCACCCCAGCCTTCCGACGGAGCCGCTCATCTTCGTCGAGGTCGCGCTGGTGGACCGCATTTCGGACAGCATTGCCCCCCTGCTGGACGAGAGCGCGGTGCAGGTCGCTCCCGACCGCGCGACGACAGCGATCTTCTATTCCATCAGCAGCACGCAGACCGGGCTGCGCGGCGTGAGCTTTGGCGATTCGCTCATCAAGACCGTGGCCGAAACACTCAGCGCAGAGTTCCCGCGTCTGCGCCAATTCGCCACGCTCTCGCCGATTCCCGGCTTTCGCGCCTGGCTGGCCAAGCATGCGGCCGAGGCCCTGGAACGCCTGGACGACAAGCGCCGCAGCGAGCTGGCCACCGCGCTCGCACTCGAGGGGCCCGAAGCGCTCGCGAGCGCCGCCTTGCTGGCCGCCGCCGAGCAAAGCAGCGTGCTGCCGGCCCGCGCCCCCGTGGCCCTGTGGTTGCAGCAATGTGCTGCGCGCTACCTGGCGCTGGAAATGGTCGATGGCCGCCCGGTGGATCCGGTGGCGCGCTTTCACCTGGGCAACGGCGCGCGCGTCGAGCGCATCAACTGGGCGGGCGACCGCTCGGCCAAGGGGCACAAGCAGTCGTACGGCCTGATGGTCAATTACCTCTACGACCTCAAGCGCATCGACAAGCACCGCAGCCAGCTGGCCGAGGGCAAGATTGCCGCGTCGCGCGAAGTCGAAAAGTTGGCTGCTGCCGGCTGACGCAAAGCGAGCCACGCATGGAACAAGGCCACATCCGCTTGGAGCCGCTGGACGCCATCGCTGGCGGCCGGTGCGTCGTCATCCACAACCCGGGCCGTCTGAATGCCATGTCGCGCGCCATGTGGCGCGACTTGAAAACAGTGTTTGAGCAAATCAACGCCGACGCCAGCGCGCGCTGCGTGTTGGTGCAGGGGGAGGGAGTCGCCTTCTGTGCAGGCGGCGACATTTCGGAATATCCGGCATTTCGCTTCGATGACGCGGCATTGCGCGACTTTCATGAAACCGAAGTCTGGGGCGCGCTTGCCGCCATGCAGGCCTGCGACGTTCCCGTTGTTGCCGGCATCTGTGGCGCCTGCATGGGGGCGGGCGTGGAGATCGCCAGTTGTTGCGACATTCGCATCGCCAGCGCTTCGGCCCGGTTTGGCGCGCCCATTGCGCGGCTGGGGTTTCCCATGGCGCCACGCGAGGCGCAGCTGGTGGCCGGCGCGGTGGGCGAGACGGTGGCGCGCCAGATGCTCCTGGAAGCCGCGGTGTTTTCAGCCCTCCAAATGCAGTCCTGCGGCTTTGTCTCGCGCGTGGTGGCGGACGGGAACCTCGCTGCAGAGGCACTGGCCAGCGCCAGCCGCATCGTCGCCCTCGCGCCGCAGGCCGCGCGCCTGAACAAACAGACGCTTCGAGCCTTAAAATCGCCGTCCACGCTTGCGGGGTATGCGCAAGCAGCTATGGAAAGCATAGTGGAGAAGGCCTACCAGTACGCCGACAGCCCCGAGCATCGCGAGGGCATTGAGGCCTTTCTCGCCAAGCGTGCGCCCCATTTTTGATTGTTGGATTCGCCGTGCCTGCCAACCAGAACCTCTTTGTCGCCCTGCGCGCTGCCTTCCCAGCCGACCTGGACGCGACTGCCGTCGAGTCGATTGGCGCCGATGGCAGCACGCAGTACTACACCTGGGCCGACCTGGACAAAGCCAGCGCGCGCATCGCCAATTTGTTGGCGTCGCTCCAGCTCCCGATGGGCGCCCGCGTGGCGGTGCAGGTAGAAAAATCGGTGGAAGCCGTGGCGCTGTACCTGGCCACCCTGCGCGCGGGGCTGGTGTTCTTGCCGCTCAATACCGCCTACCGCAGTGCCGAGGTCGCCTACTTCGTGCGCGACGCCGAGCCGGCCGTGGTGGTGTGCACGCCAGCTGCTTTCGGATGGGTGTCCAAAATCGCGTTTCAGGCCGGCACGCAGGCGGTCTACACGCTGAGCGATGCGCGCAGCGGAAGCCTGCTGGAGCGCGCGGCCCACCATGCCGACACGCACACTCCAGCGTTCTGCGGCGCCGATGCGCTCGCCGCCATCGTCTACACCAGCGGCACCACGGGTCGCAGCAAGGGGGCGATGCTGACGCACGGCAACCTGCTGGCCAACGCCACCACGCTCAAAGATTACTGGGGCTGGCGCCAGGACGACGTGCTGATCCATGCGCTGCCCATCTTCCATGTGCATGGGCTGTTTGTCGCCATCCACGCCGCACTGCTGGGCGCCAGCAAGATGCTGTGGTTTGCCAGATTCGACCCCGCTGCCGTGGTGGCCGCCTTGCCGCATGCGACGGTGTTCATGGGCGTGCCTACGTTGTATGGGCGCATGCTGGCTGAGCCGGGCTTGAACCGCGCAGCGGCTGCGCCCATGCGGCTCTTTATCTCCGGCTCGGCGCCGCTCTTGATAGAAACCTTCCGCGCCTGGCAGGAGCGCACCGGCCACACGATATTGGAGCGCTACGGCATGAGCGAAACCACCATGCTTACCTCCAACCCCTATGGACCTGACGCGCGCTTTGGCGGCCAGAGCGAGCGGCGCGGCGCAACGGTAGGTTTCCCGCTGCCGGGGGTGGATTTGCGGGTGGCCGATGCCCAGGACCAGAGCCTGCGCGCCGGCGAAGTCGGCGGCATCCAGGTGCGCGGCGCGAGCGTATTTGGCGGCTACTGGCGCATGCCGGAGAAGACCGCGCAGGAATTCACCACCGACGGGTGGTTCCGCACCGGCGACGTGGGCCGGGTCGATGCGCGCGGCTACGTGCACATCGTGGGACGCAGCAAGGACCTCATCATCAGCGGCGGCTTCAACGTCTATCCGGCGGAAGTCGAGGGCGTGCTCAACGAACTTGCCGGTGTGCAGGAGAGCGCCGTCGTCGGCGTGCCGCACCCGGATTTCGGCGAGGTCGGTGTGGCGGTGGTGGTGCCGCGCGCCGGTACCCGGCCCGAACCCGAGCAGTTGTTGGCCGCCCTCAAGGCCCAACTGGCGAACTACAAGATTCCCAAGCACTGCGTGCTGGTGCCCGAACTGCCGCGCAACACCATGGGCAAGGTGCAGAAGAATCGGCTGCGCGAGGCGGTTAGCGGCTTGTTCGTTTCAGCGGAGGCGCGCAGCTGAAGCAGCTTGGCGCGCGAAGGGCGCCGGGTCGGTGTCTTGTGGCGAGGCGTTCGCCAGCTGCAAGTTCTGGAGCGGTTTTCACCCCCTCCGTCTCGACTGCATTTCTTTTCAAAGCGACTCTGTTCGAGGAAACGTACTGGTCTCGACGGCCAGTTGCGCGAGCAGAGGGATGAGGGGTTCCACCCTTGCGTTGCGGTGGGCGGCAACGTACTCCAGGGGTGCGATTTTCGGTTGCGCATCAACGAGTTGGAGGCGCCCCGATTGGAGGTCGGCGCGGTGATTCTCCAGAGGGAGATAAGCAATCCCAAGCCCTGCGGTCGCCAGCGATGCCAGTGTCGCAAGGCTGTTGCAGCGGTTGATCCGGCGTATGGCCACGCCGTTGCTTTCGAACCAAGCTTCCAGGATGACATGCAGATTAGACTTGTTCGACAGCAGCAACACGGGAAAGCCCTGGAAATCCGTTCCGCGAATGGGGCCAGCGGGTACGCCAAGAGTGGGACTGGCCATCCACGCGAACTGCACGCCGCCCAATGAAGTCTGCTTGACGCCAGGATCCTTCAGCGGGCCTGGGAGCAAAGCCAAGTCGATTTGGCCGCTGCCCAGTTTTTCGATCAGCCCGCGAGTCAGATCGACGTCCATCTCCAGCCGCACCCCAGGGTACCGCTCATTGGCGGTAACGACCCATTCCGGCAGCCAGGCGTGGGCAATGAATTCGGCAATCCCGACGCGGATCACGCCCGACAGCGCACGCGGATCCCCCACCGTGGCGCGAATCTGCGCGGCAATTCCAAGCATGCGTTCGGCGAGATCGATCAGCTCACGCCCCTTTGCGGTCGGCTGCGAGAGATGCTTTCCGCGATCCAGAAGAGGGGTCCCGAGGCTGGTCTCAAGCTCCTGAATTCGCGATGAAACCGTTGATTGAGTAGTGTGCAACTTGTCAGCCGCCTTGGCGAAGGTGCCGAGCCGGACCACCCAGTACACCGCCTCTAGTTGCTTCAAAGTCATCGGCATCCATTCATCGAACAAATCGATTGAGTTTGAACGAAAAATATCGTTTGCTTCGATGATGATTCTGCGGGACCATGACACTGTTGTCAATTGCATGGGGTGCCATGCAGGGATGGAACAGTCCAAGGGAGGGGCAGATGGGCGCCAACGAGGCAGATCAGTACTTTGACGGGTTAGTCACCGATGTGAATCGGTGGGATCCAAACCCGTCGGTCGAGCTGGAATCGCAGCTGCGGCCATTCCAGTTGCATGTGCCCGAGCGCTTCAACATGTCCGAGGCAGCGGTGGGCCGGCATGCACGGGGTGGGGCGGCGAACCAGGTGGCGCTGATCGACACACAGCATTCGCCGGCACGCCAGCTCACCTTTGAGGAGCTGGATCGCGAAGCCAGTCGTTGCGCAGCGTTCCTGCGCGCACTGGGCGTGGAGCGTGGCCAGGTCGTGGTCTGCTATGCCTCCCAGGGAATGGAGGCCGCACTGACCCATCTCGCAGCCTACAAACTGGGCGCGGTCATCGCACCGCTTTCGCTGCTGTACGGCCGAGATACGTTGCGCCATGCCATTCGCGACAGCGGCGCCAGCATCGTGGTATCGACACGCACGGCTTGGGACGCATTGGCGGGCCTGGGCGCGGAACTAAACCTGAAGCACTTGGTGATTGCCGGAGGGGCGACAGGTACCGAAGTCGATTTTGGAGACTATGCAGAGCATGCGCCGCTGGATAGGCCAGTGGAGACGAACGCCAACGACCCAGCCTTGTTGCTGTACACCTCGGGCTCCACCGGGCTGCCGAAAGGCATTCTGCATGCCCACCGGCTGCTGCTTGGTTATCTCGCCTCCGTCTCCATGTTCTACGAGCTTCAGATGCGTGAAGCCGGACAGGTTTTATGGACGCCTTCCGACTGGTCGTGGATTGCCGGCATCGTCAACGTGCAGTTGACCGGCTGGTTTTTTGGGCACACGGTGGTTGCCGGCCAAAGCAAGTTTTCTGCTGAATGGGCATTCGAATTTATTGCCCGCCATGGGATTACCCATACCTTCTTAACGCCGACAGCTCTCAAGAGAATGGCGGAGATTGAAAATCCACGTCTCCGGTGGCCCCACCTGCGCTTGCGCGCCATTGGAACTGGGGGCGAGCCGTGCCCAAGCGCGCTTTTGGCTTGGGGCGAAGACTCCTTGCAGGTGCCGATCAACGAGTTTTACGGCCTGACAGAAGTCAATCACTTGATCGGAAATTGCCGCCACCTGTATCCAATTCGACCTGGCTCTATGGGAAAATCCTATCCAGGCCATCGCATCGCCATCATTGACGAAAACGGAAACCCGCTGCCGGCAGGCGCCACGGGGCAGATTGCAGCGCACAAAAGCGACCCCACGCTGTTTCTCGGCTATTGGAATCAGCCTGAACGCACGCAGGCCATGTACCTAGGAGAATGGGTGCTTACCGGGGATTATGCCCGTGTGGACTCGGATGGATACTTCTGGTATGCCGGCCGCAACGACGACCTGATCAAAAGCGCGGGATACCGAATTGGACCGGCGGAGGTGGAAGACACATTGGTCCGGCATCCAGCAGTCGCCGAGGCCGGCGTGGTCGGAATACCTGACCCGGATCGAGGTCAAATCGTGAAGGCATTCGTGCGTCTTGTGGATGGGTACCTGCCATCCAGAGAGCTGGCCGATGATTTGCGCCGCCATGTCAAGGCCAATCTCGCCAGCTATAAATTCCCACGTTTAATTGAATTCGTTGATAACTTCCCATTAACGACAACCGGAAAAATCAGCCGAAAAGAGCTGCGCAACCAACCTTTGGCATCTACAAATTACTAAGGAGACCCTTATGAACCACCCGCTACGACGCTCTCTGCTGGCGGCATTGCTGACCGGCTTGGTATTCACAACACCTTTGGCTGCGGCGAAGACCATCCTGAAGCTCAATTCTCAATGGCCTGCGACCGCGGCTGGCTCCAAGATTGACCAGTGGTATGCGGACGAGGTAAAAAAACGCACCGAAGGCGAGGTTGAAATAAAAATCTTCTGGTCCGAGGCATTGGGAAAAGCGGGCGAAAACCTGTCGCTGATCCAAAAGGGCGCAGTGGAGATGGGCGCCATGTCTCCGGCTTACTTCCCGACCCAATTGCCGTTTCACACTGCGCCCAACTCGATTCCAATGGCCATGGACTCGGTCAAGCAGGCCAATGTGCTCATGAATCGCCTGCTTGCAGAAGTTCCCGCATTGGCCGCCGAGGCGAAGGCGAATGGCGTTCGCACGCTTTTCTTCCATCATCTGAATCCGTACTTGCTGGTGTCGAAAGAGCCATTGACTGATCTTGAAGTTTTGAAGGGCAAAAAAATACGGACTTGGGGCAGCGATATGCCGCGCATGGCACAGGCGGCCGGAATGACGCCGGTCACCCTCTCTCTTCCAGAAATCTACGAGGGGCTGGGTCGTGGCGTCATAGACGCTGCTCCGTTTTCGGTGGACCTGGTAATGACTTACAAGATTTTTGAAGTAGCCAAGAACATTTCCGAAGCCACACTTTGGCTTGGTCCAAGCTGGGGCGTGTGGATTGGTGAGGCTGCGTGGCAGAAACTGACGCCAAAGCAGCAAAAGGTGATGCTCGAGGTTGCCTCCGAGGCCAACCACCGCGATATGGAGGCGACCATCGCGGCGGAGAAGGCCGCGCGCGAAGAACTGCTTAAGCGCGGCGTCAAGTTTCATGCGTTTCCAGAGGCCGACCGTCAGAAGTGGAAGGCGGCACTCCCTGATTTCTTCGCGGAATTCATCGCGACCCAGGAGAAGCTTGGCAAGGGTACCGATGCCGCCCATATGGTCAAGGTCTGGAAAGAAGTCGTGGAGACGGTCAAGTGACGCTGAAAGCACAGCCGTTCTCCCTTCTCCTTGGCGTGGAGCGCGCAGCTGCGCTCTGCGCATCCATCGCGGTCTTGGGGATGATGCTGGTGGGCGCCCTCGACGTCATTGGTACGGCTGGGTTCAATCGCCCCGTGCCAGGTGCTTATGAGTTGACCGAAGTGCTCATGGTGGCCAGCGTATTTCTCGCCTTGGCGCTGAGTCAGCGCGAGGGGCGCCAGATACGCGTCACCTTGCTTGCCGAGCGTCTGCCGCCCCGCGGCCGTGCGGTGCTGGATGTCTTCGCGGAGTTGTTCAGCGTACTGGTCTATGCCGTGATTGCCTGGTATGGCTGGGGCATGGCCGCGGAGAGTTGGCACGCTGGCGAGTTGAGTTCTGGCCTGCTGCGCTTCCCTTTGTGGCCTTCCAAGCTGGCCTTGGGACTGGGCGCAAGCCTGATGACCATTCAATGCGTGGCGGGTGCCTTCTCGGCATTGCGCCGCGCTGTTTGAGGAGATCCAATGGATTTCGCTGTCGTTGGATACCTGTGCATCGGGCTTTTGTTTGCGGGGCTGGCTTTGGGCGTCCCTGTGGGCGTGGCGCTTGGGGCCAGTGGAATTGTCGGCATGCTGCTTGGCCCTGGCGCGGATTTTCTTGCCGGGCAATTGTCAAGCTTGCCCTATGCGGTGACCGCGAACTACGCTTACGCGGTGCTTCCGTTGTTCGTTTTAATGGGTGTGCTGGCCGAGCGTTCGGGGATTACGGAAGAGGTGTTCCGGGCGGCAGACGTCTGGCTCCGTCAGTTTAAGGGAGGCCTGTACCAGGCGGTGATATTGGGCTCGGCGGTTTTTGCTGCCATTTCGGGCTCGACGATCGTCAATGCAGTGGTTTTCACGCGCATTGCATACCCTGAAATGCTGAAGTATGGGTATTCACGCAGCCTGTCCATCGGCGCAATTGCGGCGGCGGGCAGCTTTGCGGCAATGATTCCCCCGTCCATTACCATGGTGATCTATGCAATCTTAACTGAGCAATCGGTTGGTAAGTTATTAATTGCCGGCATCATCCCAGGAATTCTCACTGCCGTGGTGTATATGGTGGGAATTATAGTAATGGTCCGTATCCGGCCTGAATTGGCGCCCAAGCTGGGTGCGCCCGTTCCCATGCGTGAGCGGCTCAGGGCGATCAGATGGCTTTGGAGCGTGGTCGTATTGGTTGCGCTGGTTTTGGGTGGAATCTACCTTGGGATCTTTCCGCCTTCTGCAGCTGGGGCAATGGGAGCTTTCGGCGTATTTGTCATTTTCGTACTGCGTTTGCGCAGCAGGGTGCGTAGCCAGCTCGGTGCTGCGCTACTAGATTCAGCGACGGTGAGCTGTATCATATTCGCCGTACTGATCGGTGGATTGATTTTCTCTCGAATGCTGGTGGTGCTTGGGATGATCGACGGCATTGTCGATGTCATTACATCTTTCACGCAGTCCCCGATGCAATTTTTAATTCTTGCAAGCGTGTTCTATTTGGTACTGGGTTGCTTCCTGGACACCACTTCGATGATGGTGGTGACGCTTCCATTCATCTATCCCATTGTTCAGCACCTCGGGATTGACGGTGTGTGGTTCGGCATTGTATTGGTGAAGCTCGTCGAGATATCGGTCATCACACCACCCGTTGGAATGAATCTTTTCGCCGTCATGAGCGCGGTCGACGAAAAAACCACCTTTGGGCATGTGACCAAAGGCGTGGTGCCATTTATTGCTCTTGAATTAATCGTTCTTGCCTTGCTGATCGCCTTCCCTGATCTCGTGACCTGGTTGCCGCAGCAAATGCTAAACAATTGATGTTCTAAATTTCCAAGATATGTTCAATAAAGAAGCTTACGGCGCGGCGCTTGTGCATTCCGGTTTCCATTTGGAAAATGGAAAATGGACAATCGCCGTCCCAGAATTTGCCAACATAGCGGAGGATACCGTGGGCCGTTGCGCCCGTACGGTACGCGGAGATCGCCCCGCATTGATTTTTGAAGATGACGGCGGCGCTGTCAAAGAGTTCAGTTTTTCCCATTTGAATGAATTGGCCAACCGCTTGGCAAGTTCGCTGCGTGCCATGGGGGTGCAAAAGGGAGAGCCTGTTGGCGTTCATCTCGACCAGCGTCCAGAAACCGCGATTGCACATCTCGCGCTTTACAAGCTAGGGGCCATCGTTTGCACGATGTCGAGCCTGTACGGTCATGACACCCTTGCGCATGTCATGCGGGATGCCCAATTGCGTTTCATATTTACCCGCAACCCCGCGGGGCCGATTCGTGCTGCCATTGCCGACTTGCAAGTCGAAGGTTTGGCGGCACCCCGGATAATCGATTGCAAAGGAGAGTTCGAGGGCCTTCTTGCGGATGGTGACCCGCGCTTTATTCCGGTGCAAACCCGTGCGGAAGATCCTGCACTGCTCATGTACACCAGTGGTTCGACGGGCTTGCCGAAAGGAATGCTGCACGCGCACCGGGTGCTGTTTGCATATCTGCCGACGGTCCGCATGTTTTACGACATGTCGCTCGATGAAGCGGAGGCGGTGTTCTGGACGCCGGCCGACTGGGCATGGGTGGGCGGGCTTCTCGACCTAGTCCTGCCGGCTTGGGCGCACGAGCGCACCGTCCTAGCCTGGGCGGGGCGATTCGATGCGCTCGAATCGCTGCGCTTGATGGCCCGTCATGGGGTCACGCACAGCTTTATGACGCCGACTGCGCTCAAACGCCTCGCCGAGATCGACGACCTCCATCACATTGAGGGACTGCGCCTGAAGGCGGTATGTACCGGCGGCGAATCATTGCCTGGCGAAGTGCTTGAGTGGACCGATCGGGCACTGGGCGCCGTATGCAACGAGTTCTATGGCCTGACCGAGGTCAACCATCTGATTGGCAACTGTCGCGCGGCGTATCCCAACCTGCCTGGCTCCATGGGCAAGGTTTACCCGGGGCATAACGTTCGGTTTGTGGACGAGGCTGGAGAGGATGTAGCGGTTGGAGAGGTTGGAGAAATCGTCGTGCGTGCCGATGACCCGACTTTGTTCCTTGGTTATTGGGGCCGGCTGGGAATACCAGAGGAGATGCGGCTTGGCAACTGGCTCCGGACCCGGGACCTGGCGAGGATCGATCGGGAAGGCTATGTGTGGTACCAAGGGCGCAACGATGATTTGATCAAAAGCGCTGGCTACCGCATTGGGCCGGCCGAGGTGGAAGATGCCCTTCTGCGCCATCCGACGGTGGCCGAGGCTGCGGTCGTTGGCAGCCCCGATCCGCAACGGGGCATGGTCGTGAAGGCCTTTGTCAGGTTGCGTGCCGGCGCCATGCCAAGCGATGCGTTGGTGGAGGAACTCCAGCGCATGGTCAAAACGGATTTGGCTTTGTACAAGTACCCACGTGAGATTGAATTTGTCGAATCATTCCCGTTGACCAGTTCCGGCAAGATTCGCCGTGCTGAACTGCGTCGCTTGGAGGTCCTGCGCAAACAGCCTGGAATGGCGGTATGAGTGCCAGGCGCGTCTATATTGCCGGTTCGGCGATGACGCCCTTCGGGCGAAGGCGCGACCATTCCACGCCGCGCGATTGGGTGCGGCAGGTCGCTGCGGCGGCCCTCGACAACGCCGGGATGGACGCCTCGCAGGTCGATTCCGTGGTGTTCTCGTCCGAGACCGATTTCCTGTCGCTGCAGTTGGTGCCCGCACCGCTGCTCTTGGACGAACTCGGCTTGGTTCCGCGCCCCGTGGTCCGCGTCGAATCGGGCGGCGCCAGCGGCGGCCAGGGCGTGCGCGAAGGCTTTATGCAGATTCGGGCGGGCTTGAGCAAAACCGTTCTGGTCATTGGCTACGAATACGCTGCCAGCCACCTGAGTGGGGACGATGTCCGGATGCTCTATGGCTTGTCGTTTGATGCGGAAATAGAAGGTTTTGCCGGCGCCACCGCCACGGCGCTTTATGCATTGTCGATCCAGGCCTATATGGCGTCTGCCGGAGTGACCGAGGTCCAGCTGGCCTCTGTTTCCGTCAAGAACCATGGCAATGCCATGCAGAACCCGAATGCGCACAAACCCATGCGCATCTCGCTTGACGACGTTTTATCCTCCAGCCCGGTCTATAACCCCTACAAGCTGCTCGATTGCAGCCTGATCAGCGATGGCGCCGCGTGTGTCGTGCTCACTTCCGAGCGGGCGCAGTTGCGAGAGGATCGACCGGCCATCCACATCGCCGGCACGGGTTGTGCGACAGACCATGTCCGGCTTGGCGATCGAAGCGACATAGGCGTCTTCGCCGGCAAGCAGGCAAGCGCCCGCCAGGCCTACGCCATGGCTGGCATCCGTGCGCCTGCACGGCAGATCGCGGTCGCAGAGCTTTACGATGCCTACACCGGGGCGGAACTTCAGTCGATCGAAGCGCTCGGCCTGTGTCCGCCGGGGCATGCCGGCCCGGCAGCGCTGACCGGAGAGTTTTCGCTCAACGGCCGTTTGCCGGTCAACGTGTCGGGTGGCCTGATTGGACAGGGCGGGCCGCCAGGCGCCACCGGCATTGCGCAGGTGGCGACCATTGCAGCCATGCTCGGGGGAGCCTATATCCCTGCGCTTCAACCCTCGAATCTTGGGTCTTTCGGCGTGGCCGACTGCCATGCGGGTGTCGGCACATTGAATGTGACCCATGTTTTGGAGCGACTCGATGACTGAGTCAGCCATGGCGGTTCAGCTCGGTATCTCATTGCGGTACACGCACGGGCTGGGTGATCTTTCTCCGTATTTTCTGGCGCTGACCGGTGGCGTCGCGCTGGCCACGCATTGCAACATCTGCAAACGCACCTGGTTCGCCCCTCGTCTCATCTGTGCTTGCCAGAACAGGCGCATGGCGTGGCAGCCGCTCGATGGCGGCGGTGTATTGCGGCATTGGACGAGTGGGCGCGCCGTCCTGCCCGGTACGTCGATCAGCGGCGAGTTCGCCTTTGGCCTGATCCAGCTCGATGGCGCGAGCAACCTTTGCTTGGGCCGGGTCTTGGGCGAGGCGATTCGCATCGAACCCAATCAACGCGTTCGCCTCCTGCCAGCCGCGCGGGATTGGGTGCATCCGTCGCAAAGCTGCGATTTTTCCTTTGAGCTTCCCAACGCATGAGTTTCCATCGCGGCTTTGCGGGGGTGCTGGGTGGAATTCTTCTCAATATGGCGTTTGGCGGCTTGTATGCCTTCAGTGCCCTGGTTCCGGCACTGGAAGGCTCGGCCAGTTTGACGCGTTCAGACACCGGGATGATGTTTGCCTTGTCCACCACCTGCTTCATGACGGGAGTGTGGGCATGCGGCCCACTCCTGAAGCGCTGGCGTGCCAGCACAATTGCCACGGGTGCCGGGTTGGGGGCAGCTGTCGGCCTGCTTTCTTGCGCATGGGTACAAGGTGCAGGGGTGCTCATTGCAGGGTATTCGGGAATTTATGGCCTTAGCGTAGGGATCGGCTATGCACTGTCCCTGGCAGCGCTTTCGAAGGCGAGAATGAAATGGCCCGGCGCTGCTGCCGGTATTGTTGTGGCCTCTTTCGCGATGGGATCGGTCTGCTGGGCGCAAGCTCTCGGGACGGGTATCGCGAGCATTGGCCTCTCAAGCACGCTCGTAATTTCGGCACTGGTGGTTGCGAGCTTGGCGGGTGTTGCTGGGCAGATACTCAAACTCGTGGATTCCCAAGACGCACCGTTTGCCGAGACAAGCGAACATCGGGCCCAAGGAGCGCAAGAAAAACCGCCTGTGAGGCACGCGGCCATATCCAACGGGACTCTGTGGCTCACGTTTTTTTCCGTGGCCTCGGCGGGGCTCACTGTCATCGGACAATCTCTTCAACTGCTCAATAGCGACAGCGTCTATTTTTTCCTCGGACTTTCTGTTGTTGCCGTGACAGGTGGAATGAATGGTTTCGGAAGGCTCTTAGGGGGATTCATGGCCGACCGCATCTCCCCGGCGGTTTTGCTTGGCGCCCCACTGCTTTTGACCGTGGCCGGGCTGGGGGTTCTTTTCGCGCGCTGGAATTCAGGCGCCAGCTATGGTGCCATCCTCATCGTCGCACTTGTCTATGGATGGTATTCAGCGATTGTTCCCGCCTTGGTGATGAAGGGCACCGGACAGCAGGAGTTCTCCAAGGTATATGGAAAAATATTTACGGCTTGGGGCTTGGCTGGATTGATTGCCCCTTGGTTTTCTGGTTGGGTGTTCTCACAGCGTGGCAGCTACGATCTTGCCTTGGTCGCTCTCGCTCTCTTGAATCTGCTTGCACTGAGCGTGTTGCTTTTCGAGCTTGCCAAGTGCTCATTGACCGACACGGCGAGACCCAAACAACCCGCATGAATGCCCAGTAATAGGCACATTTCATGGGCTATTCCGATACGCGAAAAAGGGCGCACCCTCCCGCTTTAGCCGGGAGTGGTCACCGCTCACCCATCGCCCGGCAGCAGCCGCGCCGCCTCGGCCTCAGGGTGTTGCGCTGCCACCTGCGCGTGCACCGCGGCAACCCAGCCCACGCCCTTGTCTAGTCCGCCTCGAACAATCCTATTTTCATCCGCGTGCGACGTGATGAGACGTGTCGGCAGACGAAAGCGAAGCGAGCAGCGCGCGCAGCGCGATGCCCATCCGGGCGTAAAAAAGCCGCAGCTTGGCCAGAATCATGCGAAGCCCGCTAGGCGCACCAGCGGGTGCTGCAGGTTGATCAGTTCATCCAGGCGGTTGATGAACAGGGCATCGGTACGGGGCGGAGAAGGCTTGGGTCCCATCGAAACAGCTCTCGAAATTTGCAAGAAAACTGCATTGCTTAACGCATCACCTTGCAGATGGTGTACCGGGAAGACGTCGCAATCATCAATAAAGTAAGAGAGTTAAAGATTATTCAGGGTGGACTGTCTCGGATCTCCCCAAACTACTCCGCGCCAATGCCGCCAATGCCGCCAATTGCCACCGTCGGGTAGTCGCGCAGCAGTGCCGCATACGCTGCCGAAGGAGCCACGCCCTGCGGCGCTGTGGCCGAGCGCTTGAGCGTGGTCGGGAAGACAGCGCCCAGGGCGATGTAGCTGGGCCGCACGGCATCGGCACGCAGCATTTCAGCGTAGCCATGCGTGCTCACGCCCAGGCGCAGACCGCTCGCGCGCAGATCCTGCTCTTCGGCGGCGCTCAGCGCGTCAAGGTCTTCCTGACCCAGATGAGCGCCGTAGGCCTTGGCTGCGATGGCATCGCGCCAGTGGTCGGCGATGAACAGCAGCGCGTCGGTGCCGCGCACCGCTTCGACCGCAGCGCGCACCTCGCGGGCGATGGCGGTCGCGTCATCCGAGTTGAAGCGCAGTTGCACTGTGGGCACGCCCGCACGCGCCATGCGGCCTACCCAGGCGGCGTCGGGCAGCACGGCGTATAGGCCAAGCTGCTGCGGGCAGGCGGCAAAGGGTGCGACATGGGGGCGAAGCTGAAGGCCAAAATCCTGCGCCACGCTCCGCCAGAGTTCAGGGGCGCTGTTGCCGGTGCGCTCCCAGCGCGCCTGCCAGGCATGGGCGAGCACCTGCGCATCCGGGGCAATGAAGCCCAGCGTACTGCAGGCGGACAGCGCGGCGCGGTACACCAATGCATCGCTCTCGGGGGCTGGCACAGGCTGCGCAGGGGACCTGTGAAGCTTGCGGCGTGGGCGGCCGTGATACCCAGCGCCAGGGTGTCGGACTCAATCATGGGGCGCATGGTGCCAGAACGGCGTGCCCAGCACCGGCGTGCTCGGCTGGGCGCTGTTTTGCGGCTGCCTCGCGCTTCGAAGAGGCCGCTACCATCGCAGGCTTCCGACAAGGCACAGCCCATGCTCCCGCACACCTTCCTGTGGCACGACTACGAGACCTTTGGCTCGCACCCGCGCCGCGACCGGCCTGCGCAGTTCGCCGCCATCCGCACCGATGCCGATTTGAACGAAATCGGCGAGCCGCTGATGCTCTACTGCCAGCCGCCCAACGACTATCTGCCCGAACCTGAGGCCTGCCTCATCACCGGCATCACGCCGCAAATCGCGTTTGAGCGCGGTGTCAGCGAGCGCGAATTCGCCGCGCGCATCCACGAGGCCATGGCGCAGCCGGGCACGATTGGCGTGGGCTACAACACGATTCGCTTTGACGACGAGGTCACGCGCCACCTGTTCTGGCGCAACCTGATCGACCCCTATGGCCGCGAGTGGCAGAACCAGTGCGGTCGCTGGGATTTGCTCGACGTCGTGCGCCTGGCCTACGCGCTTAGGCCCGATGGGCGCATCGTCTGGCCAAAAAAGGACGATGGCGCGCCCAGCTTCAAGTTGGGCGACCTGGCCCGGGCCAACGGCCTGCTGCACGAGGCCGCGCACGACGCCCTGTCTGACGTGCGCGCCACCATTGCGCTGGCAAAGCTTTTGCGTCAGCACAATGCCAAGCTGTTTGACTTCGCCCTGGGTCTGCACAAGAAGGAGCGCGTGGCCGCCGAACTGCGCCTGCCGACCGATGTGCAGAATGCGCGGCCGTTCCTGCATGTCTCGGGCAGGTTTCCCGCCGAGCGCGGGTGCCTGGCGGTGATGTTCCCGCTCGCCATGCACCCGACAAACAAAAACGAGCTTCTCGCCTGGGACCTGGCGCACGACCCGTCCGAGCTGGCGACGCAAAGCGTGGAGGAGCTTCGACTGCGGCTGTTCACGCGCACCGCCGACCTGCCTGAAGGCGTCAGGCGCTTGCCGCTCAAGGGCGTGCACCTGAACAAATCGCCCATGGTGGTGGGCAACCTCCACACGCTGGCGCCCGAGCTGGCAGCGCGCTGGGGCATCGACCTGGTGTTGATCGCGGAGCACGCCAAGCACGCGCGTTTGTTGCCCGACATGAGCGCGATCTGGGCGACGCTGTACCAGCGCCCCAAGGCCGAAGGCCCTGCGCCTGACGTGGAGCAGGATTTGTACGGGGGTTTTGTCGGCAACGGCGACCGCCGCCGGCTCGACGAGCTGTGCGCCATGACCGGCGCGCAACTGGCCAGAGCGCGCAGCGGATTTGACGACCCGCGGCTTGCCGAGTTGCTGTTTCGCTACCGGGCGCGCAACTTCGCGTCCACCCTCACTCCCGAGGAACAAGCTCGCTGGCTTCAGCACCGCACCGCTTGCCTGCTGCATGGGCAGGGCGGGGCGCTGACGGTACAGGCGTTGTTCGAGCGCATCGACGCGCTCTCGGAAAACGCCGACGAGCGCGCCGAAGCGATTCTGGGCGCGCTGTACGACTGGGCCGAAGCCGTGGTTCCGGAGCAGTAGGCATGGCCAGTGCACAGCCCGCCAGCATTGGCAAATACCGCATCGAGCGCGAGCTCGGGCGGGGCGCCAGCGGGGTGGTGTACCTGGGGCTCGACGGCCTGCGGGGGCGCAAGGTGGCGGTCAAGCAAATGCACGCGCACCTGCTGGCCGACCCGCTGCTGGCCGCGCGCCACCGGCGCCAGCTGAGGCAAGAGGCCGCCCTGGCCGCGCAACTGCGTCACCCCAATATCGTGCGCCTGCTGGACGCCGACGAAGGCGCGCAGCCGCCGTACCTGGTGTTTGAATATCTGGACGGCGATCCCCTGTCGCAGCACGCCAGCGCCGACACGTTGCTGCCGCTGGCGCAAGTGCTCGACATCGCCTTCAAGTGCGGTCACGCGCTGGAATACGCCGAGCGCCAGGGCCTGGTGCACCGCGACATCAAGCCCGCCAACATTCTTCTGGCAAGCGATGGGGACGTGAAACTGGTCGATTTCGGCGCGGCACTCTGCACCCGCAGCGAGGCCACCCAGCTCGCCGGCCTGGTGGGCTCGCCCTCGTACATGTCGCCCGAACAGGTGCGGGAAGAAGCGCTCACCCACCACAGCGACATGTTTTCGCTGGGTGTCGTGCTGTACGAGCTGCTCACGGGACGGCGGCCGTTTGATGGCGAAACCGACTTCGCCACGCTCTACCGCATCGGCCACGAGGAACCGACCGCTCCCGGCCTGCTGCGCGCGTCCTTGCCGCCTGAGGTCGACGCTTTTGTTCTGCGCGCCCTCGCCAAAGCGCCGCAGGAGCGTTTTGCCCGCTGGGCCGACTGGACCGAGGCTCTGCAAGCGCTCTCGCGCGCCCTGCCGCGGCAGAAGTCGCAAGACACCGAAACCGAGCGCTTCACCCGCCTGCGCGGTCTGCCATTTTTTTCCGACTTCCACGACGTCGCCCTGTGGGAGCTGATGCGCCTGGGCAATTGGCACCGCGTACCGCGCGGCACCGCCTTGATGCGCGAGGGCGCGCCAGGCGACTCCTTCTGCATTCTCATCGAAGGCCGGGTCGGCATCTATCGCCAAGGCTGGCAGCTGTGCACGCTTGATGCCGGCGTCACTTTCGGCGAAATGACCTACCTGCGCCCCGAAAGCCCCGTGCGCACCGCCACCGCCGTGGCCGACAGCGAAGTGCTGGTGCTGAAAGTGCGCAACCCGGCTTTGCGCGGCGCGTCGGAGGCGCTGCAGTCGTGCTTCGACAAGGCATTTATCAAGCTGCTGGTGGGACGGCTGGTGGCGACGAACGAGCAAGTGGCTGAGTGGGATTGGGTGTCTGCGCCGCCGGAAAACTCCTGAATTGATAGCTGGTGGCGCTTATGGAACAAGCGCTGGAGTCCAATTTTGTCTTTTTTTATTTCCACCGCCGTGGGCACGGCGCAGACAGTTCGTGCAGGCGTTGGGCAGGCGTTGGGGGCGCCGCGAAACGGGTGGACCCTCCTCCGTGCACTTCCCAACTGCTATATATTGGTTTGCGTTACCCACCCCCGAGAGGACCGCATGTCTATTCCATCCATTCTGAAATCCACCGTGGTGGCACTGGCGGTCGTTGCCGGTGGGCCGCTGCTGGCGCAGGGCACGCCCATCGATGCTGCGGCGTTTGACGCGCTGGTCGCGCAGGGCCCCGTCGCCGACGCGGCAAGCATTGCGTCGAGCACCTGGGCGAGCAAGATCAAGCAATCTGGCACGCTGCGCCTGGGCGCCACGCAGACGTCGAACCTGTTCTCTCTGCTCAACGAGAAGGACGGCAAGATCCGCGGCTTCGATGCGGGCCTGGCGCAGCTCATCACGCGCTACATCCTGGGGGATGCCGGCAAGTACCGGTTCACGCAAGTGACTTCCTCCACGCGCGAGCAGGTGCTCATCAACGACCAGGTGGACATGGTCTTTGCTACCTACTCCATCACTCCGGCACGCGCAGAGAAAATCTCGTTTGCAGGGCCGTACTACACCTCGCAGGCTGGAGTGCTGGTCAAGGCGAAGAACCAGGACATCCAGTCGATCAAGGATCTGGCCGGCAAGAAGGTCGCGACCCAGGCGGGCTCCACCGGGCCATCCATTCTCGCCCAGTACGCGCCCAAGGCGGTGGTGCAGGAGTTCCAGACCCACCAGGAGGCCCTTGACGGATTGCGCCAGGGGCGCGTCGATGCCTACGTGACGGACTACACCTTGCTGCTCAATGCCCTGAGTCTGGGGACGGGCGACACCAAGCTGGCGGGCGAGCCCTTTGGTGCGCAGGACCCTTATGGCGTTGGCCTTCCCAAGGGATCGGACGGGGTGGCTTTCGTCAATGCCTTCCTGAAAAAGCTGCAATCCGATGGAACCTGGGCCAAGCTCTGGACCATCTCCATCGGCCAGCGCACCGGCAGCACCGACGTCCCGACGCCGCCCGCCATTCCCTGAGGGATGGACGAGGTTTCCAAGCTTCTGGCGAGCTATGGGCCTGCCTTTGGGCAGGCCCTTTTGCTGACCTGGAAGCTCACGGCGCTGTCTTTCGTGCCCGGTTTCATGCTGGGCGTGGCCGTGGCTGTGCTGAGGCTCCTCCCGCTGCCGCCGCTGCGCTTCGTGCTGACCGTCTACGTGGAAATCTTTCGGAATATTCCGAGCGTGGCGCTGCTGATCTTCATTGTGTTCGCGCTGCCCGATCTCCAGGTTCTGATCGACTATGAGCCCAGCGTGGTCCTGACTTTGGCGCTGGTGTGTTCGGCGTTCACGGCGGACTACCTTCGGGCGGGGATCAACACGGTGGGCGGCGGCCAGGCCGAGGCCGCGCTCAGCCTGGGCATGCGGCCCATGGGTGTCATCGTCGCCATCGTGATGCCGCAGGCGCTGCGCGCGGTGGTGCAACCCATGACCTCGTTGCTCATCGCGCTTATGCTCTCGACCTCGCTGGCCTCGCAAGTTCCGTTTCCGGGTCGGGAACTCACCGCGCTGGTGTCCAAGATTGCGACCGACTCAGCCGCCGGCATCCCCGCGTTTGCCGTCGCTGCGGCGATGTACGTGGTGTCGGGCTTGCTGATCGCCTGGGCTGGTGCAGCGCTGGACAGGAAGGCGCGGATCCTGCGATGAGCCGCCCCTTGGAAGAGGCCTTGTTTGCGGCGCCCACCCCGCGTGCCAGGGCGGCCGCCCGCGCGCTTAGCGTGACGACGGGCGCCGCACTGCTGCTGCTGGCGGCCGGTCTGGTGTTGCGCTTTGAGGACGCGGGGCAGCTCGACGCACGCTACTGGCGGTTTTTTGCCTCGCCGAGCACCTGGGCATTTCTCGCCGAAGGTTTGCTCGGAACGCTGGCCTCGGCGAGCATGGCTGCCGCGATCGCTCTGGCGCTTGGACTGGTGCTGCTGCTCGGACGGCTCGCCGGTTCGCGGCTGCTGCGCTGGCCCAGCGTGGCAGCCATCGAATTCCTGCGCGGTACGCCGACGCTGCTGCTGATCTACGTGTGCTTTCTGGTGCTGCCGCAGGCGGGAATCAAACTGAGCACTTACTGGATGCTGACCTTGCCCGTGGGACTGAGCACGGCCGCGGTGGTGGCCGAGGTCTACCGCGCAGGCGTCCTTGCCGTCCCCCGTGGCCAGACCGACGCTGCGCGCAGCCTGGGGATGACCGAAATCCAGGTCTTCTTTGGCATCGTCTTTCCCCAGGCACTGCGCTACATCGTCCCGGCGTTGGTGGCGCAACTGGTCATCGTGGTCAAGGACACCACGTTTGGCTATGTCGTCACCTACGGCGAACTGATGCAGAACGCCAAGGTCCTTATCGCCAACTACCACGCGCTGGTGCCCGTGTATCTGGTCGTGGCGCTGCTGTACTGCCTGGTGAACTATGCGATCTCGCAAGCCAGCAAGCGGCTGGGCCGGGCGGTGCACTGAACCCCTGCATTTCCCCAGGCTTCATCAAAATCGATAGCAAAAAACGATTGCTGGACTAGCGCTAGCGGCCATTTTTACCAAGATTTCTAGCCAAAAAACCAGTAACAAACCCCAATCGCCGCCAATACCCCCGCCAGTTCCGCCAGCAGCGCACAAGGCACCGCGTGCCGCACCCTCTGAATCCCCACCGCCCCAAAGTACACCGCCAGCACATAGAAGGTGGTTTCCGTGCTGCCCTGCACCGTGGCGGCGACCAGGGCGGGGAAGCTGTCCACGCCCTTGGCCTGCATGGTCTCGATCAGCATGGCGCGGGCGGCGCTGCCTGAGAAGGGTTTGACCAGCGCGGTCGGCAGCGCATCGACAAAGCGCGTGTCCCAGCCCGCGCCTTCCACCAGCCAGCGGATGCCGTCGAGCGCGTAGCCCAGCGCACCCGAGGCGCGCAGCACGCCCACGGCGCAGAGCATGGCAACCAGGTAGGGCAGCAGGCCCTTGGCCACCTCGAAGCCGTCGCGTGCGCCTTCGACAAAAGCCTCGTACACCGGCACGCGGCGCCGGGCGCCCAGCAGCACGAACAGCAGCACCAGGCCAAACAGCGTCAGGTTGCCGGTGAGGGACGACAGGCTGGCCAGTGCCGTGGCGCTCAGGGTCGAGAGGAAAGCGACCAGCGCCGCAATGCAGAGGGCCAGCGGCAGCAGGTAGGCCAGCACGACAGGGCGCCACAGCGGCAGCCGCTGCACAAAAGCTACGGTGAGCAGCCCCACCAGGGTGGAGGCCGAGGTGGCGAGCAGGATGGGCACAAACACCAGCGTGGGGTCGCTCGCGCCTTGCTGCAGGCGGTACATGAAGATGGAGACGGGCAGCAGCGTGAGCGACGAGGCGTTGAGCACCAGGAACAGGATTTGCGCGTTGGTGGCAGTCTGGGGCTCGGGGTTCAGGCTTTGCAGCGAATGCATGGCCTTGAGGCCAATGGGCGTGGCCGCGTTGTCCAGGCCGAGCGCGTTGGCGGCAAAGTTCAGCGTCATCAGCCCCAGGGCCGGGTGGCCGCGCGGCACGCCGGGCATCAGCTGTGCAAACAGCGGTGCCAGCCAGCGCGCCAGGGTTTCGACCAGGCCGGCGCGCTCGGCAATGCGCAAAAAACCCAGCCAGAGGGTGAGGGTGCCAAACAGCAGCAGCATCACCTCGACCGAGAGCTTGGCCATGGCAAACAGGGCCTCGACCATGGCGGAAAAGACCTGTGCGTTGCCGCCAGCGAGCCACTGCACCAGCGCGGCGAGGGCGGAGGTGACGAAAAATCCCAGCCAGAGCGTATTGAGCATGAAAGGAGCGAGCGCAAAGACTGCCATTGTGGCGGCGGGGCCGGTGGTAACCTCAGGGCTTTCGCCGGAGGTTGGCACCACGCGCTGGCGGCGGTGGCAGCCCAGGCGCAGCAAGGATGTCGCATGGGCGCACAACGGACAGCAAGGAGCAGGGCGCGGGCTGCGCACGCCCGGGGAGAGTCGATGCCATCGACAGGGTTCCAATTGCGCGCCGCGAACGCCTGGGCGCCGTTCTTCCATGAGTGAGGACCATTACAGCGCCCTGGGCCTGCCGGCGACGGCCACCTTGGCAGACATCAAAAAGGCGTTCCGGCAGAAGGCGTCGTTTTATCACCCGGACCGCAACGCGGCGAGCGATGCCGCCGCGCGTTTTCGGGCCGTGCAGCAGGCCTACGATGTCTTGTCCGATCCCGAGCGGCGCCAGCAGTACGACGACAACCGGCGCCGCAACCTGCTGGACGATCCTCTGGAGACCGCCAGCGAGATCTGGCAGGCCTACGTCAAACGAATGGAGTTGCCATGAAGCTCTCGCGCTACTTTTCCGACCTGCGCTCGGCGTACGAAGCCGAGCTGGACGACCTGACTTCGGATTCCGAAGGCAAGGACGTGCTCAAGAAACGCCTGGCCGCCAAGCGCAGCGAAATCGGCTTTCTGGTGCAGATGCTCCACCACAGCCCCGAGATGGTGGCGGTGGTCTTTCACCGGGGTTTTCGCTTTGCCAAGCCGGCCGCCATGCAGCGGCTGCTCACGCTGCAGCCTGAGGCGCTGCCCGCCTGGCCGGAACTGGCCGGCACGGTGGCGCTCGAATCCTGGGCGGAGCCTGTGGCGCGCAAGGTCCTGGCCGAGGCCGGTGGCCCGGCCTTCATGACGGTGGCCGCCTGCCTGGAGTTTCTGCACGCGCACGGATGGGCGGGCGCAGATCTGTCCGACGGCGACACCACAGAGGACGCAGACCCCGGCGACGATGACGATGCGCTGAGCACCGACGACGCCCTCGCGCCGCAGGACGAGCGCTCGCTCGACGAGGCCGGGGCCGACTGGCTCGCCGACCAAGGTTTCGATCGCAAGGACTAAGAGCATCCATGAACCACCTGGCATTGATTGAAAAAACCACCAGCCTCATTGCCGCAGGCGACATCGTCGGCGCGGAAGGCGCGCTGGCCGAGCTGGCCGACGAAGAGGGCGACCGCGCGCTGATGGTCGTGCTGGACCAGCTCGCGCCCAAGGACGTGCTGGCCGTGATGCGCGAATACGACAGCTCCAAGGCATCGGTGGTGAACATGCTGGTCACCCCCGAGCAATTTGCCCGCGCCATGGTGCTGGAGAAGCAATACAAAGACCTCACGCACCAGCATTTGCGCAACATGGTCAACGCCGTCATCTTCCGCGAAGGCGCCGACCCGGTGGAGTTTTTGACCGCCATTGGCGATCTGGAGGGCGGCGCCGAGGCGCTGGCCAACTATTTCACCGAAAAGTGGAGTCGCGTCGAGGCCTTTGCCCGCACCGGAAGCTTCGACGCCGTAGAGGATTACGGGCCGATGCTCAGCGACGACGAGCTGCTGGCCTCGGGCTACGTGCGCCCGCGCGTCGAGCTGGACGAAGTGGCCGACCAGGACTGGATGCAGATGGCCTGGCTGCTGCGCTACGAATGCCGCGACCTGTTCATTGAAATGCTGCTGGTGCTGCGCGCCAAGGCCCGCGCGCACGAGCAGGCCGAAGGCGATGAGGCGCTGGAGGAGGAAGGCGAGCGCAAGTTCGAAACCAGCGAAACCGACCGCGGCAAGGCGACGCCGGCGGCGCGCGCCTCGGATGAGGAATCGGCCATCTGATGCCCGGCAGCAGCAAGGCGGGCGAGCCAGCCCAGGCGGTGGCGCTGCACGATGCCCGGCCGCTCTTTGAAAAGGCGCTGGTCTACGGCGTGCAGCACGGCATCATCGGCACCGAGCGTCTGGTCGCCATGCACCTGGAGGCCGCCAAGGGCATGGTGCAGATTGCGCGCTACTTTGGCAGCGAATTCCTGCGCCCCGAGCTTGAGCGTGCACGCGAGCGCATGGTCAACTTCATCAGCTTGCACCTGGAGCATGAGACGGCCGGCGACCTGGCAGCGGCCGCGCGCCTGCTGGCCGACCATTCGCTGCTCTCGCGCTCCAAGGCCGGCACCGATTTGCTGCGCCAGCTGATCGCCCTGCCCGAGAGCAGCCACTTTGGCATGCAGGGCCAGGATGAAGCGCAGGTGTCGCTGCTGGCGCTGTGGTCTCTGCGCAGCTACGCGCAGTACCGCGAGGAATTGGAGCGGCGCAGCCGCATCGGCCAAGCCGTGCAGGCCGCGTTGTGGTTGGCCGAGCGCCATGCGCTGGAGGATGAAGCGCTTGAAGAAGGCGATGCCGAAGGCGTGATTCGCACGGCGCTGGTTCTGCAGACTCTGGGCTACCGCGGCGCCGAGTGGCCCAGCGTCGCGGCGTTCCGCAAATTGCTCGGCGCGCGGCGCAGCGCCGGCAAGGCGCTGGCCGGCGTGTCGACCCTGCCATCGCCCAAAGGGCTGCCGCCCCCCTTGCAGGCGGTGGTCGACGCGCAAAAGCCGGTGGTGTTGGCCGACCTGGGCAAGCTGCTTGACCCCAGGCGCCCCCTGGGTACGCTGCTGCGGACCATGAGCGCGCTGCGCAATCGCTATTTCCTGCTGGAAGACCCGCTGGACGAGGTGGACGAATACCTGCGCGCCGCAGCGCCGCTGAATGAAGACGACGCGCCGCCGGCAGCGGCCAGCAAGACATGGCAGCGCACCACGCAGGGCGAGAACGATGAAGCCGCGCTGCTCACGCTGTTCCTCTGCCTGGCCGTGGGTGTGCCGAAGAAAACCCTGCTGCCAGAAAAAGCCGCCAAGGCCTTGGTGCGAAAGCTCCGCACCAAGGGCTGGGAGCCTGGCCATGCCGAAACCTTCATCGCCGAGCATGCTCCCGAAATGCATAGCGCCGATTTCCTGGCGTTGTGGCGCAGCTTTGTGGCCGAGGCCCGCGCTACGCTGGAAGACGACCGCGATGTCAGTCTGGGCGACGCACTGGCGCTGCTGCGGCGCGAGTGCCACGTGGGGCATTGAGCGCGGAGGGACTGCCGGGTCGGGCGGGGCCTCAAGCCTTTCGCACCGAACACTTGAACACGTGCCGCAACTGGTGCAGCGCGATGTCCTTGCGCTCCTGACTTTGCGCTGCGGTGCAGTTCGACGGCACCCAGACCTTGTAACCCCGCATGTAGGCATCCATGGCCGTCAGTTGCACGCACATGTCGGTGGCGACTCCGACGACGACCAGTTCACGGGTGTGCATTTGCGCAAGCAAATGTTCCAACGGCGTGGCATGGAAGGCCGAATGCAGCGGCTTGAGGAGGGTCAGGTCGTCCTCGGCGGGTGCTAGCAACTGGGCGATTTCTCCGCGCGCCCCCGGCAGGGTCTGGCAGGCCAGGAGCAATTGCTTGAAGTCCGACCGCCAGCGTCCATAGTTGTCGTTGGCGTAGACGGTGGTGCAGCCGCGCCGGGTCAACTTTTTTTTGAGCGCCGCGCAGGCGTGCGCGGCGGGCAACGCCGTTTGCACCAGGCCGCTGGCGCCCGGAAAGCGCATGGGATTGATCATGTCGACCACCACCAGGACGGTGGCGCTGCGCTCCAGGGCGGGCATCTCAGCGCCGTGACAGGTGGTCTTCCACGGCTTCGGCGCTGTCACCGACGGCCTTGACGGCTTCCTTCAATTGCTCGGGCGTCACGCCGAATTTGTTCGACCAGTCGCGAAGCTCGTAGTCCTGATGTACGTTGATGCGTCGGCGGTCCTGACCGCCGGATTGGGTGGTGTCGTCAGCCATGGCTGCCCTCCTGGTGGAAAGAAAAGTCCATGCTCGCTGCGTTCGCGCCGCCCGTTTGCAGGAATTCGCCGCATACCGCGATCGGAAAACACCCAGCGGCTTCGAGATTGGCGGCAGGGGCTCAAAGGCGGCTCAAGAGCCACTCGCACCAGCGGTGCGCCGCGTGGTCCTCCGCCGGACTGGACGCGCTGGCCGCTGGCCAGCGCCGCTGGCAGGCATTGACAATGGTTTGCAGCTGCCAAAGCGCTTCCTTTCCCACAAAGGCCACTTCTGCCATTCCGGCGGCGTCGCCGTCGAGTTGGGAGATCAGGGCGTTTTGTTGCGTGGGGTGGGTTCCCGATTCCAGCAAGACCTTGTGCAGGGCGCCCAGGCGCATTTCAATGAAAGCCAATGGCTGGGTCAGCGCGTTCTTCGCACTGGTCGATTGCTCGGGGTGCGGCAAGGAGGCTTTGACGCGGTCCCATTCCGAAAACGCATCGGCCAGGATTTCCAGCTGGCGCGCCGCGTGGGCCCCGATCGGCATGAGGGCCGAGTCGCGGGCTCGCTCTTCATCGAGCAAAGGCAGCAAATGCGCGCTCAGGCCAGCGGGAAATTTCCTGTGGTTCAGGCGCAGCACCAACGCCAGTTGCAGCGCCGGCATCTCCTCATATTTGTCGTAGATCGCTGCGGCGACCTCGGCGAGCAGCAGCATGCGTCCCAAGGCGGAGATTTGTGCGCCAGGAATGCCGCGCGGGTAGCCGGATCCATCCATTCTTTCATGGTGCTCCAGGATCGCCAGTTCGACCGACCGGGGGTACACCTGGGCCTGGCGCACCATGAGCATGGACGTGATGGGGTGCACCACGAGGTGCTTGCGCTGGGCACCGACGGGCTTGTGTCGCGGGTCTTCCCAGGCAGGGTCCAGATGCAGCATGCCGGCGTCGTGCATCAGCGCGGCTGCGCAAAGCGCCGTGCACTCGCGCGGGCTGGTTTCTGAGCGGTGCGCCAGGTACAGAGAGATCAGCATCATTTCCAGGCTGTGCTTCCACAGCGCGGGACGCTGCTCCCGCATCAAGGTGAGCTTGAAGGCGACGGAGGGCGGCAGCGGCATGGATGCCAGAGGGGCCAGAAGCGCTTCTGGCGCGCGCAGGGTCTGCGCCAGCTTGTACGGCAGGGGTGAGCTCGCAAAAACCTCCCGGGCCTCGGCGCCCAGGGACGCCGTGGTGAGTGCGCCTTCCACCGAGAGGTGCGTATCGACGGGTTCGCGCAAGGTGTGCTCAACCAGCCGCTCGTACAGGCGGCGGTCGATGCGCATGCCTTCGGCCACCAGCTTGATGCCGCTCTCGCTGTAGATCGCCGCCTGCGCCACCACGGGCCGCGTTTCGGCCAGTTCCGTGACCGCGTGCAAATAATGGGCGCTGTCGCGCAGTGGGGCGCCCGCGTCGAGCGTGTTGTCGGTCATGGGTGGCGTTCGCGATGGGTTGATTGGCCGGGCCGTGAGACCGACTGTACGTACCGGCCTGCGCATCTTGCATGCTTTGTATCAAGACTTGCCGCTTGCGACAATCCATGGCCAGGCGAGGGCAGTCGTCAGGCCCGTACCCCCATCAGGAAAACTCATTTTTTGATAGCTGCCAACGCTTACCCAATAAGCGCTGGCATCGATTTTTGCTTGAAATTTTGGGTTTAAAAGTCCACGACCAGCGATACAAATCCGCTGCGTCCCGGTTGCGTATAAGCGTCGTTGGTGCTTGCGTTGGCCGCGAGGCCCTGCACGTCGGACCACATCCAGTACTTGCGGTCGGTCAGGTTGCGCACGGCGAGGTTCAGGCGCATGTCCTTGCGCAGACGCCACTGCAGCGCCACATCGAGCGTGGTTGCCGCTGGAATGGTGAACTGCGTGGCCGGCGCTTTGACGGAAGCGGAGCTGTCGATGTCCGAAGCGTTCTTGGCCGCATGGTGGCGCACGTCAAAGCGCAGCGTCCATGGCGCTGTATCGAGCTGCAGCCCGAGAGCCATTTGTGCAGGTTCCACCGAGTTCAGCGGAGCGCCGGTGTCCGTGTTCTTGCCGCTGGCCTGGCCGTAGCTGAAGGGGGTAGAGAGGCGGGCGCCGCCAGCCCAGTCCATGCGTCCCCAGTCCATCGCGCCCTTGACCTCGAAGCCGTGGATGCGCGCTTTGTCGGTGTTGATGGTCTGGAACACGCGCGGGTCGGCTGGAGTGCCGGCGCCGCGGATCAGCACGCGGTCGACAATCAGGTTGCTGTAGTTGGTGGAGAACGCTGCTACGTCCACGCGCAGGGAGTCAAAGCGTGCCCGCGCGCCCAGTTCCACGCCCCGGCTGCGCTCGGGCTTGAGGTTGGCGTTGGGGATCAGCACCACGCGCTCGGCCATGTTTTCAAAGTAGCCGTTGACCTGGCCGGCGTCGGGGGCGCGAAACCCGGCGGCGTACTGGCCGTACACGGTCCAGACCGGCGTGGCGCGGTACAGCAGGCCGAACTTGGGCGAGAGCGCCGAGCCGCTGAGCGATTTGCCTGGCTCGGAAGCGGGCGGATAGAAGCCGGCCTGGCTGGTGACGTCCAGCGCAAAGTGGTCCAGGCGCAGGCCGGGCGTGAAGCTCCAGTCGCCCCAGACGGTTTCGTCCTGCAGATAGACCGCATGCGTGGTTTCGCGCGTGTCGGGGAAGCGCTTGAGCGGAAACACCTCGGGCGGCGCGGGGTTCAGACCGGTGTAGAGGTTGTCGATATCGCTTCGGACATAGTCGTAGCCGTAGGTGAGGCGGTGCGCCCAGTCGCCGTTTCGCAGCAGCTTGTCGGCCTGCACGCCGGCCTGCCAGGTGCGCTCGCCGTAGCGGGTGTCGCGGATGCGCAGCGGCAAGGTGTTGCGTACGCTGGTGCCGACCTGCTGCGATGTCGCGCGCTGCGCCGCAATCACGGTCTGTACCTTGTCCGCCCAGGGAGCGCCGAGGTCAAAGCGTGCATCCCAGGTGAAGCGGTCGCGCTCCATGTCGCGGCTGGCAGACTCGTCTTTGATGGCGCCGGCAATCTGGCTTGGCGTGCCGCGATACGGCAAGGGGGTGCGGCTGGAAAGCAGCTCGACGTCGGCGCTTTTTTCTACATGTTCCAGCGTGAAGGTGTGTTTCTGGCCTGCGGCGGGGCGCAGCACGATTTTGCCCAGCAGCGAGTTGCCGCTGTCCTTCTGCGGGTTGGCGGCCGTGCGGTTGAGGTTGGGCTCGAAGTTGCTGCCTTGGGTCTTGAGCGCATGGGCGCCGTGCGTGCTTGCGGTGAGCAGCCAGTCGAGACTGTCGCTGGCGCGGCCGGCCACAGTTCCGGCCAGGGTGTGGCCGTTGTCGTCGCCGCTCCAGCCGGCGGACACGCGCCCGCCCAGCGTTTTGGCCGAGCCGTCGGCGTTCTTCAGGAAGTCCTGGGGCTCAAAAGTGATGAAGTTGGCCATGCCGGCCATGCCGTCCGAGCCGTACAAGGCAGATGCCGGCCCGCGCACGATTTCGATGCGTTTGACCAGTTCCAGCGACAGGTATTCGCGGTCGAAGGTGGTGGTGCGAAAAGCGTAGCTGCGCGGGATGCGAATGCCATCGACCAGCATCAGCACCCGGTTGCCGCCCAGGCCGCGAATGTTGAGGCCCGTGTTGCCGTCGCGCAGTGCGCTGGCGCTGGAGCCAGTCACCGAGAGGCGCGTGGGCGCGGTCTGCACCGAGATGTTGGGCAGGTCGCGCACGGCGTCCCGCAATTCGGTGCTTTGGCGGTTGCTGATTTCTTGCGCCCCAATCACGTCGATGGACACCGGCAAATCGTCGCTGGCCTGCTCTTGGCGCGATCCGCTCACCACCACTTCGGGCAGCGCCCCTGCGCTGGTTTGGGCTGCTGCGCTTTGCGCCCACGCGCTGCCTGCGCTGGCGCAGGCGAGCAAGGCCAAGGCGGCGACCCAGTGAAGAGTCAGGGAAGAGGAGGGTGCGGAGGCAAATACCGCATGCGGCCGGGAAGTAGGATGGTTCACGGATGGTCGATGGACTAAGTAATAACCCTGATTATGAAATGCTGCGGTGTTCCGGCGCCATGCGCCACCAGTCCCCCGCCAGAGACTGTTGCAAAAATGCGATGAAGTGGGTGACCTTGGACGGTACCAGCTTGGGCGAAGGGAACACCGCGTGCACCTCCTGCGCCGGCAGCGCCCAGTCGGTCAGCACGGCCACGGCACTGCCATCGGCCAGGGATTCGCGCGCCACGTAGCAGGGCAGGATGGCCAGACCCATATCGGCACGCACGGCGGCCAGCACCGCCGAGAGATTGTTCGAGCGCAGCGGCCCGCCTACCGGAACCGAGGCCTTGTCGCCCTCCGGCCCGGTCAGGTTCCAGCGGTCGTCGCCCTGTACGCTGCTGTAGACCAGGCAGTCGTGCAAGGCCAGGTCGGCCGGGGTGCGCGGCGCAGCGTGGCGGCGCAGGTAGTTGGGCGAGGCCACCATGACCCAGGGGTTGGCGCCAAGGTAGCGCGCGCCCAGGCTGGAATCGGCCAGACGCCCCATGCGCAGCGCCAGGTCCACGCCTTGCTCCACGAGGTTCACGTAGCGGTCCTCAAAGCTCAGGTCCACGCGCAAACCGGGGTGCTGGCGCATGTAGGCGAGCGCCAGCGGCACCAGCACGCGGCGCCCAAAGGCCACCGAGGTGCTGACCCGCAACTGTCCACCCGGCGCGCCTTGCAGCAGCGTGGCCAGGTTTTCAGCTTCTTCTACATCGCGCACGATGGCCTTGCATTTTTCGTAGAACAGAGCGCCGATCTCCGTCGGTGTGACGCCGCGCGTGGAGCGGTGCAGGAGGCGCGCACCCAGGCGCTCTTCAATGCGGGCCACCGCCTTGGTGGCGGTGGATTGCGCCAGGCCGCGCTCGCCCGCAGCCTTGCTGAAGCTGCCGGTTTCAACGATTCGCGCAAAGAGTTGAAGGCTGAGCAGGCTGTCCATGCACGCAATGTACTTGGCCCTTGCCGCTGCTTTATCGCGCTCGGGAATAGCTGATATGGCCGCACCGGGGGTTCCGCGCCGGGCGCCGCGCTTGCACCATCGACGCCATTCCAACAAGGAGTGTGCGATGGCAAAGATGAAGGCCGCAATGGCCGCAGTGCTGGTGATGGAAAAAGAAGGGGTAAGCCAGGCCTTCGGCGTGCCGGGCGCGGCCATCAACCCGCTGTATGCGCAAATGCGCGAACGCGGCACGATGGCCCACATCCTGGCGCGGCATGTGGAAGGCGCCAGCCACATGGCCGAGGGCTATACCCGGGCAGCGGCCGGCAACATCGGCGTGTGCATCGGCACCTCGGGGCCGGCCGGCACCGACATGATTACCGGCCTGTATTCGGCCCAGGCCGACAGCATTGCGATTTTGTGCATCACCGGCCAGGCGCCGCGTGCGCGCCTGCACAAGGAAGACTTCCAGGCGGTGGACATTGCTGCAATAGCCAAGCCCGTGACCAAATGGGCCACCACGGTGATGGAGCCGGCCCAGGTGCCGCGCGCCTTCCAGCAGGCGTTCCATCTGATGCGCTCGGGCCGGCCCGGTCCGGTGCTGATCGACCTGCCTTTCGATGTGCAAATGGCCGAGATCGAATTCGATATCGACACCTACGAGCCGCTCCCGGTGTACAAACCGGCCGCCAGCCGCAAGCAGATCGAAAAGGCGCTGGAGATGCTCAGCGCCGCCGAGCGCCCGCTGATCGTGGCGGGCGGCGGCATCATCAACGCCGATGCCAGTGAGTTGCTGGTGCAGTTTGCCGAAATCACGGGGATTCCGGTGATCCCCACCCTGATGGGTTGGGGCGCGATCCCCGACGATCATCCGCTCATGGCCGGTATGTGCGGCCTGCAGACCAGCCACCGCTATGGCAACGCCAGCATGCTGGCGAGCGATTTTGTGATCGGTATCGGCAACCGCTGGGCCAACCGCCACACCGGCTCGCCCGAGGTGTATTGCAAGGGCCGCCAGTTCATTCACATCGACATCGAGCCGACGCAGATTGGCCGCGTGTTCGCGCCCGACTACGGCATCGTGAGCGATGCGCGTGCGGCGCTGGCGCTTTTGGTGGAGCTGGCGGGCGAATGGAAGGCGGCGGGCCGGTTGCGCAAGCGCGCGGGCTGGGCGGGCGAATGCGCGGCGCGCAAAAGCTCGGTGGCCTTCTTGCGCAAGACGCATTTCGACACCGTGCCCATGAAGCCCCAGCGCGTCTACCAGTGCATGAACAACGCCTTTGGCAAGGACACGACCTACGTCTCCACCATCGGCCTGAGCCAGATTGCCGGTGCGCAGTTTCTGCATGTCTACCACCCGCGCCACTGGATCAACTGCGGCCAGGCCGGCCCGTTGGGCTGGACCATACCCGCCGCGCTGGGCGTCTGCGCTGCCGACCCGACGCGCAAGGTGGTGGCGCTGTCGGGTGATTACGATTTTCAGTTCATGCTTGAAGAGCTGGCCGTGGGCGCACAGTTCAAGCTGCCCTACATCCACGTGGTGGTCAACAACAGCTACCTCGGCCTGATTCGCCAGGCGCAGCGGGGCTTTTCCATGGACTACTGCGTGCAACTGGGTTTCGACAACATCAATACGCCGGAGGAGGGCGGCACGCGCAGCTATGGCGTGGACCATGGCAAGGTGGTCGAGGGCCTGGGCTGCAAGGCGCTGCGCGTGCACCGGCAGGAAGAACTGGCCCCGGCCATCGCTCAGGCGCGCGCCTGGATGGAGGAGTTTCGCGTGCCCGTGGTGATCGAGGTGATGCTCGAGCGCGTCACCAACATCGCCATGGGCACGGAAATCGACAATGTGATGGAGTTTGAGGAAACCGCGCAGGTGCGGGCCGATGCACCCACCGCCGTGGGCATGCTCGACTGACATTGCGCCCGACACAAGGAAAAACCATGCCCCAATTTGCTGCCAACCTCACCATGCTCTTTACCGAGCTGCCGTTTCTGGACCGTTTCGAAGCCGCTGCCGGAGCCGGCTTCAAGGCCGTGGAGTTCTTGTTTCCCTATGCGTATTCGGCCGCTGACATCAAGCAGCGGCTCGATGCCCATGGGCTTGCCCTGGTGCTGCACAACCTGCCCGCCGGAGACTGGGATGCGGGCGATCGCGGGATGGCCTGCGACCCCGGCCGCGTGCAGGAATTTCGCGCGGGCGTGGCCAAGGCGATCGAGTACGCCAATCTGCTGGGCGTGCCCCAGCTCAACTGCCTGGCGGGCAAGGCGCCTGCCGGTGTGGACGAGCAACTCATTCACCAGACCTTGGTGGACAACCTGCGTTTTGCCGCCGCCGCCTTGAAGGACGCGGGCCTGCGTCTGCTGATCGAGCCCATCAACACTTTCGATATTCCCGGCTTTGTGCTCAGCCGCACCGAGCAGGCCGTGGCGCTCATCGACGAAGTCGGCGCGGACAACCTGTTTGTGCAATACGACATCTACCACGCCCAGCGCATGGAAGGCGAGCTGGCCGCCACGCTGCAAAAGCACCTGGCACGCATTGCCCACATCCAGTTGGCCGACAACCCCGGCCGCAATGAGCCCGGCACGGGCGAGATCAACTACCCCTTTCTATTCACTCTGTTGGACCGCATCGGCTACGCCGGCTGGATGGGCTGCGAATACAAGCCGGCCACCAGCACCACGGCGGGCCTGGCCTGGCGCGAACGTCTGACGGCGCTTTCCGCATGATTCGCAAGGACACGCAATGACTTCATCCCCTCTCAAAATCGGTTTCATTGGCCTGGGCATCATGGGCGCGCCCATGGCGGGCCATCTGCTGGCGGCGGGCCACCAGCTTTTTGTCTACAGCCGGGGCAAGCTGCCAGCGCACATTGCACAAAGCAGCGCCACGCAGTGCGTCAGTGCGCGCGGTGTGGCCGAGCGGGCCGACATCGTCTTTACCATGCTGCCCGACACACCGGATGTCGAGGCCGTGTTGTTTGGCGAGGGCGGCTTGGCCGCAGGCCTTGCCAAAGCCGGCAGCACCCGCAAGGTGGTGGTGGACATGAGCAGCATCTCGCCCATTGCAACCAAGCAGTTTGCGCAAAAGATCAACGCCCTCGATTGCGACTACCTCGACGCCCCCGTCTCGGGCGGTGAAGTGGGAGCCAGGAACGCCACGCTGTCCATCATGGTGGGCGGCGCGCCGGAGGTGTTTGAGCGTATCCGGCCGCTGTTCGAGGTGATGGGCAAGAACATCACCTTGGTGGGCGGCAATGGCGACGGGCAGACGGCCAAAGTGGCCAACCAGATCATCGTGGCGCTCAATATCGAGGCGGTCGGCGAGGCGCTGCTGTTTGCGGCGCGTGCCGGTGCCGACCCGGCGCGGGTGCGCCAGGCGCTGATGGGCGGTTTTGCGTCAAGCAAGATTCTGGAAGTGCATGGCGAACGCATGATCAAGCGCACGTTTGACCCAGGCTTTCGCATTGCCTTGCACCAAAAGGATCTGAACCTGGCGCTGGAGAGCGCCCGTGCACTGGGCGTGGCCCTGCCCAACACCGCCACGGCGCAAGAGCTGTTCAATAGCTGCGCAGCGCACGGCGGCAAGGCCTGGGACCATTCGGCCATGGTGCGCGCGCTGGAAAAAATGGCGAACTTTGAAATCGGCCAGACTGCTGGCTGAACCACCCATTGCCAGCCATGCCTGATCCATCGCCACCCTCTCTGCCGCCTGCAGTTGCGCCCCGCGCGCTGCTGCGCGCCATGTTCGACGCTGCCGTGGCTTCGGCGCAGCCCGAGCGCTGCGTACCGCCCCATTTGCCCGACCCGGCAGAGGTGCGCGGGCGGCTGATCGTCATCGGGGCGGGCAAGGCGTCTGCGGCCATGGCGCGCGCGGTGGAGCAGCACTGGCCGAGGCCGCTCTCGGGTCTGGTGGTGACGCGCTACGGTTATGCCGTGCCCTGCGAGCGCATTGAAATTGTTGAGGCCGCACACCCGGTGCCCGATGCGGCGGGCGAGCAGGCCGCGCGGCGCATGTTGGCGCTGTGCAAGGGTTTGCGTGCCGATGATTTCGTGCTGTGTCTGATTTCAGGCGGTGGCTCGTCGCTGCTGCCCTTGCCGCTGCCGGGGGTCACGCTGGCCGACAAGCAGGCGCTGTCGCGTGCGCTGCTGCAGTCGGGCGCCACCATCCGCGAGATGAACTGCGTGCGCCGCCACCTCTCGGCCATCAAAGGGGGGCGCCTGGCGGCAGCGTGCCACCCGGCGCAGGTGTTGTCGCTCTTGATTTCCGACGTGCCCGGCGACGATCCGATGGACATTGCTTCCGGCCCCACCGTGGCCGACCCGACGCACTGCGCCGACGCGCTGGAGATTCTGCAGCGCTACGGTATGGACCTGCCCGATGGCGTGCGCGTGCTGTTGGAAACAGGGGCCGGCGAATCGGTCAAGCCGGGTGATGCGAGGCTTGCCCGCTGCGAGAGCCGAATCGTTGCCGCGCCGCAGCAGGCGCTGGAAGCTGCAGCGCAGGTGGCGCGTGACGCGGGCTACCCGGCCTACATCCTGGGCGACGCCCTGGAAGGCGAGGCGCGCGACATGGGCACGTTGCTGGCCGGTATTGCACGCCAGGTGGCCGACCGTGGGCAGCCGGTAGCAGGGCCCTGCGTACTGCTCTCGGGCGGTGAGAGCACAGTGACCGTGCGCGGCGATGGGCGCGGCGGGCGCAATGTGGAGTGCCTGCTGGCGTGCGCCCTGGCGCTGGCAGGCCACCCGCGCATCTACGGTCTGGCGGCAGACACCGACGGTGTCGACGGGCAGGAGGAAATCGCCGGCGCCTGGCTGGCGCCCGATACGCTGGCGCGGGCCTGGGCACTGGGGATCAACCCCCGCGCCAGCCTTGCGACCAACGATGGGCATGGGTTTTTTGGCGCGCTGGGCGACTCTGTGGTGTCGGGGCCTACGCGCACCAACGTGAACGATTTTCGGGCGCTGCTGATTCAGGAGTGAATCGTGTCGCAGCGGAGTGGCCGTTGCAAAAAAAGTTGCTCCGGGTAAACCCGTTGTTAAATGGTCATTTCACTTAGCTATTTGAGCTGAATCAACCATGCCCCCTCTAACGTATAGGATTATGGGCCATCCCGCTGCAAACGATCCGTCGCAGCCTTCAGTGGGTGCCCCGTGGGGGAATTGGCATGGGCTGTGACAATCAAGGAGCCTGTATGACTACCCGCAAGCTGGCGCGCCTCGCGGCCCTGGCACTTTCGACGGTGGCGCTCGCCGCCGCAGCCCAGCACAAAAAAGAGGGCGTGACGCCTTCCGAACTGAATTACCAAGCCGGCTCGTCGCCATTGGCATCTGAGTCCATGTACCAGAGCACGAATCCCAAGGCGCCCCAGATGACGCAAGCGGAGTTCGACCGCGCTCGCCAGATCTATTTCGAGCGTTGCGCCGGCTGCCACGGCGTCTTGCGCAAGGGTGCCACGGGCAAGCCGCTCACACCTGATATCACGCTGGCCAAGGGCACGGACTACCTCAAGGTCTTCATCGCCTACGGTTCGCCTGCTGGCATGCCCAACTGGCAGACCTCGGGCGAGTTGACCGAGAAGGAAGTGGACATGATGGCCCGCTACGTCCAGCAGGACCCTCCGGTTCCCCCGGAGTTCGGCTTGGCGGACATGAAGAAGACGTGGAAAGTCGTCATTCCTCCGGACCAGCGTCCGAAGAAGAAGATGAACAACTACAACATCAGCAACATCTTCTCGACCACGCTGCGTGACGCCGGCGAGATTGCGCTGATCGATGGCGACACCAAGGAAATCATCAGCATCATCAAGACCGGCTACGCGGTGCACATCTCGCGCCTGTCGGCTTCGGGTCGCTATTTGTTCGTCATTGGCCGCGATGCCAAGGTCAACATGATCGACCTGTGGATGGAAAAACCCGAAACCGTTGCCGAAATCCGCACCGGCCTGGAAGCACGCTCGGTGGAGAGCAGCAAGTTCAAGGGCTTCGAGGACAAGTACGCGATTGCCGGCACCTACTGGCCGCCGCAGTTCGTCATCATGGATGGCGACACCCTCGAGCCCCTGAAGATTGTCTCGACCCGCGGCAACGTGGTGGGCACGCAGGAATACCACCCCGAGCCCCGCGTGGCCTCGATCGTGGGCAGCCACTTCAAGCCCGAGTTTGTCGTGAACGTCAAGGAAACCGGCAAGACGCTGATGGTGGATTACTCCGACCTGAACGCACTCAAGATGACCGAAATCGGTTCGGCGCCCTTCCTGCACGACGGCGGTCTGGACTCGACCAAGCGCTACTTCATGGTGGCTGCCAACAACAGCAACAAGATTTCGGTGTTTGACCTGAAAGAAGACAAGCTGGCCGCCATCGTCGATGTGGGCAAGATTCCCCATCCCGGCCGTGGTGCCAACTTCGTCCATCCGAAGTTTGGTCCTGTGTGGGCTACCGGCCACCTGGGCGACGAAACCATCTCGCTGATTGGTACCGACCCCAAGAAGAACAAGCAGTACGCCTTCAAGGAAGTGGCCAAGCTGACGGGTCCTGGCGGCGGCGCTCTGTTCATCAAGAGCCATCCCAAGTCCAACCACCTGTACTCGGATACGCCTTTGAACCCCGATCCCAAACTGTCGCAGTCGGTCGTGGTGTTTGACATCAAGAACCTGGACAAGGGTTACGTCACGCTGCCGATCGCCGAGTGGGCCGGTCTGGCAGACGACGGTGGTGCCAAGCGTGTGGTGCAGCCTGAGTTCAACAAGGCAGGTGACGAAGTCTGGTTCTCCGTCTGGAGCGCCAAGGACAAGCAAAGCGCCCTCGTTGTGGTGGACGACAAGACGCTCAAGCTGAAGAAGGTCATCAAGGACCCCCGCCTGATCACGCCGACCGGCCACTTCAACGTGCACAATACCCAAAACGACGTGTATTGATCGCACCTTGCAAAACGGCGGGTCTTTGAACCCGCCCCATTCAAGCCATCGAATCCGCTTCGGATTCGGTGGCTTTTTTCATGGATGCGCTGCGGGTGCAGCCAACTGCTCCAGCAGGCAGAGCATTTCCTGTGTCCAGGCAACGGACCCCTGCTCGAAGAGGATGCCCTTTTTCAAAATCATGTGCTGGATGCGGGCGTGGCGCGACAGCGTTCGCGTCGTCGGAAAATCCCGCGCTTCGATAGCCAGGTAATGCGCCAGTTTTTCCTGGTGCAGAGCCAGATGGCGCGCGAGTTCCGGCCGCAGGTCCACTTCGGACAGTACGGCGTCAGCGCGCAGCTTGACCATGAATTCGTCGCGAAGTTCGGCCGGCGGGGCGCTCTGCACGGCCCAACGTGCCAGTTCTGTCCGGCCCGCAGGCAGCACCCGGTATTCCTTTTTGCGTGTCTTGCCTGCGTCAGCGGGAATGCTGCTCTCGATCCAGCCGGCACGCTCCATGCGCGCCAGTTCGCGGTAGATCTGCTGGTGCGTCGCGTGCCAGAAGTAACCAATCGATTTGTCAAAGCGCCGCGCCAGGTCGTAGCCCGAGGAGGGCTTTTCCAGCAGCGAAGTGAGGACAGCGTGGGCCAGTGACATGGACGCAGGGTATCAAACAATAAAGAACTATGCACCCAGTTGCATAAATAAAAGAACGCTCGTACACTTTTGTGCAACTGGTTGCATAGGCGACTGGCTCTCCCCACCTCCACAAGGATTCCGCGATGTCCGCTTTTCCCCTCATGCTGGCGCCCCTCGATCTGGGCTTTACCACCCTCAAGAACCGTGTGCTCATGGGCTCCATGCACGTCGGCCTGGAAGAAGCCAAGGACGGTTTTGCCCGCATGGCGGCGTTTTATGCCGAGCGCGCGCGCGGCGGCGTTGGCCTGATCGTGACCGGCGGCATCGCACCCAACGACCGCGCCCGTCCCATGCCCGGCGGCGCCGCCATGACCACGCAAGAGGAAGCCGACAAGCACAAGGTGGTGACGCAGGCGGTGCACGAGGCCGGCGGCAAGATCTGCATGCAAATCCTGCACTTTGGGCGCTACGCCTACCACCCCGAACTGGTGGCGCCCAGCGCGCTCAAGGCGCCGATCAGCCCGTTCAAGCCGCACGCGCTGACCAGCGAAGAAGTCGAGCAGACCATCGAGGACTACGTGCGTTGCGCGGCGCTGGCGCAAAGCGCCGGCTACGACGGGGTCGAGATCATGGGGTCCGAGGGCTACCTGATCAACGAGTTCATTGCCCAGCAGACCAACCAGCGCGACGACGAATGGGGCGGCTCGTACGCCAACCGCATCCGCTTCCCGCTGGAAATCGTGCGGCGCACGCGCGCACGCGTCGGCGCCAACTTCATCCTGATCTTTCGCCTGTCCATGCTCGATCTGGTGGAAGGCGGTTCGACCACGGAAGAAGTCATTGAACTGGCGCAGGCGCTCGAAGCCGCCGGCGTCACCATCCTCAACACCGGCATTGGCTGGCACGAGGCGCGCATTCCCACCATAGCCACCAAGGTGCCGCGCGGCGCCTTTGCCTGGGTCACGCAGCAGCTCAAGGGCAAAGTGGGCATTCCGCTGGTCGCTACCAACCGCATCAACACGCCCGAGGTGGCTGAGCAAATTCTGGCGGATGGTATGGCCGACATGGTGAGCATGGCCCGGCCATTCCTGGCCGACCCCGAGTTCGTCAACAAGGCGGCTGCGGGCCTGTCGGACCAGATCAACACCTGCATCGCCTGCAACCAGGCCTGTCTGGACCACACTTTTGCCGGCAAGATCACCTCCTGCCTGGTGAACCCGCGCGCCTGCCACGAAACCATTCTGGTGATGCAGCCGCTGGCGCGCAAGGACCGCGTCGCCGTCGTCGGCGCCGGCCCTGCAGGCCTGGCGTTTGCCACCGAAGCCGCACGCCGTGGGCTGGACGTGACGC
>JAMLIT010000026.1 GCA_023954035.1 Burkholderiaceae bacterium | reverse complement strand
CTGCGAACGCCCGCATTTGTACGAGACCAGCGGCCTGGGCGCCGCCATGATTGCCGCTGTGGGCCTGGGCCTGCACGCCGACTACGCAACCGCCGTGGCCGCCATGGCACGCATGGGCGACCGGTTCGAGCCCGAGCCCGAGCACGCGCACACCTACGACCAGCTCTACCGGCGGGTGTACTGCCGCATGTACAAGCGCCTGCAGCCCCTGTACCGCGACATCCGCGCCATCACCGGCTACCCTTCCTACGACTAGGGCCTGTCCACACTATTCTTACCAGACAAAAATAGTGGGGACAGGCCCCAAACCACCACCGGAACCCCGCCATGAAACGCCTCCTCTTCGCCGCCCTGCTGGCCCTGGGCAACACAGGCACTGCGCTGGCCTGGAGCAACCACGCCCTGGCCAGCTACCGCGCTTTCGAGGGCATGCCCGAGGTGGCGCAGGCCGCCCCGGTCGTGGCCGAACCCCTCGAATCGTTTCTGGCCGCACAGGCCCAGCCCATTGCAGCGCTGCTGGCCCGGCAAGATGCCTGGGCACAGGCCCACATAGCGCACTACCCGCCGCTGCCCGCCCCGCTGCGCTTTGATGCGCAAGTGGCGCAGCAAGGCCCGCTGGCGCTGCGCAAGGCATTTTTGACGGCGCTGCGCGTGTCGCCCGAAAGCCGCCTGGCCCTGTACGTGCAGCCCGACCCCTGGAGCACGGCACCGCAGGCCGAGCCCCTGGCGCAGGACACGGTCAACGCCCTGTCCGTGCGCGAAAAGGAAGGCGGCCACCACCACTTTGTGCGCCTGCTTCCCGGCGAAGCCGTGGCGCCGCTGGCCGTGCTGGCATCGGCCAGCGACGAGCCCGATTACGGCATGGACCTCAACCTGTGGGAAGACAACCCCTCGCCCTGGGGCCCGCGCTATGGCTTTGGCAAGATTCCGTTCGGCAACCCCAGCCTCGCGTTCTCCACCCAGGCGCCCTTCCACATGGGCTTCTTCCACGAGTCGCCCGCCATCTACATGGCGGCGGGTTTCCTCAAGCGCACCTATCCACTGCTGCGCATCCAGCAATACCGGGGCCTGTCCGAACTGGCCTTTCGCAGCGGCCACCCCTATTGGGGCTGGCGCTTTGCCGGGCTGGCGCTGCACTATGTGCAGGACCTCACCCAGCCCTACCACGCCAGCCTGGCGCCGGGCTTCTCGGCGCCACGCCTCATCGGCATCAACCTGCTGTCCCTGCTGGGCATGCCGGGCGCCAAGAACGACATGGTCATCCTGCTGTCCAACCGCCACTTCGTGCTGGAGCGCTACGAGAGCCAGATGATCCAGGCCGCCGCCCAGGCCCGCCAGGCCAGCAGTGTGGAAAAGGCCCTGCACGACACCAGCAGCGATGCAGGCTACCCCGCGTGGTCCGACCTGTACGCGCGGGACACCGTGGCCCGCCAGGCACACGACCTGGGCGTGACCGTGACCGACCAGATGCTCGCCACCGTGCCCGTGGGCTATGTCAACGACCCCGACTTCGACTTCGGCCTGCACGCCAAAGACATCGACCTGATGGCCGAGGTGGCCCGCCAGGGCGATGCCCCCAAGGCCGCGCTGGAGTCCACCATCGCCGCCTTGATGCGCAACGCCGGTGCACACAGCCGCAACCTGGTGCGGGGCATCCTGAGGGCGGCCGCACAGCATTGACCACAAACACCCGGCATCTTTCCGTTCATGTCAGTGTTTCTTCAGCCTTGTCATAGCCCGCCTGAAAACGCCCACCCAGGGACAGAATGCCTGCCCACGGCGCGCTCAACATGGGCTTCCCATCACTTCAGGAGCAATGTCCGGCTGATATGATCGTTGGCCGTCGTTGACCGTGAATGCAGTGGGCCGCGTTCCCTCTGCCGGTCGATCTTCCGCATCCGGCGCCAATGGCGCGACAAGCATCGCACGTACTGAGCCTCCCCGATGAATTGCCCGCGCCATCTCAACATCATCACCCGCCTCTTGCTGGTCTGGCTGATGGTGACCATGGGTGCCGCCACCGCATCGCCTATTGTCCAGCCCAAGACAATGCAGGTGATCTGTTCCGATGCGGGGCATTTCACGCTGATTGCCCTGGGCGATGACGCAGACACGACCGTAAGCTCCGGTCACGCAAGTCTGGATTGCCCAGCCTGCCTGGCAATCAGTCTTCCGACCCATTCATCCCAGCCCAAATGCGCCACCCTTCTGGTCGGCGGGTCTGCGCTGCCGCGCTATGAATCAAGGCACACGCCCCGCCTGGCGGGTGCCCAAATGCCGCCCCGCGGCCCCCCTCCCTCGCTCGCAGCTGCAGCTTGAGATCTTTCCACACCGCGTCGTGCACGCGCTGTGGAGCACCGAGCTATCCCTTCCAATTCCACGTGCACCGCACCGTTCTTGGCATCGTGCCCGCGCAATAGCCCGGAGCCCTTGCTGGTACGGCCCTGCAGCGCGCCACGCTGCGCCCAAATCTATTTTTTCTCCAGGAGTCGGCCTGCGCGCAGGTACGCGGCTTCGCCCCAAACAATCTCTGATACACCATGTCCATTCACGCCTTTTCCACTCGCAGCGCTCTGGCACAGTTCACCTGGCTGGCCCCCTTGCTGCTTGCCCACCAGCCCGCACAAAGCCAGGCCGCACCGCCGCTCCCAGAAGTCACCGTCACGGCCAACGAAGCCCCCCGCCTGGAAAAACCAGCGGCTACAGGCTCCAACCTGGACCTGACGCCCCTGCAGACCCCCGCCAGCCTCGACGTCATCAGCCGCGATCAACTGGAAGCCCGTGGCGACGCCTCTCTCATCGACGCAATCACCCGCGCAACCGGCATCACCAGCATGGGCCACCCCGGCAACAGCGGCAGCGCCCTGTCGGCGCGCGGTTTCACCGACTCCACTTCGGTCATGCGCCTGTATGACGGAACACGCCAATACGGCAACGTCTCAGTCAGCTTTCCGTTCGACACCTGGTCCGTCGATCGAATCGAAGTGCTCCGGGGACCCGCCTCAGTGATCCACGGCGATGGCGGGATTGGCGGTGTCATCAACGTTGTGCCCAAGAAACCCTCCCGCGGACCAGTTCGCAGCGAAATTCAGGCCACCGTCGGCACCCGCGATAAACAGGCCCTCGCCTACGGTAGTGGCGGCGCCATCAACAACATGCTCTCCTACCGCCTGGACGTCAGCGGCGACCGCTCCGACGGTTGGGTCGACCGCGGCGACACCCACAACGTCAGCCTCTCAGGTGCTCTCCGACTCGATATCTCGCCAGATCTGCAAACGACATTGAGCCACGCCCAGGGCAGGCAAAACCCAATGCGATATGCCGGTCTGCCCTCGATCAATGGAGAACATCCCGAAGCACTGCGCGGAATGAACTACAACGTCGAAGACAGCCAAATCAAATACCACGACAAATGGACGGAGTTGGCGGCCCAGTGGACGCCCAATGGCAACACGCTGGTACGAAGCAAGCTCTACCACCTCACCAGCTACCGCTACTGGCGCAACGCGGAGGCCTTTACCTACAACACCAGCACCGGCCTGATTGACCGTGCCGACAATACCGAGATCGCGCACAACCAGTCCCAAACCGGCAACACGACCGACGTCGCGCTCACAGGCACTCTATTCGGCCTGCCCAATCGCACATCCGTCGGCTTTGACATCAATACCAGCCAGTTCCAACACACGAACAATACCTACACGGGTACAACAACCCCCGTTGACCCCTACAACCCGACACCGGGGTACTACAACAGTTCTGTGCCATTCATTCCGCGCTATCGGAACAGCGCTGACCAATACGCCTTCTTCGCAGAAGATCGGTTGGAACTGAGCGAAAAACTATCCATCGTCGGCGGACTGCGTTACGACAGGGCCAGCATTCAGCGTGACAACCTGGTGGCCAGCACCCAGGATTTCGACAAAACCTACTCCAGCATCGGTGGCCGCCTGGGAGCCGTCTACCTCCTGCAGCCGGACACCTCCGTCTATGCACAGTTCTCTCGGGCCGCCGATCCCGCACGGGCCTTGATGTTCCTCTCCGCAGCCAACAGCACCTATGACTTCACTACAGGCCGTCAGATCGAGATTGGCATCAAGCAATCGATTCTGGACAAAAAGGGCGACTGGTCGCTGTCCCTCTACCAGATCAAGAAAAGCAACTTGATGACCCGGGACAGCGCCAATCCAGCGCAGTGGATTCAGGTAGGCCAGCAGTCCACACAGGGCATCGAAGGAACGCTGTCGCTGCCGATTGCCAACAAACTGCAGTTTGATGCCAACGCAACGCTGCTGAAGGCTCGGTACGACGATTTCACGGAATCCGTGGGCGGCGTGGCCACCTCACGCAATGGCAAGGTACCCACCAACGTGCCCGAACGTGTTGCCAATGCCTGGCTGGGTTGGAATGTCGTACCGAACTGGACTCTCTCCGCAGGCATGCGCTACGTCGGCGAACGCTACGCCAATACCGCAAACACCATCAGGCTTCCGTCCTACACCACAACGGACCTCGCGGTCCAATGGCGCATCGGGCCTTCTACCACGGTCACCCTGCGCGGCTTTAATGTTTTTGACAAGTACTACTTCACGACGGCCTACTACAGCGGTACCCAGTGGCTCGTCGGCGAGCGGCGCCGTGCAGAGCTGACCTTACACCACAGGTTCTAAGAGAGCGGTGGTCATGTCGCAAGGCCTTCACGCCAAGCGCTTCATCTATCTGTTTCACCGTTGGAGCGGCATCGGCTTTTGCTTGCTGATGCTGCTCTGGCTGCTGAGTGGCGTGGTGATGCTCTACGTCGGCTATCCGAAGCTTCTGCCGCAAGAGCGACTCGGGGCGCTGCCCCCGCTGGCCGCTCCCGGCTGTTGCATTGCCATAGAAACAGCGCTGACACACAGCCGCGCACCGGAACAGGTGCAGGAATTGGTCCTCACCCGCATTGGCGGTCAGTGGCGTTACAGGTTGCGCGAGGGCGATGGAACATTGCAACTCGTCGACGCAATGACAGGCCAACTGCTGCCGCCCGCAGATGAAACCACAGCCATTGCCAGCGCCCGAGCCTTCATGCCTGGTGCCTCGGCAGAACTGCAAGGGCAGGTCGATGATGACCGCTGGACCCACTCGCGCACCCTGGACCCGCACCGACCATTGTTCATGGTGCAAATGGGCGATGCGCAGCACACGCTGCTTTACGTTTCCTCGCGTACCGGTGAGGTAGTGCTCGATGCACAACAGGCACAAAGGTACTGGAACTTCGTGGGTGCATGGCTGCACTGGCTCTACATGTTCCGTAATGGTTCGTCGGATCCCTTCTGGACCTGGCTGCTGATTGCCCTCTCTGCCCTCGGCACCCTCAGTGCCATTGCAGGCGCGTGCACAGGCCTGTGGCGCTGGCGTTTCCGTGGACGATACAAATCCGGCCACAGAACACCGTATCGCAGCCTGCCAATGCGCTGGCACCACGTGACCGGACTGACATTTGGAGCCATTCTGATCCTCTGGATGTTCAGCGGACTCATGTCCATGAATCCGATCGGCATCTTCAGCCCCAGAAACGATCGGCCCGACATTGCCGCCTATCGCCAGGGTACGCCCGGTGCCGTACGGCCCACATTGCCAGCCAGCGAAGCCCTCTCAATGCTGCAGCACGCCGGGTTCACGGCCAGCGAACTGGAGTGGAAGGTCCTTGCAGGCAATGCATATCTGCAAGCGCGTGGCACAGACGGATCAAGCCGTCTTATCGTGCAGCACAACAACAGCTGGGCCGTGCAGGAACGCTGGTCCGACAGCGTCCTGGCGCAGGCGGGATCCCGCCTGCATACCGCTGCGATCGAGGCAGTAGACATTCTGCAAGACTACGATGCCTATTTCTACGCGCGGCACCATGCATCAATGTACGCTGGAAACGAACGGCCGCTACCCGTACTCAAGCTCACGTTCAGCGATATCGGCCACACGCTGGTCTACATCGATCCCCGCACGGGCGACGTTGTGCACAGCATCGACCGTTCTCAACGTGCCGGTCGATGGCTCTTCAATCTGCTGCATAGCTGGGATCTTCCAGTCCTCCTGCGCACAGGCCTGGCACGAGATATTTCCATCATCCTGCTGACCCTTGGTGCATTCGCCATCGCTGCAACGGGCTGCGTGATCGGTATGCGCAGACTGAAAACATTCAGGCGGCAGCACGAAGGCAAGGTCCCTGCCAGACATTAGCATCGCCGACCGCCACCATACCGCAATGGCATATTTTCCGCAGGCTCCTCGCTCCGTGGCGAGGCCCTGGCGCTTTCGATGTCCTGGCTCCAGCAGACCCAGGGAATGGCAGGGGGTAAGCTCTGCGGCTCCATGCCCTACACCCTTGCCGCCCCCGTCCACAGCGAACTCATCATCAAGAAAAGCCGCTTCATCGGCTGCGTGCAACCCATGCCCGACCGGGCCAGCGCCCAGGCCCATGTCGATGCGCTCTGGAAGGAACACCCCGGCGCCACCCACATCTGCTGGGCACTGCTGGCGGGCGGGCAATCGGCTGCGGTGGACGACGGCGAACCCGGCGGCACCGCAGGGCGCCCCATGCTCGACGTGCTGCGCCACCAGGACCTCGAAAGTGTGCAGGCCACCGTGGTGCGCTACTTTGGCGGCGTCAAGCTGGGGGCGGGCGGCCTGGTGCGTGCGTACACCGACGCCGTCGCCCAGGCTCTGCTGGGCGCGCACAAGGTTGCGCTGCAGCGCCTCGCGCACTTGCACTGCAGCCTGCCCTACGCACTCGAAGGCGCGGTGCGGCGTGAACTGGCCGCCGCCGGTGCCCACCTGGAGAGCGCCGCGCATGCCAGCGATGTGCGCCTGCACTTCACGCTGCCCGAACCCGCCGCCCCGGCACTGGTGCAGCGCCTGGCCGACCTCTCGCATGGCGCCATCGCCTGCAGCAGCGTGCCCGGGGGCGATGAGACGCTTGGTTGAAATGGTGCACTTCGCTGTGGAATCCACCTCCTGACCAGATACCGATCTCGGACGGCCCCCACTCCCTCGCCCCTTGCGGGAGAGGGGGCCAAGCCCGGGCACCGCGAGGGGTACAGGGGCTGATGCTCCCTACCCGACGCAGGTCGCTCATCAGGCCCTGTCTGCCTGGCGTTTTGGCAGCATCGGCCTACACCACACAGCGCAGGCCCATGGCACCATGGTGTGCATCGCCGCAACCCCCAGGAGCCCCCCCATGCCCAAGCACTTCGACGCCATCATCCTCGGCGCCGGTACGGCAGGCCTTGCCGCACTGAGCGAGGTCAGAAAGCACACCGACAACTTCCTCATCGTCAACGACGGGCCGTACGGAACCACCTGCGCCCGCGTGGGGTGCATGCCCTCCAAGCTGCTCATCGAAGCCGCCAACGCCTACCACCGCCGTGGCAGCTTCGACACCTTTGGTATCCGGGGGGCCAGCGCGCTGTCGGTCGACTTCCCGGCGGTGATGCAGCGCGTGCGGGCGATGCGGGACGATTTTGTCGCCAGCACCCTCGCATTGACCGACACCCTGGGCAAGCGCAGCATGGCGGGCCGCGCCCGCCTGCGGGGGCCCGACTGTGTGGAGGTCAACGGTGAACGCCTCACGGCACGCGCCATCATCATTGCCACCGGCTCACACCCTTTCATCCCCAAACCCTGGCAGGCCTTTGCAGACCGCGTGCTGACAACCGATACGCTGTTCGAGCAAACCCACATCGGCCCCCGGCTGGGCGTGGTGGGGCTGGGGCCGCTGGGCGCGGAACTGGCGCAGGCGCTTGCCCGGCTGGGCATCGAGGTCAGCGCCTTTGCCCGCAAAGACATGCTGGCCGGCTTGAGAGATCCCGACATCAATGCCGAGCTGCGCACCGCGCTGGCAGCCGACATGCCACTGCACACGGGCGCACAGGCGCAGCTGGAGGCGGTGGACGGAGGCATTGCCATCACCAGCGGCGACACCCGCGTGATGGTGGACCAGGTACTGGCAGCCGTTGGCCGCAGGCCCAACGTGCAGGGGCTGGGCCTGGAGACGCTCGGCGTGCCGCTCGACGAACACGGCATGCCCGCGTTTGATCCCGGCAGCACGCAGGTGGGCGATCTGCGCGTTTTCATCGCCGGGGACGTCAATGGCGACCGCCCCTTGCTGCACGAAGCCGCCGACGAAGGCCACATTGCCGGCATGAACGCACTGGCAGATGAAGTGCGCTGCTACAAGCGCCGCACCCCCCTGTCCATCGTCTTCACCGACCCCGAAGTGGCCGTGGTGGGTGCGAGCACCGCCCATCTGGCGCCCCCGTCTTATGTCGTGGGCTCCGCCAGCTTCGCCCACCAGGGGCGCGCCCGGGCGGGCCAGCGCAACGCAGGGCGCATCGCCTTGTACGCCGATGGCACAGACGGCAAGCTTTTGGGCGCCGAGCTGTGCGCACCGGCGGGCGAACACCTGGCCCATCTGCTGGGGCTGGCCGTGTCGCAAGGCCTGCGTGTGCAAGACCTTCTGGCCATGCCCATCTACCACCCCGTGCTCGAAGAAGGCCTGCGCACCGCGCTGCGCGACGCATCCCGCAAGCTGCGCGGGCCGCGTGCGTCCGACCTTGCACACTGCGCGCCCATGGGTTCGGCCGCGCTGGAATAAGGCCGGGCGCAACGCCGTCCATTCAAGAAACCACCCTGCGGGCCGATAAAGCCTTATCACCGGAGATTTCTGCCATGGACGTCGCCCTTTCCAACGCCATCATCAACACCGCCACCAACATGGCCAGCGCCCAGAAGTCGGACGCCGTCAACATTGCCGTGCTGAGAAAGGCGCTGGATATGCAGGAAGTGGCCGCCACCACCATGATCGACGCCATGGTGCAGGCCATGCCCCAGCCCGCGCTGGCCACCTCGGGCACGCTGGGGACGCAGGTCAATACCTTTGCCTGAAACACATACTCAGGGTGCACGTTCATGCGTGAATACCGCGACACGTTCCACCCACTGCCCCAATGAGCGCGCACTGAATCAGCGAGCAGGCACTGCAGCACCTGCATGCCGAAAGCTTGGCCGAGCAGATCGGTGATGCGGCAGGTGCGAAGAAGGACTGCCGCACTCTGCCCAGGAACGCCCCTCCACCTACCCGTTGATGGCGATCCAGACGTTGCCGCCCTGGCCCGCCACTCACCTTGAGCACGCTCAAGTCGCACGTCAAAGGCCGTGCGAGAAAGGCCCGCCCACGCTCTTGCAAACGCTGGAGGACCTGGGACGAGCGCCAGCGGTGAACACCGTAGACAAAGTGGCATGGAGAGGGCGACGCACCGCGTGATGCAGTGATCATTCAGAACGTGCAGGCCCTCAGATCGCTCATTTTCCGTAGCTGCCACGCTTGTCCAGAAACCGCCAGCGCCCTTTCAACGCCTATTCTGACGTGCAGACCCACGTCACCCCACCGGCGCCCCGAACAGCGCCCCCACGCCTGCCGTGATGGCCATGGCCAGCGCACCCCAGAAGGTCACGCGCCAGGCACCTACCAGCACGCTCGCACCACCCGTGCGCGCGGCAACGCCTCCCAGCAAGGCCAGAAACACCAGCGCCGTGCTGGCCACCCAGGCCAGCAGGCTGCTGGTGGGCGCCACAGCGGCCACCAGCAGTGGCAAGGCGGCACCACCGGCAAAACTGGCGGCAGACGTGAGCGCGGCCTGCACCGGACGGGCCGCCATGGCACCGGAGATTTCGAGCTCATCACGCGCGTGGGCACCCAGTGCGTCATGCGCCATCAGTTGCTCTGCCACCTTCTGTGCCAACTCGGGGGCCAGGCCACGGCCCACGTAGATGCTGGCCAGTTCGTGTTCTTCGGCCAACGGGTCGGCGTCCAGTTCATGGCGTTCGCGCTCGATGTCGGCCTTTTCGGTATCGGCCTGCGAGTGCACCGACACGTATTCCCCCGCCACCATCGACATGGCCCCGGCCACCAGCCCGGCCACAGCCGTCATCAAAATGGTGGATGGGCTGGCCTGCGCCGCTGCCACGCCCACCACCAGGCTGGCGGTGGAGACGATGCCATCGTTGGCGCCCAGTACGGCAGCACGCAGCCATCCAATGCGGTCGGTACGGTGGCGCTCAAGGTGAAGGCGGCGTGTAGCGGATGACATGGCGATCCTGGTGGATGGGCAATGGGCGGAGTATGAACCCTGGCGGTGGCCAGGCAATGTGCGGCAGGCGCCGAACCCAACCGACAGCAAACGCCTGCCACCGCTGTGGCGTTTGCCTTCAAGGGCTTCACGCGACAGCCACGGGCCTCGACTGACGAGGCAGGGCATGTCAAATGGTTTCGATCGTTGCCCGGGCCGCCCATAAGGCGCCGTTCCTTGATCTGATCGGCCTGATGGCCCCAAAACCGGCTTGTTCCTTGCAGGGGGACATGTTACAAAAAGTTGCCCGCAAAGCTGCAATGGAGGGGCCATGGTTTTGCTTGGCGGATATGTACATTTTCGATACGCCCTACTGAGAGGCCTTGCATGAATCTGGCTATTCTTTCCGGCGCACAGGTTGCGCCCTGGTTGCGGAGCACGGGGCCGCTGGCCATCACCACCCTCGCACTGGCAGGCTGCATGGACTCCAGCGACCCGGCCCCCCCTGCCGACATGCACATTCCGGCCAGCGCCAGGGTGCAAGACCTCATCCCCGATGCGGCAGCGCCCCGCAGCCTGCGGTTTGTGCCTTCGCGGCACTATGCGCTGCGCACCTCGCCCAGCGCTGCCTTGCCCACCACGGCGCCCACCGTGCGCATGGAGGCACAGGCCACCACGCTCAAGGGCACGGCCGATGCACCGGTGTGGTCGTTTGGCCTGGGGCGCGATGACCTGGAAGTGAAGCTGGGCAGCCCCGCCATGGCGCAGGCCGATGCTGGGCTGGCCGCCTACTACAGCCGCCTGCTCGGCCAGACCGACACCCAGAATGCGCTGCGCACCATGGTGCAAAGCTACCCTCAGTGGGCAGCGGTGGACACCCGCAGTGCCAGCAGCTTGCAGGGTCTGCGCATTGATGCCATTTCGCTGTCCAGCGGCGAGCGCTCGGACGAAGACGGCGACGGCAGCTACGAGTCGGCGCAGACGCTGGTGACGATGGCCATGACGCTGCCCGCCCAGCAACTGCCCACGCCCGGCAACCCGCTGCCCGGCTGCTCGCGCCTGCTGGCCGACACGGCCAGCGTGGCGCAGTACGCGCAGCAGTCTGACACCACTTTTGTGCCGCCCCGCGCCGCCCAATGGAAGTACCAGATCGGCCTGACGGCGCACTTCTACGTGGCCGACCTGGCCCTGCTGCACGCGGGCGTCATGGTGCCCGGCAAGGGTTACCTGACCCAGGCACAGGCGGCCATGGCGGCCGACAACCTGGCCCTGTTCAGCCAGTTGATGGGCAACATCCAGACGCTGGACATTCCCTCGTCTGACCTGATGGTGTCGTTCGTGCCCGCGCCGGAACTGGCCCAGCAGACCCTGGGCCTGATCTCGGGGATGGCGCGCGCAGCCAATGATGCCGACTGCCTGCGCGACGTAGACGCCTGGGAGGCGGCCCCGAGCATGCTCCACGCTGCACTGACACCCGCGCAGTTGCAGGGCATGGCTCCCGCTACCTACATGCTGCAAACCTACAGCGCAGCCATGGATTCCGCCGATGGTGTGGTGGGTGAATTCGGTACCACCTGCCTACACGACGCGTCCGGCAAGGTGCTGCAGGTGGGCGACACGCTGGCCTGTGCCGTGGCCTCCGGCCCCGTGGAACTGGAGCCCCTGCCCGGCGCCACCACCGGAGCGCCGCAGGGTTTTTCGGTGGTGACGCCGTACCAGCGCATCGCTTTGCGCGCCGCCAGTGGGGGGCAGTGCGCAGCATCGACCCAAAACCTGGCTTCGGGGCTGGACCATGTGCGGATCGGCAACTTTTACTGGAACTGCACCAATACCAAGTATGCCGCCTGCACAGCCAAGTTCGGGCGCGGCAACCGGGTGTGCATGAGCGAATGGATCATTCATAACCAGGTGGGCGACTACTGGAACATTCACTGGACCCAGAACGCCTGGAAATCCGCCAAACAGCGAATCATCAAGACAAGCGCCTATGTCATCCGCGCCGCCATGTCCTACTACGTGGGCGGGCGCTCGTGGGTGGGCCCGATGCTGGAGATGCTGACCTATGCGGGTGACGTGATCGACAAGGCGTCGAGCACCAAGGTGGCAGGCTACAGCGTGATTGGCATCAAGGCCGTTGGTGGCGTGGTGAAAGAGGTGGTCACCAACTTCAAGGATGTTGGCAAGGATGTCAAAAACGCCGGGATCATGTTTGCCTTTGACATGGCGGTGGACATGTTCGCGCAGATCGTCGAGGTGCAGGTGACGGGCTGGCAGGATTACTCCCACGATTCACATTGCGTGTGCGATTTTGAGTTCCGCGACCCGAACTACTGCAAATGAGCGCACGCCCCCACAGGCAACAAATTTCATAGCACGAAGCGCCTACTGGATGAGCCTTAGAGCCATTTCTAGCATATCTTTTTGATGCTACGGGTTCGTGAGAGGACACACCGCACAAGGTATCGAGTTGTTTCGCAGGCCCGCAAAATGGCAGGGGCGGCGCTTTTTTGGGTACCCTCGCCCATGGTCGCCTCCCTGCCCACGACACGCTGAGCCCTTTCAGCCCCCTCAAAGAAACGTTTATGGCAAAAATCCTGGAAGTGAAATACGAAAACCTGGCCGATGCCGTGGTCTGCGAAGTGCACTACGAAACCCAGGCCGACCTGTGCTGGTACGAGGTGGCCTACGCCCAGCAGGCCGAGGGCGACGCCAAGTGGTTTTTCGTGCAGCACGAGACGCAGGCCGACTTCAAGATTTTCAAGACCAAGTACGAGACACAGGCCGACCTGAAGATTTTCAAGGTCAAGTACCCCGACAAGGCGGGCTGGCGCAACACCAGCCACAAGCTGCACGGGCAGTTGGCCAAATAGACCGCTATCCGCCCACGCAGTTCTGCTGCTGCTCGCCCAGGCCGGTCGCGCCCAGCCGCACCACATCGCCGGGCTTGAGGTACCAGGGCGCCGGTTTTTGCCCCAGGCCCACGCCGGCCGGGGTGCCAGTCAGCACGATGTCGCCAGGCTCAAGCGTCATGAACTGGCTGATGTACGACACCACCGTGGGCACACCAAAGATGAAATTGCGCGTGCTGCCGCTTTGCACACGCTGGCCATTGACTTCCAGCCACAGGTCGATGGCATGCGGGTCGGCCACCGCATCGGCCGTGGCCAGCCAGGGGCCGATGGGTGCAAAGCTGTCGTAGCTTTTGCCTTTGTCCCACTGGCCGCCACGCTCGATCTGGTAGGCGCGCTCGGACACATCGTTGGCCAGCACATAGCCTGCCACATGCTGCAGTGCATCGGCCTCGGCCACATGGCGGGCACGGGTGCCGATGACGATGCCCAGCTCCACCTCCCAGTCGGTTTTTTGTGCGCCGGGCGGAATGTGCAGCGGATCGTTGGGGCCGCTCAGGGCCGTGACGGCTTTCATGAACAGCACGGGCTCGGCCGGCGGCTGCATGCCCGCCTCCAGCGCGTGGTCCCGGTAGTTCAGGCCCACGCACACGATCTTGCCCACCCCGCCCACAGGGCAGCCCAGGCGCGGCTGGCCTGGCACGGCGGGCAGGCGCGACGCATCGATGGCGGCCAGGGCCGCCAGGGTGCGGGGCGCCAGCTGTGCCGGGCCGATGTCGGCCAGCAGCATGGAGAGGTCGCGCAGCACGCCTTGGGTATCGACCAGACCAGGGCGCTCTTCACCAGGCGCACCGTAACGGATGAGTTTCATGGAAAGGCTTTCGTGGAGGGCACAACGGGGCAGTGTGCCATGGGCGTACGATGGTTGCCGCAGCAAGCCCAATAGCTACTGATATGATAGCTATCAGCGCTTGATGGATAAGCGCCAGAGCCACTTTTTATTCAAATTTTATGCACTCTGCCCCCCTCCTCCCAGGCGCCGCGCCCGTGGCGCCCGGCCCGCGCAATACGGCGGATCTGTTCTGGTCCTTTACCTGGCTGGCCCTGCAAGGCTTTGGCGGCGTGGTGGCCGTGGTGCAGCGCGAACTGGTCGAGAAAAAGCGCTGGATGACGAACGAGGAGTTCCTGGAAGACTGGGCCGTGGCCCAGGTGATGCCGGGGCCCAATGTGGTGAACCTGTCCATCATGATTGGCGACCGCCACTTTGGCCTGCGCGGCGCCTTTGCGGCGCTGGCGGGCATGCTGTCGTTTCCGCTGGTGCTGGCATTGGGGGCAGCCATGGTGTACGCGCAGTGGGCCAGCCACCCGGCCATGGCGGGCGCCCTGCGCGGCATGGGCGCGGTGGCGGCGGGGCTGATTGCAGGCATGGGCCTGAAGCTGGTGGCAGCCCTGCGCACCCATCCGCTGGGCTCCAGGGTGTGCGCAGCCGTTGCAGGGGTCACCTTTGCCGCCATGGTGTGGCTGCGCCTGCCGCTGTACTGGGTGCTGCTGCTGGTGGGCGGCACGGCCTGCCTGCTCACCTGGCGCAGGATCGCACCATGACGCACGCCATCGTTCTGCAGCCCCTCGACTGGCTGCACCTGTTTCTGTACTACCTGTCGATCTCGCTGCTGGCCGTGGGCGGCGCCATTGCCACGGCGCCCGACATGCACCGCTTTCTGGTGGACCAGCAGGCATGGCTGACCGACATGCAGTTCAGCGCCAGCATCGCCATTGCCCAGGCTGCACCAGGCCCCAATGTGCTGTTCATTGCCCTGCTGGGCTGGCATGTGGGGCTGAACGCGGGCGGGTGGGGCTATGGCCTGCTGGGGGCAACGCTGTGCATGCTGGGCATCATGGTGCCCAGCGCTACATTGACGTGGCTGGCCACGCGCTGGGCGCACCGCAACCGCCAGCGGCGGGCCGTGCGCGCCTTCAAGCAGGGGATGGCGCCGCTGGTCATCGGGCTGCTCATGGCCACCACCTGGGTGCTGGCCAGCGCGCACGATTCACCGGCCACCGACTGGCGGCTGTGGCTGCTGACCGCCGCCACCGCCATGCTGGTGTGGCGCACCCGGCTGCACCTGCTGTGGATGCTGGGCGCAGGCGCCTTGGCGGGTGCCTTGGGCTGGGTGTAGAGCGCTCACTTGCCCCGGATCGGCACTTCCTGAAAATCAAAGCGGCCCGACACCGCATCGAGCGTTTTGCCCTTCAGCTCCTTGGCCAGCACACCGGCCTTGAGGTTGGCCACCTTGAAGCGGCCCGAGATCACAAAGGTTTTGTCGTCCTTGCGCTCGAGCTTGTCGATGGTGACTTCGGCGGGCGTGATCTTCTTTTGGTAGCTTTCGGCATATTTCCCGCTGTCGGGGTAGTACTCGAGCTTGCCGTCCGTGAGCTTCATGTCCTTGTCCGAAAACCTCAGACTGAGCTGCACGCGCGCACCTGGCTTCGCGGGCGACCTGGCGTCCAACGTGATGCCGTAGCTGTTGATGATCTTGATGTGGTTCGCCTGGCTGGTGTAGACGGTGCGGCCGGCCATGGCATTGGCCATGGCCTGCACGTCACTGGACGACACCTTGACGCCGCTTTTGGCACCGATGCTGGCGTTGGCATCGGCCAGCGATTGCTGGCCCTGCGCCGTGCCCAGGCGTGTTGCAGCCTTTTCGCCCAGTCTGGGGTCGACCACGGTGGCGTGGGACTGCAAGGCCTGCTCGCCCTCCCCTGCGTTCACCTGCATGGTGCCTTGCAGGCGCAGGGTATTTCCGTCGGCCGCGTGGCAGGCCGGGGCACCCCACAGCGCTACCGCAAGCACGCTTGCAGCGACCGCGCTGCTGCCGGACAGGTTGAAATTCATCATGTCTATCTCCTTCTGGATGGTGGGCCGGAGGCAACGCCTTCAACCCGTTCGGCCCGGCAGGCAAGGCCCGCCAGGGAGGGCTGGGCGGGGCGCCTACTCCTTCAGTACAGCCCGGCAGCCCGAATCAAAGGAACCGAACGAACCGCTGTAGTCTTCCGGCATCCTGGCCCAACGGGCACCTTCGTCGACATGCAGTTGCTTGCCGTCGTAACCTGGGTCTGCAAAGCCCAGCAGACCGCAGTTGGCGGCGCAGGCGAGTGACTTTACGCGCTTGCTCCAGCCGTCGGGCATGGCATCGTTGCGCGTTCCGCTCTCGATCTTGTAGGTGGCGCCCTTGAAGTTCTCGGCGTCATACAACATGCATCCCTCACCGAAGTCGTACGACGCAGTCTTTGCGGGCGGCGGTGTTGGAGTGGCGGGCGCCTCGGCCACTTCACCCAGTGCCTTGTTCAGTTCACCCGCATCGCGCGCATCGATGTAGCGCCCCCCGGTCGCGCTGGCCAGGCACTGCAACTGCGCCTGCGCCTTGCTGCCGTTCTGGATATCAAAGCCAATGACATGGGCCGTGAAATCGACACCGAGCCTTTCCAGCTCGGCACCCAGGGCGCAGGGGTCGGCATGGCAGGTTTCCTCGCCATCGCTCACCAGGATGACGGTGGCCTTGCGCTCGCTGAACTTGAGTTGCTCCGCCGCCATGCGCACGGATGCCGAGATGGGCGTCATGCCCTTGGGCTGCAGGGCGTTGACGGCTTGCTGCATCGCAGCCGCATTTACGGCTGCGGGAGCCTTGAGCACTTCAATGTCCGCGCAGTTGCCTTTACTGCGGTGGCCATAGGCCATCAAACCGAGTTGCTGGTTGCGCGGCCAGGTTTTGAGCATGCTGCCGACCGCCTCGCGTGCGATCTCGATCTTGGCGCGCCCCTGGATCTGCCCCCACATGGAGCCCGACGCATCGAGCACCAGCATGGACACACCGGCGCCACTGGGCACAGCCGCAGACTGCTGTGCCGAAGCGGGAAGCACAACACAGGCAGCCAGTGCCAAGGCGGCCAGAGAAAAGCGGGTTTTTTTCATGGTCAATCTCAATCAGAAAGGAATAGAAGAATTCAGGACGCCTGGCGTTACGCCTGCCGTGCAATGCACGCCTGCAGCACAGGCCCGCTGCTTCAAGGGCACGCCCGCAGCCGCCAGCACACCGGCCGCAGGCACAAGGCCCAACCATGCGACGGCCATGGTTCGCACCCTTTCGAATTTCAGCATCAGCGATTCCTTTCAGTGGACTGGACGGCGCCAGTGTCAAATGGGCACGCTGGGGCGTCCATAGGCCGATCGGCCCAGCAGCGTGCGAAAAGTCACGCGGCGCACAGAAGGGCTGCACGCTGCGTCCGACCTGCATGGGCCAACCGGCCTATGGGTTGGGCCAGCGGGCTGCGCTATGCTTTGCACTCCTCCCTGGGAAACCTGCCACCGTGAACGCCCTGGACGACTTTGGTCTGCTGCTGGTCGACGATCACCCGCTTTTTCGGGATGGCCTGGCCATGGCGCTGCAAAACCGCGCCCCGGGCCTCAGGGTCTGCGCGGTGGCATCGGCCGATGAGGCCGATGTCCTGCTCGCGGACGAATCGCAGGTGTTCGATCTGGTGCTGCTGGACTACCGGCTCCAGGGCACCGATGGCTTGCGCGCTGCCCAGCGGCTACGCTCCCGGCATTGCAATGTGAGCTTTGGCCTGATGTCGGGCCTGGACGATGCCAGCCTGCCCCTGCGCGTACGCGATGCCGGTCTGGTGGCCTATTTGTCCAAGGCGCTCGAAGTCGACGCGCTCATTGAGGCACTGCAGCAGCTCGCCGCAGGGGAGACCGTGTTCTGCGAAGCCGCCGATACGCCTCTCTCACAACCCAACGGCACGGCACAGTTCGGTCTGACGACGCGGCAATTGTCGGTTTTGCAGATGCTTGCCACAGGCGCTACCAACAAGGTGATTGCGCAGCACCTGGGCATCTCGCCCGCCACCGTCAAGAACCATCTGGACGCCATCTTCGAGAAGATGGGGGCCACCAACCGTGTGCAGGCGGTGGTCATGGCACAGGCCCTGCTCAGTGCGGCCTGATCCCGCGCTCCCTGCACAGCCCCTGGCGCCGGGGGGCAGCGCCCTCCCGGCAGAGCGCATCCTTGCAGACAGCATCGGTGCACTGCCCAGGGCATTGCGCGGCTCCATCGTCACCAACGTGGTCGCGGCCAGTCTCCTGGCGTTCGCGATGCGCGAGTGGTACCCGGCCTGGGGCCTGGCCGCCTGGCTGGCCGGGCTGGTGCTGGCGCAAACCTGGCGTTTGCTGTTCAACCATGCGGCGCACCGTCTGCGCATCAGCCGCCCTCCCACCAGCCCGGAACACAAGGCCGATCGCCTGGCATGGGATGCCTTCATTCTGGCAGCCTACTGGGGCATTTCGTCGGTGTTTTTTTTCGACGCCCAGCGCGCACTGCAGCCGTTTTACTGGGCCCTGGTATTGGGCGGCACAGCAGCCGGCAGTATCGGGGCGCACGCACACCACCCGCGAACCATGTGGATTTTTCTGCCCACATTGATCGCGCCTTTTGCGCTGCGCGCCCTTGTCGACACCCATAACGACAGCCGGTTTCTGGGCGTGGGCATGTTGCTGTTGCTGGCCTATCTGCTGTATTACGGAAAGCAGCATGCACGCACCCTCCAGCGCATGATCGCGCTTCGCCACGAGAACAGCGCGCTGGTAGAAGAACTGCAGACCCAGGCGCTGGCGCTGCACGAAGCCAACGCGGCAAAATCGCGCTTCTTTGCAGCCGCCAGCCACGACCTGCGCCAACCCCTGCAGGCCATGGGGCTCTATCTGTCGGTGATCTCGTCCGGCGACAACAACCCCAAGGCACTGGCGCGCATGGGCCAATGCATGGAGTCGCTGGACCGATTGCTGGAGGTTGTGATGGACATCTCCCGGCTGGACGCCGGACAGGTCACACCCCAATACCGGCCTGTCTGCATCGCATCGATGCTGCACAGCCTGGTCAACATGTACGAAGCCGCCGCACAACAAAAGGGCTTGCAACTGCGCGCGCACCCGACGAAGGCATGGACATCCAGCGACCCGGCGCTGCTGGAGCGCATGCTGGCCAACCTGGTGAGCAATGCCATCCGCTATACCTCCACAGGCGGTGTCCTTCTGGGGGTGCGACCCCACGGTGAGGGCCTGCGGATTATGGTCACCGACACCGGTATCGGCATCCCGGCCCATGCCCACGCAGCCGTCTTTGAAGAGTTCGTGCAGCTCAACAACTACGAACGAGATCCCGCCCAGGGAACCGGACTGGGTCTTGCCACCGTGCAGCGCCTGGCGGTACTGCTGGGGCATCGCGTGGAGCTGCACTCCACGCTGGGCCGTGGAACCACGTTTGCACTGCATGTGCCACGCATTGCCAGCCCTGCGGTGCCGGCGGTGGATACAGGTGCAGACCTGGCCGGCACGGTGTCTGCCGCTGCATTGCAAGGGCATGTTCTGGTGGTGGAAGACAACCCCATGGTGCAAAACGCCCTGGCCTCCCTTCTGTCGCGCTGGGGCCTGCGTGTCACCGCGGTGGAGAATGGCGCCTTGGCACTGCACGAACTCGAGCGCACCGCCTTTGATGTTGTGCTGAGCGACTGGCGCTTGCCCGGACCGCACGATGGCACGAGTGTGCTGCGCACCGCCAAAATCCTGCAGCCCGGCATGAAACTGGCCGTGCTCATGACAGGCGAAGACGAGCACCATGTCACCGAGGTCCCCGGGGATGTGCCCGTTCTGCGCAAACCGGTGCGCCCGCTCCGGCTCAGGGCCTTGCTCCAGTCGCATCTGGTGCCGTGAATCCTCTGAAGGTCACCCAACTGACCAAAGCCGTCACCAGGTAGCGTGGCCTGTTTTGATCCAGCGCAGTTCAGCGCAGGTTTCCGGTGCCGGTTCCCCTGAAACCCCCTATGCTTTTTGGCTGCACCTACATTCGGTAACGCTCTTACCGCCCGTCAACGCAACATGGGGCCGCTGATGCACGCACAGGCAAACATTCTGGTGGTGGACGACTCTCCCGAGAACCTGCAGGTGATCTCGGCGGTGCTCAAACAGGACTACCGGGTCAAGGTAGCCATTAATGGCGAGCGCGCCCTCGCACTGGCCACGGCAGCCGAGCCGCCCGACCTGATCCTGCTCGACGTGATGATGCCCGGCATGGATGGCTACGAGGTGTGCTCACGGCTGAAGCAGAACCCGGTCACGGCCCGCATTCCGGTGCTGTTTGTATCGTCGCGCGATGAAGAGGAGGACGAGGCCCGGGGCCTGTCGCTCGGCGCCATCGACTACATCGTCAAGCCCATTCGCCCGTCCATCGTGCAGGCCCGGGTACGCAACCACATCGAGCTCAAGCGCAGCCGCGACCTGCTCGAACAGCTGACCACGCAAGACCACCTCACCGGCATCAGCAACCGGCGTCGCTTTGACGACAGCCTCGCCCAGGAGTGGCAGCGTGCTGCGCGCGAACAGACGCCGCTGTCCTTGATTGCCATCGACATAGACCATTTCAAAGCCTACAACGACCACTACGGCCACCCGCAGGGCGACCAGTGCCTGATCCAGGTGGCCAGGGCGCTGGCCACCTGCGTCACCCGTCCCACCGACCTGGTGGCGCGCTGCGGCGGCGAGGAATTTGCCGGTCTGCTGCCTTCGACCGACAGCACGGGGGCTGCGCGCCTGGCCGGGCAGATGCGGGCCGCCATCGAGGCCGAGGGTCTGGAGCATGCCCGGTCACCCACGCACCCCCATGTCACCATCAGCCTGGGTGTGGCCACCGTGGTCCCACAGACCGAAGAGTCGGCGCAGCTCCTGGTGGACCTGGCAGACGCGGCCCTGTACGAGGCCAAGGGCGTGGGGCGCAATGCCTTTGTGGCCCGCAGCCGCTGACCTACGGCGTCAGGCAGGCCTCCTGCAGCAGGGCCAGCGCGGCTTCGAAATCGAAATTCTCAACCGCATCGGCAATGGCCTGATGGACTTGCGGGCAGGCGGCCTGCAAATGCCCGGAATGCGCCGCCACCCAATCCTGTGAGCCGGAATCGCCCGCGATCAACAGGGCTTCCAGTTCCTTGAGCAACGCCCGCAGCTGTGCTGGCTCGGCAGGGTGTGCAGCGGGGGGGGCAGCGGCCGCAGGGGGCGTCAGCAGCGCGCTCAGCCCTTCGAGTACCGGGGCCAGTTCAACGGCCACCTTGTCCAGCAAGGCATCAATGCACGGGGCTGATTCGCCTTTTCGGCAGGCGCCTTCCAGTGCCGCTGCTGCAGACTGCACACCCCGCGCGCCAATGCTGCCTGCCACCGACTTGAGGGTGTGCGCCAACCGCTCGGGTGCGCTGGCATCGTCGGCCCCTTGCGCAGCACGAAACGTGGACACGAACGCGCTCTGGGCGGCATGGAACTTGCCCAGCAGCGAACGGTACAGCACCTCGTTGTGCATGGTGATCGCCAACCCGGCACGGGTGTCGATGCCCGGCAGGTGGGGCAGGCTGGGCCCCGCCGACGGGGGGGCGGGTGGCGGAGCCTGAACCACGGCTGCCGTGCCGCCCGGCACGGCGCAACGCGCACCCACCCAGCGTGCGATGGTGCGGAACATGCTGCCCACGTCCAGCGGCTTGGCGATGTAATCGTTCATCCCGGCGGCCAGCGCCCGCTCCCGGTCACCGGCCATGGCATTGGCCGTCATGGCAATGACGGGGAGATGGCGCAGTGCCGGATCGGTGCGGATGCGGCGCGCTGCCTCATAGCCGTCCATCACGGGCATCTGGCAGTCCATCAGCACGCAGTCGAAATGCGTATCGCGTTCGAGCCAGTCCAGCGCCTGCTGGCCGTTGGTGGCCAGCGCGACCTGCATGCCCGCATTGCGCAGCAGCTCCAGGGCCAGCTCCTGGTTCAGTTCGTTGTCTTCCACCAGCAGCACACGGGCACCGGCCAGCTGCTGCATGGCGGCCTGGGCGTCCTGCCCGATGAGGCCCGCCTGGTGCTCGGTCAGCCCTTTGTGGTCCAGCGTGCGGCCAATGGCGTCCAGTAGCTGGCCCGCCATGACCGGTTTGGTCAGCACCGAGCGCAGCGCCACACCGCGCCGCTCGGCCTCGCCCAGGGCTTCTTCGCGGCCATAGGCGGTGACCATGATGGAGGCCGGCACATGAAGCAGGTCGTGCGCGTGCAGATGCCGCAAAGTTTCGATGCCGTCCATCTGCGGCATTTTCCAGTCGATCAGCACCAGGCTGTAGGGCCGGTGCTCCTGCTCGGCACGGGCCACAGCCACCAAGGCTGCTGCGCCATCGATGGCTGTGTCCACCTGCAGGCCCAGGCTGGCGGCAATACTGGCCGTAATGTCGCGCGCGCAGGCGTTGTCGTCCACCACGAGCACCCGCATCGTCTCGAGGACTTCGCGTCCCAGCCGGGGCACTGCAGTGGCCCGGTCCTGGAGACCAAACCGCGCAGTGAAATGGAATTCGGAGCCCTGTCCCGGCGCGCTGACCACCCAGATGCGACCGCCCATCTGTTCGGCCAGATTGCGGGAGATGGCCAGGCCCAGGCCGGTGCCGCCGTAGCGGCGCGTGGTGGAGCTGTCGGCCTGGCTGAAGGGCTGGAACAGTTTGGCGCATTGTTCGGGCGTCATGCCAATGCCGGTGTCGCGTACCCGGAAATACAGCTCGACGCCCTGCGCGTCCTCGGCCGTTTTCTCGATCGAAATCACCACTTCGCCCTGTTCGGTGAACTTGACGGCGTTGTTGCCCAGGTTGACCAGTATCTGCCCCAGGCGCAGCGGGTCGCCCACCAGGCCGGCCGGAATGTCCGGGGCCACATGGAAGAGCAGTTCCAGCCCCTTGTCTTCGGTCTTGAGGCCAATCAGGTTGGCGAGGTGATCCATCACCTCATCAAGCTGGAATCCGGTCTGCTCGATGACCATCTTGCCCGCTTCGATCTTGGAGAAATCGAGCACGTCGTTGATGAGGCCGAGCAGCCCCACCGCCGATCGGTGCGCCTTTTCCACATAGTTGCGCTGGCGGGCGTCCAGCGGCGTTTGCAGCGCCAGGTGCGACATGCCGATGATGGCATTCATGGGCGTGCGGATTTCATGGCTCATGTTGGCCAGAAAATCGCTCTTGGCGCGGGTGGCTTCTTCGGCCACATGGCGCGCCTCGGCCATGGCCCGTTCGGCGGCCTTGCGCTCGGCAATGTCTTCGAACACCCAGATGGTCACCTTGCGGTGGTCCGACGAGTGGATGGCCCGCCCTGATACCTGGGCGACGAAGGCACCGCCGTCCTTGCGGGCAAACTCCCATTCCACGTTCACGTCCTTGCCTGCGGCCAAGGACGGGCCGACCAGGGCGCCAAAACACGCGTAGTTGTCTTGCGAGTGGTACATGATGTGGCCCGGTCGGCCCACCATCTCGTCGGGGGCAAAGCCCAGATGCTCGCAGATGCGCTGGTTGACGCGCAGGATCACGCCATCGGCCGTGTAAATGATGCCGTTGGGGGCGTTGTCAAAAATCGTTTGCTGTTCGTCGAGCAATTTGCGGTTGGAGGCTTCGCTGTCGCGCAGGCTGGCTTCGGCGATCTTCTGATCGGTGATGTCCTGGTTGATGCCGACCAGGCGGCGCGGCCGTCCATCCGGGCCGCGCAGCGCCGCGTCGCCCGTGTCCTGAATCCAGCGCCACTGCCCGGAGCGGGTACGCATGCGAAAGACCGCCCGGTGCTCCTGCACCTCGTTGTCCAGAAAACGCTGCAGCCGCTGCTGCACATCGGGCAAATCGTCGGGGTGGATCAGATCGCGCCAGCACGCCATGTGGTCGGGGTAGCGGGCCAGCAGGCTCTCTTTCTCATAGCCCAGCATCTCGGCCCAGATGTCGTTCACGGTCACCTCGCCGATGCGCCCCTGGGCATCGATGCTGCAGTCGTACAGACCCAGGCGGGCGCCGCGCAGGGCAAGGTTCAGGCGCTCCTCGCTGCGTGCAATGCGCTGCTCTACGATCTGGCGTTCGGTAATGTCGTAGAGCCACGAGACCAGGTAGCGCCCATCGGAGAAGTCCAGCAGCATGGACGACAGCAGCACCGTAATGGGTGTGCCATCGGTGCGCACCAGATCGGCCTGGTAGGCCTTCACGCTGCCGTCGCGGCGCAATTGCTCCATGAAGGTTTCGCGGTCCGCCGGGTTGCGCCAGGAACGGTAGGTGTTGTACGAGGGCACCGCTTCGGCCGGCACCCCCATCATTTCGGCATGCTGGCGGTTGGCAAACACCAACTGCCCTTGCTGCGTGCCAATGACCACGCCCACCGGGCTGTTCTCCAGAATGCGGCGCAGGCGTTCTTCATTCTCCTGCCGGTCGAGTTCGAGCTTCTTGCGTTCGGTGATGTCCTCGTAGATCCACACGGCGGAGCGTTCATAGCCCGCAATATTGATGCCCTGGCCCGTCACCATGGCAACAAAGGACGTGCCGTCGCTGCGCCGGAACTCCCACTCCGTGCGCACTTCCTGTCCGGCGCTGAGCAGCGGAGCTGCCATGGCCGCGAAGGCCTGGTAGTTCTCCTCACTGGAAAAAAGCGTGCGCGCCACGGGCTGGCCCAGCAAATCCTCGCGCGCCATGCCCATGTTCTCGCACAGGCGCTTGTTGACCCGCAAGACAATGCCGTCGGCCGAATAGCAGATGCCGTTGGGGGTGTTCTCGAAGATGACCTGCTGCTCCTGCAGCAGCTTGCGGATTTCGGCCTGCTGGCGGTCGATCTCCTGCCGGGCGCGGCGCTTTTCCGAGACATCGTCCACCGTGAAGCGCAGCAGAATGCGTCCGCCGCAATCGAAGGCCATGAGATTGACCTCGGCATCAAAGATCTCGCCATTCGCGCGCCGCGCGCGCCACAAAAAATTGGCAATACCGTGCTCGAAGATGGTGCGTGTGATCTCCTCGCCCGCCGTCTGCGTATCGGTGCCGTCGTATTGCGTCGGGGCCGAGAAGTCCAGCGGCATCTTGCCCAGCACCTCGTCACGCGAGGAAAAGCCGTAGATGCGCACCGCCGCCTGGTTGCAATCGACGATGCCGATGGCCGGGTCGATGATGACGATGGGCACGGGCGCATCCTGGTACACCCGCTTGTTATAGGCGGCGCTGCGCACCAGGGTGGCACGGGCGTCCTTGAGCGCTGCGTCGCGCTCCTCCAGCGCGGCCTTCAAGGCCCGGTTCTCACGCTCCAGGCTTTCGACCTTTTCGCTCTGTGCTGACACGGTACCGGCGGTGGACTCCATGGGCTCTCCTGTGGCGTGCAGCAGGAAAGGGGCCGAAGCAGCCCCTGGCCCGCCAGCGGTCAGCTGCCAGTATCGACAGCCACCCTGAGAGCGTCAACGCGCCGTGCTCTTGCGGCGCGCCGCAGACGGGGTCTTTTTGAGCCAACGCAAGTCAGACCCACTTGCAGCGCACGCGCAGCACGCAGGCAGCACAGGCGCGCCACCGGCAAACGGCAAGACGTCTGCTCCGCCAGGGCGCAGCCCGGTCATACGGATCGTCGGCTCAAGGTTTTGCCGTTTCCAGGGAGAACTCCGGTCCGATCTTGAAGACACCGCTGACCCGCGCGCAGAGTACGCCATCCGCACGCACCAGGCCCTGTGCAAACACCAGCGACCGCGTGGCGCGCAGCAGCTCGGCGTCGCCCTCCACCCAGCAGCCCAGCGGCGCTGGAGCCAGGTAGTCGATCTGCAGGCTGATGGTGGGCAGAAAGCGCGGACCCACTGCGCTGTCCTTGCGGTATACCGAGAGCGGCAGCAGCATGTCGCAGAAACTGGCCATCATGCCACCGTGCAAATGGTTCATGGGGTTGACGTGCCGGCGCTCGACCCGAAAGCCAAACTTGACCACTTGGCCCTGGTGCAGCAGATACAGCGGCCCATTGCCCTGCATGAACGGACCGCCTGCCTCGATGGGATGGAACCCCGCTGGAATCGGGACTTCGGCGGTCACCGCGTTTCCCTTTCGACGTCTTTCTGAAAATCGGCCGTCTTCTGGGCGTTGGCGTCCAGCATCGATTCGCCATAGAGCCGACGAAAATCTTCGACGATCTGTGCCAGCGGCAGGTCGTCGAAGCTGCCGCGCTGGTGCACGTATTCCATGTGGCGGTTGCCGGCCCGGTCGAAGGGGTGGTAGATAGAATCGGCACGCCCGTCAAACTCCAGCGGCAACAGACCGAAGCGTTCGCACAGTCCAATGTTGAAAGCCGGCGTTGCCTTGACCCACCGGCCATCGAGCCAGATGTCGGCAAAGCCGTGCCAGATGAACAAATCGGTCGCCATGGTCTGGCGCATGCGCTCAGTGCTCAGATGGTTGCGCACATCGGCAAAACCCAGGCGCGCCGGAATGCCGGCGGCGCGGCAAGCGGCGGTCAGAAGGACGGCCTTGGGTACGCACCAGCCGTATCCGTTTTCAAGCACGGTGCTTGCGCGCATGCCCTGCTCGGACAGATCGATGCGATAGGGGTCGTAGCGGAAACCGTCGCGCACCGCCAGGTAAAGAGAAACCGCGCGTTCTCGCGCGTCGCTCCCCAGTGCGTGCTGCTGCGCAAATGCGACAACGGCGGGATGCGCACTGTCGATGGCTGGTGTGGAGGTTTGGGCGGCAAAGCGGGAGGAATCGGTCATGCGCGCAGTGTCGGCGATGGCGTTGGGTGCAGGCTGTCTCCCAGGTGCTAACCACCCGAGCGCTGGCGCAGCGCCTCGTAGAGGCACACGCCGCTCGCGACCGAGACGTTGAGGCTCTCCACCGCGCCCGCCATGGGAATACGCACTAGCTCGTCGCAGGTCTTGCGCGTCAGCTGGCGCATGCCGTCGCCCTCGGCACCAAGCACCAGCGCCACCGGGCCTCTCAAATCTGCCTGGTAGAGCGTGCGTGGCGCGTCGTCGCTGGTGCCGATGATCCAGATGTTGCGCTCTTTCAGCTCGCCCAGGGTGCGCGCCAAGTTGGTCACCATGAAGTACGGCATGGTCTCGGCGGCGCCGCTGGCGACCTTGGCCACGGTGGCGTTGATGCCGGCTGCGTGGTCCTTGGGGGCAATGACGGCGTGCGCGCCAGCCCCATCGGCGACACGCAGGCAGGCGCCCAGGTTGTGCGGGTCGGTCACGCCATCGAGCACCAAGAGCAAGGGGTTGACTGTTCCCTTTTCCTCCAGGTCTTCTAGCAATTCGTCCAGCGATGTGATCTGCGCCAGCGGCTGCACGCGCGCGGCCACACCCTGGTGGCCGTGGCTGCCGGCGAGCTTGGCAATGCGCAGGCTGTCGGCCTCGATCAGGCGGGCCCCCGCCTCGCGTGCCCGGTCCAGAAACTGGCGCATGCGGGCATCCCTGCGCGTGGCCTCGTAATAGATTTCGACGATCGATTGCGGCGCGGTTTTCAGGCGCACGCCCACGGCGTGAAAGCCGAACAAAACTTTGGGGCTGGACATGGCCCAATTATCCAGGCGGCCTGCAAACTACACTTTTCATAGCTATAAACGCATACCGAATAAGCGCTAGTGGCCTAAAACATCCTAAATATGAACCACTGCGCCGGCTTCGATGGTGATCCGGGTCTCACAACGTTCGGCAATGCCGCGGTCGTGCGTGACCAGCACCAGCGTCGTGCCCTGTTCGCGGTTCAGGCGAAACATCAGCTCCATGATGGTCTCGCCGGTGGCGAAGTCCAGGCTGCCGGTGGGCTCGTCGGCCAGCAGCACCGAGGGCTGCACGACAAAGGCCCGTGCAAGCGCCACGCGCTGCTGCTCGCCGCCCGAGAGCACTTTGGGGTAATGGGAAAGCCGCTCGGCCAGGCCGACGTGCGCGAGCATGTCCTGCGCGGCGCGGCGGGCGCCCGGCCGGTTGGACAACTCCAGCGGGAGCATGACGTTCTCCAGCGCCGTGAGGTTGGCCATGAGCTGGAAGCTCTGGAACACGAAGCCCACTTGCCGGGCGCGCAGCGCCGCACGCTCGTCCTCGGTCAAGGCGAACAAATCCTGCCCGGCCAGACGCACGGTGCCGCTGGTTGGCGTATCGAGCCCGGCGATGATGGACAGCAGAGTGCTCTTGCCCGAGCCCGAAGCCCCAACAATGGCGACAGTGGCTCGCGGTGCCACGGTGAAATCGATGTCGCGCAGGATTTGCAGCGTGCCGGTGGAGTCGGTCACCGACTTGCACAAACGCTCCACGGCAATAATGGGCGCGGAGGCAGCGATGGGTTCAGACATGAAAGGCACCGGGTTTTGAATTGCAGCATGCATCGACGTGACTTTATATCGGGAGCGCTGGCGAGCGCGGCGGCGGGGCTTTGTCTGCCCGCTCGCGCCGCCGACAGCGTTCGGGCGCGCACCGTGCTGGTGGTGGGCGATTCGCTCAGCGCGGAATACGGCATCGCACGCGGCAGTGGCTGGGTGGCCTTGCTGGAGCAGCGCCTGGCGAAGGAAAAGAAACCGTGGAAGGTGGTCAACGCCAGCATCAGTGGCGACACCACGGCCGGTGGACGCTCGCGCATTGGCAGCCTGCTGGCACAGCACCGGCCTGCCGTAGTTGTCATAGAACTGGGTGGCAACGACGCGCTGCGGGGTCTGCCTTTGCAAAGTACGGCCGACAACCTGCGCAACATGGTCCAGGCTGCGAAACAAGCGGGGGCCCGGGTGCTTTTGCTCGGCATGCAGATCCCGCCCAACTACGGCCAGGACTACGCGCGCAAGTTTGCCGAAGTGTTCGTGGAAATTTCACGCGAACAGCAGACCGCATTGCTGCCTTTCCTGCTCAAAGGCATTGCCGACCAAGCCGACGCGACAAGCCTGTTCCAGGCCGATCGCATCCATCCCCGGGCCGAGGCCCATCCCCGCATATTGAACAACGTGTGGCCTGCGCTGGAGCCGCTGCTGCGCTAGCTTGCAGGCGTGGCGGGGTGGCCCGATTCGCCGGATGCCGATGCGTCTCCCGGATCGGGCGCCACATACACGTTGCCGTGGCGCGCAGGGGCCTGCTTGGCGCGCAGCTTGTCTTCCTTTTTTTTCTTCTTTGCCAGTTCGCGCTGCCGCTTTTCGTATCCGTAATTAGGGGTTGCCAAGGTGTGTGCCTTCCATAGTTGTCGCCCACTGTAACAGGCGACCCCGGCCGTGCGATGCTTCAGGCGAGGCGTCCTCCCCGGGACAGCCCTCACCCGGCCGGCGGCGCCGGCTCGATGGCGCCGCGGTAGGCGTGCCAGCTGGCGTGCCCCAGCCAGGGCCCGACCACGAGCAAGCCAGCGCCCCAAACCGCCAATGAGCCAACCACCAACACGGTGATCAGAAAACCCCACCAGAGCATGACGGCCGGATTTTCAGCGACGACCCGGATGCTGCTGATGGCCGCGGTCAGGGCGTCGGTGTCGCGATCGAGAATCATGGGGATGGAGACCACGCTGGTGGAAAACACCAGAGCCGCGAAGACACCGCCCACCAGCGTATAGACCGCCACGAAAGTCCAGTTTTGCGGATTGAATACGGCCTGCAGCACGCCCGTCGTCGAGGGCATGCCGGTGTTGAAGAAGACAGCAAATACCACCAGTGACGCGCGTCCCCACAGCAGTTCCAGCACGATCAGCACGAGCACCAGCATTCCCATGCTGCCCAGGCGCCGGTCCCAGCAGGTCAGCGAGTGGGCCAGGCTCGGCACCAGACCGCCCTCTCGCCGGCGGCTGGTCTCGTACAGACCCATGGCCAGAAAAGGCCCCAGAAGCAGACAGCCACTGGCCAGCGACATGACATATTCAGGCCGGGTGCGAAAGACCCAAGCCAGCAGCAGTGCCATCATCCAGAAGGCGCAACCATAGAAGGCGCCAATCAGCGGGGTCGCAGCCAGATCCGCGGCGCCGGCGCGCAGCCAGCGCAAGGGGTCCAGAGGGCGAAGGGGCTTGAAGCGGATGGGCGCCGGAGCGCCGCTGGGTGCAGCAGCTTCGGACGACGGCGAGGCGGGTGGTGGCATGAAGACGGGGATTTCTGCCGCAAGCAAAAACCCTTTCAAGAATGCGGGAAATGCAGACTAGCGCGAAAAGCGCTGCGTTCGCACTGAGGAAAACGCTAGCCCAACGTTCAGGCAAATACCTTCAGCGCCTGGGCCAGATCGTTGCGCAGGTCGTCGACGTCCTCCAGTCCCACTGAGAACCGCACCACCGTGCCGGGAGCCAAATGGGGCGGCACCACGCTGCGCATGCTGCCAATGTCATAGGGCACGACCAGGCTGATCGGCCCACCCCAGCTGTAGCCCAGTTGGAACAGCGTCAAGGCATCGCAGAACGCATCGATGCGCTCCTGCGGGTGTTCGGCAGCGATGACCACGCTGAACAATCCTGCCGCGGCGCCGTCGCCGCCGTGGGCCCCGCCACACAGTTCCCGCCAATGGGCATGGCCTGGCGATGCCGCCAGTGCCGGGTGCAGCACCTGAACGATTGGCGGCTGCTCGCCCAGCCAGCGCGCCAAGGCGCGCGCCGAGCGGTCGTGCGCGCGGTAGCGCAGTCCGATGCTCGGCAGGGCGCGCAGTATGGCCTCCGCATCGTTCGCGCCTACGCCCAGCCCCAGGTGCATGTGGGCCAGCTTGAGCTTGAGATGCAGCCCGGCGTCGCGGGTGACGATGCTGCCCATCAGCACGTCGCCGCCGCCGCTGGGGTATTTGGTCAAGGCGTGCGCGCTCACGTCCACCGCGAGACGGCCGTCGCCCAACAGGTCGAATGGGGCAAAAGCCAGGCCAGCGCCCCAGGTGTTGTCGAGCGCGCAGAGCACGGAGCGCTCCCGGCACAAGCGCACCTGGGCGATCAGGTCCGGAAACTCCAGCGTCACCGAGCCCGGCGCTTCCAGCCAGACCAGGCGCGTGGCCGGGCCGATGCGCCGCGCCAGATCGGCCACGTCCATCGGGTCGTACAAGGCATGGCGCACACCGAACTGCGAAAGCAGCGATTGTGTCAACGCCTTGTTGGGACCGTAGGCGTTGTCGGGCAGCAGCACCTCGTCTCCGGATCGCAGCAAGGCCAGCGACACCGTGCTCAGGGCGGCCAGGCCACTGGGCACCAGCAGGCACTGCGCTGCGCCTTCGAGTTCTGCCAGGCGTTCTTCCAGAATGAAGGTGGTGGGCGTGCCATGCAGGCCATAGGTGTAGCCGCTCTTGTCTTTCCACTCGCGCGCGCGCATGGCGGCGACGTTGGGGAAGATCACCGTGGACGCCTTGTGCACCGCGGGCTGCGGTGCAACAAAGCCATCGGGCGCCTGGTAATCGTGGTGAATGAGGCGGGTAGTGAGCGAGCGTTGCGGCAAATTCATGCGCGCATCCTAGCGCGCGCCCCGGGAGGGCTCACGGGTTTCAGCTTTTGCCCACCACCAACTCGTTCTGAACCGAGGTCACGCCCTCGACGCTCTTGGCCAGGGTGCTGGCGCGCTCCTTGGCGGCTTCGCTGGGCGCCGGGCCGCTCAGGCGCACCGCGCCGTCCTTGGTGTCCACGTCGATCTTGATCGCACTCAAGTCGGGGTCCTTGGCCAGTTCAGCGGAAATGCGTGCAGTGATGGACGCGTCGTCGGCCAGAGAAGCCGCCGAGTTGGCCGCATTCTTGATTGACTCGCCCGCGTCCTTCGCTGCGCTTTCCGCCTTGGCCGCGCCCTGGTCGAGCTTGTTTTCGGTTGCCTGCAGCGCCTGCTCGGCCTTGATTTTCGCGTCTTCGGCGGCCTGGTCCGTTTTCTGGATGGCCGAGTCGAGCCGCTGGCCGGCGGTGGGCGGCTCCTGCGCCTTGTCGCAGGCCGCCAGGCCCAGAGAGAGCGCAGTGACGGCGACGATGGAGGACATGCGGGCGAAGCGTGCGCCCTGGGGCAGAGTCTTGTTCATGGTGGATTCCTGAATGCAAAGGGATGCAGCGCACTCTAGGCGTCCCGGCGTGCCCTTGCGGTGGGATTGCGCTGCAAAGCGTGTAGGACGGAAGCTTCAGGCCCCGCTGCACGCCCTTCGCAGAGCCGTCGCGCCACAATCGCGGCATGCCGATGCACCGACTCGCCCAGTGGTTTCCTTTTCTGGCCTGGCCGAGGCCCACTGGCGCCATGCTGCGCACCGAACTGTCGGCCGGGATCACGGTGGGGCTGATGCTGGTGCCGCAAGGCGTCGCTTACGCGGCTTTGGCAGGCATGCCACTGGTGACCGGCATCTATGCCTCGCTGGTGCCCGCGCTGGTCGCCGTGCTCTGGAGTTCGTCCACCCGCCTGGGCGTCGGGCCCACCGCACTCACGAGTTTGCTCATCGGTGCCTCGCTCACCGGCCTGGCGCAGCCCGGCAGCGCGCAGTGGGTCGCCATGGCGGTCTGGATGGCCCTTCTTTCGGGCGGCCTGCAGGTGGTGATGGGCCTGGCGCGTTTTGGTTGGATCATGCAGGTGGTGACCTCGCCCGTGCTCAGCGGATTCACGCAGGCGGCCGCGCTGCTCATTCTGCTCTCGCAACTGCCGGCCCTGCTGGGGCTGCGGGAGGGCCTCATCGATTGGCTGCGAGCGCCAGCGCTGGGCGCGGTGGACGGCGCTGCCGCCGCGTTCGGCTGGGTGACGCTCGGCCTGTTGCTGTGGACCAAACGGCGCTGGCCGAGGTTTCCTGCCGTCCTGGCCATCATGGGCGCGGCGGCGGCGCTCAGCGCAGCGATCGGCTACGCCGACGGTGGTGGCAAGGTGGTCGGCGACTTGCCCGGCGGTTTGCCGCACTTTTATTGGCCCGGCCTGCCGGGCTGGGCAGTGCTGGGCGAACTGACCATGCCGGTGTTGATCGTCACCTTGGTGAGCTTTCTTGAGACCGCTTCCAGCGCCAAGGTGGACCACCAGAAAGCCGGAACCCGCTGGAACGAGAACCAGGACCTGATCGCCCACGGCATGGCAAAAATCAGCTCCGGGCTCTGCGGGGCATTCGCCACCAGCGCATCGTTTTCCCGCTCGGCCATCAATCTGTACGCCGGAGCGCGCAGCGGCTGGGCCACGCTGTTTGCCACCGCCGTGGTGCTGCTGGCTCTGCTTTGGCTCACTCCCGCGCTCTACCACGTGCCGCAGTCGGTGCTGGCGGCCGTGGTGGTGGCTGCCATCGTGAACCTGATTCATCCGAGCCTGGCGCCCCACCTGTGGCGTTTGTCGCGGGTCGAGGCGGTCATCGGCCTGTCCACCTTTGCCATCACGCTGGCCACTGCCCCGCGCCTGTACTGGGGTGTGCTCATCGGGGTGCTGATGAATCTGACCCATTTTCTCTACCAGCGGCTGCACCCGCGCATCATCGAGGTGGGGCTGCACCCCGACGGGAGCCTGCGCGACCGACACCTCTGGCATTTGCCGGCGCTGGGCCCCCAGGTTCTGGCCCTGCGCATGGATGCGGAACTGGACTTCGCTTCGGCCCGCGCCATCGAGCAGCGGCTGGCAGCGAGCCTGCACGAACGTCCGCAGATCAGCGACGTCTGCCTGTTCGCGCAGCCCATCAACCGCATCGACGTCACCGGCGTGGAAACCTTCTCGCGCATCGCTTCGCTGGTCTGGGAAACCGGTGCGCGGCTGCACGTCAGCGGGCTCAAGCTGCCCGTGGAGCAGGCACTGGAGCGGGCCGGCATTCTCCCCAGCCCCAAGATCCACCGCTACCGCACCGAGCAGCAGGCGCTGCTGGCCTTGCAGGCAACGGTGCCCGATCCGGCAAAAACCGCGGCTTGAACCGGGTGCCCCAAGGTACACTCGCCACAGCCCTACCCGCCTCCTGTGCCCGATACCGCGCTCCAACCCCTCGTCGACCTGCGCGCGCTGCGTCTGACTACAGCCCTGGCCCTGATCGAACAGGGAACGGGCCAGGCGCCTGCTTTGCCGCACGCCGCGGGCGGCTCCGAACGCTATCTGCAGTCGATCATCGATTCCCTGTGCGAACTGTCGCTGCGCGACCCCCTGACCGGCCTGGCCAACCGGCGCCACTTTCACGCCGCGCTCGAGCGCGAGGTCGATCGCGTGGCCCGTTCAGGCGAGGCGGCCTTGCTGCTCATGCTCGACATCGACCATTTCAAGAGCGTCAACGATACGCACGGCCACGTCGCGGGCGACAAGGTGTTGCAAGTGGTTGCGCAAACCCTGGCCGGGTGCGTGCGGCCCATGGACACGCTGGCGCGCTACGGCGGCGAAGAGTTCGCCATCGTTCTTCCAGCCTGTCAGGCAGAATTCGGGCGCGCGGTGGCCGAGCGCATCCGCCGCGTGATTGCGGCCACGCCCATCATGGTGGCACCCCAAACCGAGTTGCACGTGACCCTCAGCATCGGCGGCGCCTTTGCCCTGCAGTGGATTCGCTCGACCACCAGCCTCTGGACCAACCGGGCAGACCACCAGCTCTACCGGGCCAAATCCGAAGGTCGCAACCGCGTGTGCATCGAGGAGCAACCCAACAGCACGGTCAGCGCCGAAGAAAAGGGTCTCCTGTTCGGCCCGCTGTACTCTCCCTCCGGCTGGGGCGAACTGCCTCCGCACGATTCCACAGGCAGCGCCTACTGAAAGCGATTCATGAGCGATGCGCAGTCTCCTTCTTCCAAGCCGTCCGCCAGGCAGCCAGCGCCAGCATCTGGCCCGGCGGCCGGCGCGCGCATCATCGCCATCACCAGCGGCAAGGGCGGGGTTGGCAAGACCTTCGTGTCGGCCAATCTGGCCGCAGCGTTGACGCGGCGCGGCCAGCGCGTGCTGGTGCTCGACGCGGACCTGGGCCTGGCCAACCTCGACGTGGTGCTCAACCTGCATCCCAAGATCACCTTGCACGACGTCTTTACCGGCAAGGCCACGCTGGACGAAGCCGTGATTGCAGCGCCGGGCGGTTTTTCGGTGGTGCTCGCAGGCTCCGGCATGGTCGAGTATTCGCGGCTCACGCCCGAAGTGCGCAACCAGTTCCTGAGCGTGATCGAAACGCTCACGCCGCGCTTTGACGTCATCCTGCTCGACACCGGTGCCGGCATTTCCGACGTCGTGTTGTTTTCCGTCTCGCTGGCTTCGGAGGTGATGATCGTCGCCACCCCGGAGCCCACCTCGCTGACCGACGCGTACGCGGCGATCAAGGTGCTTGCAGTGCAGCAAAAACGCCAGCACGTGCGCTTCGTCGTCAACCAGGCCGCGCGGCCAGGTGACGGGCGTGCCATCACCAGCCAGTTGCAGCAGGTGCTCGATCGCTTCGTCAGCAGCGCTTCGGGCAAGCCCGTGCGCCTGATGCACATGGGCGACATCCCCGTCGACCCCACCGTGCGAGAAGCCGTCATGCGGCGCCAGTTGCTGCTGCTGCAGACGCCCGGTTGCCCGGCCGCCCTGGCGGTGTCCCAATTGGCCGGCAAGGTCGAAGAGGCGCTGCTGCAGCGTACCTGACCCGCACCCGCCTTGGCATGCGCCGCACGCGCCAGCACTGCGTTAGAGTGAATTCACTACCCCCATACCGCCCCAAGGAACCGCATGCGCTCTCGCCCTTCTTCCGCGTCCCGCCCCAAGCGCAGCGCCAGCGCGCCGGCGCCTCATCGCACACCACGCCATTTCGCCATCGTCGGTGCGGGCATGGCCGGCGTGGCCTGCGCTCGCACCCTGGTGCAGGCCGGACACGAAGTTTCGCTGTTTGAAAAGGCGGGGCGCCCCGGCGGACGCATGGCCAGCCTGCAGACGCCGTTTGGCAGCTTTGACGCCGGTGCGCAGTACTTCACCGTGCGCGACGCGCGTTTTGCCACCGCGCTGGCCACCGTGCCCCAGGTCTGCCGCCCCTGGGGCGCCAATGCCATCCGGGTGCTGGACGCCGCAGGCCGTGTCGCGGCAGCCAGCTTGCCGGTGTCCGAGCCCCACTGGGTGGCCTGTCCCGGCATGGAAGACCTGGTCAGCGCGTGGGCCGAGCCTCTCGCGCAGGCCGGCCGCCTGCACACCGGGCAGCGCGTCACCGGGATCGAACGCGACGCGCTGCGCGCGCCCGGCTGGCAATTGCGCACCTGCACGGGCGACGGCGGATCGCAGGTGTTCGCCGGGTTCGACGCCGTGCTGCTGGCGCAAGCGGCCGAGCACGCTGCTGCGCTGTTGCGGGCCAGCGGCCTGGACGCCGGCCTGGCCGCCGCGGTTGCCGACGTGCGCACCGCCCCGTGCTGGACGCTGATGCTGGCCTACCCGCAGGCGGTGCGCCCCGGCCTGACCACGTTGGGGCCGCAGTGGAGCGCTGCGCGCAGCACGCACCACCGCGTCGCCTGGCTGGCGCGCGAATCGTCCAAGCCGCGGCGCAGCGAAGTCGAGCGCTGGACGGTGCAGGCCAGCCCCGAATGGTCGCGCGAGCATCTGCACGACGACGAGCAGCGCGTCAAAGGCAAGCTGCTCAAGGCCTTTGCCGAAATTACCGGCATTCACGCCGAGCCCGCCTATGCCCACGCCGTGTGCTGGGAGCAGGCGCAAACCCTGGAGCCGCTGGGCTGCAGCCATGTCTGGAATGGCGCCGAAGGTCTGGGCATGTGCGGCGACTGGTGCCTGGGGCACCGGGTGGAAGACGCCTTCGTCTCCGGGCTGGAGCTGGCGCTCGCCGCAGCCTGAGCCGTGGCGGGCTACGTGGGCCGCTTTGCCCCATCGCCGACCGGGCCGCTGCACACAGGCTCGCTGGTCGCCGCCCTGGCCAGCTGGCTGGATGCGCGGGCCGCCGGCGGCCGCTGGCTGGTCCGCATGGAAGACGTGGACACGCCGCGATGCAGCGCGCAGGCGGCGCGCACCATACTGGGTCAGCTCGATGCGCTCGGCCTGCGCGCCGACGAGGCGCCTCTGTGGCAGTCGCGGCGCACGCGCGCCTACCAGGACGCCCTCGACGCGCTGGTGGCCGGCGGCCTCGCCTACCCCTGCGCCTGCTCGCGCGCCGAGGTCGCCGCTGCCCACGCCGCAGCCGGCCGCACCCCCACGCGCCACCGCCCCCTGCCCTATCCCGGGACCTGCCGCGCAGGGCTCCAGGGGCGCGCGCCACGCGCCTGGCGCTTTGCATGCGAAAAATATTGGTCAAAATGGCTTCTAGCGCACGCGGGACTAAGGCAAGTAGCTAGATTTTCAATAGCAAACGACCGCCTCGCATGGACCGACCGGCGCCTGGGCGTGCAAACGCAGAACGTGCCAGCCGAAGTAGGCGACTTCGTGCTGCGCCGTGCCGACGGTTTGTGGGCTTACCAGCTTGCGGTGGTGGTGGACGACGCCTTTCAAACCATCACCCATGTCGTGCGTGGCGAGGATCTGGCCGACAACACGCCGCGCCAAATGCTGCTGCAAGCGGCGCTTGGCCTGCCAACGCCGCGCTATCTGCACACGCCGCTGGTGCGCGGCGCAGACGGCGAAAAGCTCTCCAAGCAGCATGGTGCACCGGCACTGCAGACCTCCGAGCCGCTGCAGGCGCTGCAAGGCGCGGCGCGCGTGCTGGGGCTGTCTTCTGTTCCAGCGCAAACCCGCGCCGCCGATGCGCTGGCACACTGGGTCATGGCCTGGCGCGCTCTTTACAATCCCGCCCCGTGACATCTTTTGCTGCAGACACCGATACCGCCGGCGCCCCGCCTGGGGTCGCCCACCCCAAAACCATCAAGAGCTTTGTGCGCCGCGCGGGGCGCACGACGGCGGCGCAAGCGCGCGCCTTCGAGCGCCTGGGACCGCAGTTGCTCGTGCCGTTTCGTTCTGCGGTGCTCGAGCCCGCCGCCGTGTTTGGCCGTAGCGCGCCGCTGATCCTGGAGATCGGCTTTGGCATGGGTGAGGCGACGGCCCATATCGCCAGCGTGCGGCCGCAGGACAACTTTCTTTGCTGCGAGGTGCACGAGGCTGGTGTGGGAGCGCTGCTCAAGCGCATTGCCGAGCAGGGGCAGACCAACATCCGCATCGTGCAGCACGACGCCGTCGAAGTCCTTGAGCACATGATCGCGCCGGCCAGCCTGGCGGGAGTGCACATCTTTTTTCCCGATCCCTGGCACAAGAAAAAGCACCACAAGCGCCGTTTGATCCAGCCGCCTTTGGTGACCCGGCTGGCTTCGCGCCTGACGCCGGGCGGCTACCTGCACTGCGCGACCGACTGGCAGCCCTATGCGCAGCAGATGCTGGAGGTGCTCCGCGCCGAGCCTCTGCTGAGCAACACTGTGTCAGACTATGCGCCCCAGCCGGGTTATCGGCCGCTGACGAAGTTCGAGAACCGCGGGTTGAAGTTGGGACACGGCGTCTGGGACCTGTTGTTCGTGCGGCACGCCTGACGCAAAGGAAAGACTCCCTTGACCATGTCCCCGATCCTGCAGAACCTGGTGGAAATGACCGGCCACCGGGACCACTTGCGCCTGGAGGTGTCGGTGCTGTCCACCCTCCAGGAGCTCGCCGGCATTCTGGAAGTGCGTGCGCTCGAGGTGTTCTCCGCCAATGACCAGCTGCACGTGCGCCCGCGCACCTGGCTGGAGAACGGCCGCTGGCTGACCGGAACCATGGAAGCGGCGCACGACCCGAACCGGGTGCCGCTGGGCGAACTGCCCGAGCTGCAGGAATGCATCGCGCGGCATGAGGGCAGTGCCAAAGCGACCTTGGGCAAGGGGCGCCACCGTTTGTGGCTGCCCGTCTGGATGCAGGAGAAGGTGACGAGCTGCCTGGAAATCACCCAGTCACGCCCGTTCTCTGCGCAGCAATTGCACGTCATCACCGGCATTTTTCAGGTCTATCAGAACTACCAGAGCCTGCTGGACTACAGCGAGCGCGACGCGCTCACCGGCCTGCTCAACCGCAAGACCTTTGACGAGCAGTTTGCCCGGCAAGCGGGCAGCGCGCCGTCGGAGATGCCGCCTTCGCTGCGCCCCGACGGGAGCCCCGACGCACGCGCAGCCCCCACGGCTGGCGCACGGCACTGGTTGGCGGTGGTCGACATCGACCACTTCAAACTCGTCAACGACCGCTTTGGCCACCTCTACGGTGACGAGGTGCTCATCTTGGTGGCCAACATCCTGCGCAACTCCTTTCGCAGCCAGGACCGCATCTTCCGCTTCGGTGGGGAAGAGTTTGTGGTGCTGCTGCGCTCGACCACACTGGAGACGGCCCACCGCGTCTTCAATCGCTTTCGCACCACAGTGGAGTCCTACCCCTTCCCGCAGGTGGGTCAAATCACCGTGAGCCTGGGCTTTGTTTCCACCGACACCGGCGCACCGGTGGAAATCCTGGGCAAGGCCGACCAGGCCCTGTATTTCGCCAAGGAAAACGGCCGCAACCGGGTCTGCTACTACGACGACCTGGTCATCAGCGGCTCCCTGGCGCCCAAGATCAGCAACGAAGACGTCGAGTTGTTCTGAGGGGCGGGGCCATGGCGACCGACGCAACGGCCACCTCCGCCCGGCGCTGGCCGCGCCTGACTCTGCGCGCCCGACTGACGCTGAGCGTCATGCTGCTCGCCCTGCTCAGCACGCTCGGCGTCGCCACGGGCGCATTTTTCTACATCAAGAGCAATACCCTGGAGGAGATCGCCAGCGACCAGATGCGGCGCACCGAGGCCATTGCCGACGCGATCGATCAGAAATTCATCAGCCGCCGCGTGGTCCTCAAAGCCTTTGCCGAATCCCTGGAGGCCCTGCAGCTGCGCGGCACCGCTCAATTGCAGCCCTTTTTGCTGCGCCACACCGCGCTGCTGGACGTGTTCGACAACGTCACCGTGCTTGATCGACAGGGGGACCTGGTGGCCAACTACCTGGGCCTTGAGGCGCTGGGCAAACTCAACCTGGCCGACCGTCCGTACTTCATTGAAACGCTGGCCAGCGACGCCGGCGTCATCTCACCCCCCATTCGCAACCGCAGCCGGGGGCTGGCCCAGGTGCTGATGACCCAGCCGGTGCACGACGCACAGGGCCGCATCGCCTACGTCATCAATGGACAGATCACGCTGGAAAAACCCAACTTTCTCGGCGACATCGCCGACCTGAAATTTGGCAAGACCGGATACGTCTTCATCACCAACACCGACGGCATCGTCATCCACAGCCCGCGCAAGTCGCGCATCCTTCAGCATTTCAACGCCGAAGGCGGGTACAACGAAGCCACGTCGCGCGCGGTGGCCGGATTCGAGGGCACGACCGACGCGATCAACCGCCTGGGCGTGCACGCGCTGTACGCCTTCAAGCAGACCCGCCAGACCAACTGGATTGTCGGCACCCACTATCCCTACGAGGAAGCCGTTGCCGACCTGCATCGCGTGGAACGTTGGACCGCGCTGGGCGCCGTCGCCTTGTCGCTGCTGGTGGGCGGGTTGAGCCTGCTGCTCCTGCGCAGGCAGCTCGCGCCCCTGGGTCGGCTGCACCGGCATATCGTGGCTACGCAAGCGGCCACGCACTACCAGCGACTGGAGGCAGAACATCCGGACGACGAACTGGGCGACCTTGCCCGCAGCTTCGACCATTTGATGGCCGAGCGCCATGCGGCGCGCCAGCAGCTCGAGGCGAGCGAGAACTACCTGCGCGACGTGCTGGAGCACGCAGGCGACGCCTTCGTAGCCATCGACGGCCAGGCCCGCATCACGGAGTGGAACCACCAGGCGGAGCTGATTTTTGGCCATACGCGCGAGCAAGCCCTGGGACAGTCGCTGAGCGAACTGATGGTGCCCGCCACCATGCATTCGCGATGCCTGGCGGGCATGGCGGCCTTCTTTCGCTCGGGCACCGGGCCACTGGTGGGCAGGCGCACGGAACTGAACGCGCTGCACCGCGACGGGCGCCTGATTCCGGTCGAGCTGTCGGTAGCAGCGATGGACCAGGGCGATCATTTCGTCGCACATGCCTTCCTGCGCGACATTTCCGAGCGCCGCGCCGCCCAGGAGCGGGTGGCAGCGAGCCGCAAGCTGCTCCAGGACATCACCGACACGCTTCCGGCGCTGGTGGCACATCTGGACACCAATGAGCGCTTTGGCTTCGTCAACAGCGCGGTGCGGGAATGGTGGAGCCAGGAGCCCGAGCACATGATCGGGCGCACCATGCGCGAGGTGGTGGGCGACGTCTTTTACGCGCGGATCGAGCCCATGCTCAAGAAGGCCCTGGCGGGCGAGCGCGTGGAATTTGAATCGGAACGAATGGTCAACGGCGTTCCTCGCGACGCTCACAGCATCTACGTGCCCGAGCGCGACGAGCACGGGGCGGTGGTGGGGGTCGTTGTCATGACCACCAACATCACCGACCTGAAAACGGCGCAGCGCACGCTCGCGCAGCAAGCGCGCGTCGATCCCTTGACGTTGCTGGCCAACCGGGTCGCATTCAACGAGACCCTTCCCTTGATGCTGGCACGCGCCAGGCGCAGTGGCGACGCACTGGCGGTGATGTATCTGGATATCGACCATTTCAAGGCGATCAACGACAGCCTGGGGCACGCCGCGGGCGACGAGGTGCTGTGCGAGTTCGCGCGGCGCCTGCAGGCCAGCGTGCGCGCCACCGATCTGGCGGTGCGCCTGGCGGGGGACGAATTCGTGGTCGTCCTGGAGAACCTCTGCGGGACGGAGGTGGCCGGCGCCGTGGCGCAAAAGATCGTCGATCAGGTGGCGAGGCCGGTATTTGACGTGCACGGCCGGCCGCTGTCGATCACCACCAGCATCGGCATCGCGTTTCATGCCGCCAGCTCGCCGCCTGCCACTCCAGCCGAGTTGCTGGCACGCGCCGACGGCGCGCTGTACGCGGCCAAGGCCGCGGGACGCAACCGCTTCGAGTTCGCGGTTTAAAAAAGACGGCGTCAGGGCGCGGCTTACAGGCGTTGCGCCACCCACGCAGGCACCGACGCCAGCGCAGCGGGCACGCCCGCAGCATCCGTGCCGCCGGCCATCGCCATGTCCGGCTTGCCGCCGCCCTTGCCGCCAACCTGTTGTGCGACGAAGTTCACCAGCTCGCCTGCCTTGACGCGATCCAGGCTGTCCGCGGTCACACCAGCGGCCAACTGCACTTTGTCGCCAGCCACAGCAGCGAGCACGATGGCGGCGGTTTTGAGCTTGTCCTTGAGCTTGTCCATGGTCTCGCGCAAGGTCTTGGCGTCGGCGCCGGGCAGCACGGCCGCCAGCACCTTGAGCCCCTTGACCTCCACCGCCTGGCTCACCAGGTCGTCGCCCTGGGCCGAGGCCAGACGCCCCTTGAGCGCTGCCATCTCGCGCTCCAGGCCGCGCATCTGCTCCAGCAGCGAACCCACCCGCGCCGGGACTTCACCGGGCGCCACCTTGAGCGTGCCCGCGACGCCACCCAGCGTGCTCTCCATGCCTTGCACGTAAGCCAGGGCCGCCAGGCCAGTGACCGCCTCCACCCGGCGAATGCCTGCTGCAACGCCGCCTTCGGCGGTGATGGTGAAAAACCCGATGTCGCCCGTGCGCTGCACATGCGTGCCGCCGCACAGCTCCCGGCTGCTGCCGATGTCGAGCACGCGCACCGTCTCGCCGTACTTCTCGCCAAAAAGCATCATGGCGCCCGTGCCCTTGGCCGATTCGATGTCCATCACGCGCGCCTGCGTGGCGTGGTTGGCCAGAATTTCCTGGTTCACGCGCAATTCGATCTCGCGAATCTGCGCGTCGGTGAGCGGCGCGTTGTGGGTGAAGTCAAAGCGTGTCTTGTCGGCGTCGACCAGGCTGCCTTTTTGCTGCACGTGCTCGCCGAGCACCTCGCGCAGCGCCTTGTGCATCAGGTGGGTGACCGAGTGGTTGCGCATGGTGGCCGCGCGCTGCCCGGCATCGACCTGCGCCTGCACCGTATCGCCCACGTTGAGGCTGCCCGCTGCCAGCGTGCCATGGTGGCCGAAAACGTCGGCGCGGATTTTCTGCGTGTCGTCGACGACGAAACGGGCCGAGCCGCTGGTGAGCTCGCCCTGGTCGCCCACCTGCCCGCCGCTTTCGGCGTAGAACGGTGTGCTGCTGAGCACCACCACCCCGTTTTCACCTTGTTTTAGGGCAGCAGCGCTTGTCCCGTCTACATAGATAGCTACTATTTTTGCAGTTTCTTCCAGCTGTTCGTAGCCGGTGAACTGGTTCGCCGCGCCGCTGTATTCCAGCGCCTTGTCCATCTTGAACTTGCCGGCCGCGCGGGCCTGGGCCTTCTGGCGCTCCATGGCAGCGTGAAAACCCGCCTCGTCGACCGGGACGCCCCGCTCTCGGCAAACGTCGTTGGTCAAGTCCAGCGGGAAGCCGTAGGTGTCGTGCAGCTTGAAGGCCACTTCGCCCGCCAGCAAGCTGGCATCGCCCACCAGGGCCGCGTCCAGAATTTCCATCCCGGTGGCCAGAGTCTCAAAGAAACGCTCTTCCTCGGCCTTGAGCACTGCGGTGATGCGGCTCTCCTGCTCGCGCAGCTTGGGGTAGGCCTCGCCCATCAGCCGCGCCAGGTCGGCGACCAGCTTGTGGAAGAACGGCGCTTTTTGCCCCAGCTTGTAGCCGTGGCGAATGGCGCGGCGCACGATGCGCCGCTGCACATAGCCCCGCCCATCGCTGGCGGGGATGACGCCGTCGGCCACCAAAAACGCCGTGGCGCGGATGTGGTCGGCAATGACCTTGAGGGAAGGGTTGGCCAGGTCCTCGCAGCCGGTCTCGCGCGCGGCCGCCTGGATGAGCGCGTCGAACAGGTCGATTTCGTAGTTGCTGTGCACGTGCTGCAGGATGGCGGCCAGGCGCTCCAGGCCCATGCCGGTGTCCACGCAGGGCGCGGGCAGGGGCGTGACGCTGCCGTCTTCCTTCATGTCGAACTGCATGAACACGTTGTTCCAGATTTCAATGAAACGGTCGCCGTCTTCCTCGGGACTGCCGGGCGGGCCGCCGGGAATGTGCTCGCCGTGGTCATAGAAGATTTCGCTGCACGGGCCACAAGGGCCGGTGTCGGCCATCATCCAGAAGTTGTCGCTCTTGTAGCGCCCGCCCTTGTTGTCGCCAATGCGGATCACACGCTCGGGCGGCAGGCCGATTTCTTTGGTCCAGATGTCGTAGGCCTCGTCGTCCTCCTGGTACACGGTGGCCAGCAGGCGCTCTTTGGGCAATTGGTAGACCTCCGTCAGCAGCTCCCAGGCCCAGTGCAGCGATTCGCGCTTGAAGTAATCGCCAAAACTCCAGTTGCCCAGCATCTCAAAGAAGGTGTGGTGGCGTGCGGTGTAGCCCACGTTCTCCAGGTCGTTGTGCTTGCCACCCGCCCGCAGGCAGGCCTGCACCGACGCAGCGCGCACGTAGGGACGCTTGTCCGTGCCCAGGAACACGTCCTTGAACTGCACCATGCCCGAATTGGTAAACATCAGCGTCGGGTCGTTGCCAGGGACGAGCGAGCTTGACGGCACCACCGTATGGCCCTTGGACGCAAAGAAGTCCAGAAAGCTCTTTCGGATGTCGGCAACGGAGGCGGGGCGTGTCATGAGGCGGTTCTCGGCGGAATGGAACGGGGCGCCCGCGCACTGCGCGCAGGCGGGGCAACCCGCAATTTTAAGTCGCTGACGGGGTGGAGGCAGCCCGAGTGGAGGCGGCCCATGCCCTTTGCGCGCCGCGCGGCAGCCCCCGCGTGCACCATCAAGGGAAAACCCTTGTTCGCATTTTGATATTTTTCTAATATATTAATGCCATCCCCGGTTCGTCACCTACGTGCTGGCGCACCTCCCCTCACCCCATTTCTTCGTCTCGGAGTCCCCATGAGTAATCCCCGCTGGCAAGGCATCTTCCCCGCCATCACCACCAAGTTCCACGCCGACGAGAGCATTGACGCCGAAGGCACGGCCCGCCACATTGATTTCCAGATTCGCAACGGCGTGCACGGCCTCGTCACCTGCGGTTCGCTGGGCGAGTTCAGCACGCTGACTCTGGAAGAAAAGCTCGAAGTCACGCGCATTGCCATGGAAGCAGCCAAGGGCCGGGTGCCGGTGCTGGCCAATGTGTCCGAGACCAGCACCCGCGAAGCCCTGCGATTTATCCAGGGCGCCAACGCCCTGGGCGTGGACGGCTACATGGTCATGCCCTCGGTCATTTACGTGGCCGACGCGCGCGAAGCCATTGCCAACGTACGCGCCATGGCCGAAGCAGCCCAAAAGCCCGTCATGGTCTACAACAACCCCATTGCCTACCGCGTTGATTTGAAGCCCGAGCATTTCGCTGAACTGGCGGACTGCGAGTGGGTCGTCGCCATCAAGGAAAGCTGTGGCGATATCCGCCGCATCACCGACTTGCGCCTGGCGCTGGGCGACCGCTTCCAGCTGTTCCTGGGCGTGGACGATCTGGCCTTTGAAGGTCTTGCGCTGGGCTGCGATGGCCTGCTGGCGGGTGTGGGCTGCACCTTCCCTCGCGAGACCGTCGCCTTGTACGACCTGATGAAGGCGGGCAAAACCGAGGAGGCGCTCAAGCTCTATCAGTGGATGACGCCGATGCTGCACCTCGACGTTTCCAACAAGCTGGTGCAAAACCTCAAGCTCATCGATGTCGTTGCAGGGACTGGCACCGAGCACATGCGCCGCCCACGCTTGCCGCTCATCGGCGAGGAAAGGGCCTTTATCGAGAGGGTCGTCAAAAAGGCGCTGGCGACGCGGCCTGCGCAATACCAATCGGTTGACTAAAGGCCGCCACGCTTCATCAGTAAAAGCATTTCTAATGAAAGCTTCAAAATCTGGAGCCTTCCGAATGCAGTCTGTATCCTGAAACAGTCACCAACGAAAGGATTTCCCATGAAAGTTGCCATTTCAAGCACCGCTGTTCTTGTTGCACTTGCTTTTGCCGGCGCCGCGCAGGCCCAGGAACAAGTTGTCGTGATCGGCCACAGCGGCCCCCTTTCGGGCCCGAACGCCTTCGCCGGCAAGGACAACGAAAACGGCGTGCGCATGGCGGTGGAAGAACTCAACGCCAAGAAGATCAAAGTCGGCGGCAAGACGCTCAAGTTTGAACTTGCCAGCGAAGACGATCAGTGCGACGCCCGCGCCGGCGTCAGCCTGGCGCAGAAGTTCGTCGACGACGGCGTGAAATACGTGCTCGGCCCGTACTGCTCGGGCGTTGCCATTCCTGCGTCGCGCGTCTACAGCCAGGGCGGCACCCTGGTCTCCACCGTGGGTACCAATCCCAAGGTAACCGACAACGGCTACAAGAACCTGTTTCGCATCATTGCCAGCGACACGCAGATCGGCTCGAACATGGCCGTCTACGCCGCCAACGTGATGAAGGTGAAGAACGTCGCCGTCATCGACGACCGCACGGCCTTCGGCCAGGGCGTGGCCGACGAATTCACCAAGGAAGCGAAAAAGCTGGGCCTGAACATGGTCGGGCACGAGTTCACGACCGACAAATCGACCGACTTCCTCGCCATCCTGACCAACCTCAAGGCCAAAAAGCCCGAAGCCATTTTCTTCGGCGGCTACGCACCGCAAGCCGCGCCCATGGCGCGTCAGATGAAGCAATTGGGCATCGATGCCAAGCTGCTGGGCGGCGACACCCTGTGCAGCCCGGAAGTCGGCAAGCTCGGCGGCGAGGCCGTGAACGACACCGTGTTCTGCGCCCAGGGCGGCACCATGCTGGACAAGATCGATGCCGGTGCAGCCTTCAAGGCCAAGTACAAGGAGCATTTCAAGCGCGACGCGGACGCCTACGCAGCCTCGTACTACGACCAGACCATGCTGATCGGCAACGCCATGGCCAAGGCCGACTCGGTTGACCCCAAGAAAGTGGGCGAGTACATCTACGGCAACAGCTACAAGGGCGTTGCCGGTACCTACGCGTACGATGCCAAGGGCAACCTGAAGCAGGCCCCCATCACGGTGAGCACCTTCCGCAACGGGGCGCCGGTGCCACTGGCCAGCTACTGATCGTCTCCTGCTCCCGAAACGTTCGGGAGCTTGTGGCCTGCACGATCTGCAGGCCATTTTTTTGGGGTTTTCCATGCAACGCATCCAAATCATCGACTCCCACACCGGTGGCGAGCCCACGCGGCTGGTGGTGGACGGCTTCCCCGACCTGGGCACCGGCAGCATGGTCGAGCGCCGCGCTCTGTTGGCGGCCGAGCACGACCGCTGGCGAACGGCTACCGTGTTGGAGCCGCGTGGCAACGACGTAATCGTCGGCGCCCTGCTCTGCACGCCCGTGGATGCACGCAACGCTGCCGGCGTCGTGTTCTTCAACAACAGCGGCTACCTTGGCATGTGCGGGCACGGCACGATTGGTCTGGTGGCATCACTCGCCCACATGGGCCGCATCCAGCCAGGCGTGCATGGCATCGAAACCCCCGTGGGCACGGTTCAGACCACGCTGCACGAGGACGGCTCGGTCAGCGTGCGCAACGTGCCAGCCCACCGCCTGCACCACCAAATGACCTTGCAAGTGCCGGGGTATGGCCCGGTGACCGGCGACGTGGCCTGGGGCGGCAACTGGTTCTTCCTGATGACAAAGCACCAGCAGCGCGTGGAAAGCAAGAACCTGGCAGCACTCACCGCCTTTGCCCTCGCCGTGCAACAGGCGTTAGCAGACCAAGGCGTGCGTGGCAGCGACGGTGGGCTGATTGACCACATCGAACTGTTTGCCGACGACGCAGAGGCCGACAGCCGCAACTTTGTGCTCTGCCCCGGCGGCGCCTACGACCGCTCGCCCTGCGGTACCGGCACCAGCGCCAAGCTCGCCTGCCTGGCAGCCGACGGCAAACTGCAACCGGGCCAGGTGTGGCGTCAGGCCAGCATCATCGGCAGCCAATTCGAAGCCAGCTACGCCATGGAAGGCGAGCAGCTCATTCCCACGCTGCGCGGCCGCGCCTTCATGAGCGCCGAGGCCACGCTGCTGATCGAGCCGGGCGACCCGTTTGGCTGGGGCATTCAGCTCTAAAGCCCGCATGGCCACGTACGACATCATCGTCATCGGCGCCGGCATCGTCGGCGCGGCCTGCGCCCATGCCCTGGCCGATGCCGGCCAGCGCGTGCTGGTGCTCGACGCGCGCCTGGGCGGCGCCACGAACGCCGGCATGGGCCACCTGGTGGTGATGGACGACAACCCGGCCGAACTGGCACTCAGCCAGGCCTCGCTCACGCAGTGGCATGCCTGGGCGCCGCGCATGGCCGCCGAAGCGCCGGATACGGCGTTCAACACTTGCGGCACGCTGTGGGTGGCCCAAGACGCCGAAGAAATGCAGGAGGCCGAGCACAAGCGCGAACGCCTGCAGGCGCATGGCATTGCGTGCGATCTGCTCAGCGCCCAACAACTCGCCACGCTGGAGCCCGTGCTGCGCCCTGGCCTGCACGGCGCGCTGCGCGTGGGCGGCGACAGCATGGTCTATGCCCCCAACGCCGCCGAGTGGCTGCTGGGCCATGCCGCAAAGCCCATCCACATCGAGGCACTGCGTGCCACCCGCATCGAAGGCCGCCGCGTGGTTTGCACCGACGGCAGCGTGCGCGAGGGCGGCGCCGTACTGCTGGCGGCGGGCATCCACGCCACGCAGTTCTGCCCCGAGCTGCCCATCCGCCCCAAAAAGGGCCATCTGGCGATTACCGACCGGGGCAGTGCCGCCGTGCGCTACCAGCTCGTCGAGCTGGGTTACGTCAAGAACGCCCACCAGAGCGAAGGCACCTCGGTCGCCTTCAACCTGCAGCCGCGCCCCACGGGCCAGTGGCTGCTGGGGTCGTCGCGCCAATTCGACACGCTGGACCCGGCGGTGGACAACGCGGTGTTGGCGCGCATGCTGCGCCGGGCCATTGACTATGTGCCGTCGCTGGCCGAGCGCAACGCCATTCGCACCTGGACCGGGTTTCGCGCCGCCACACCCGATGGCCTGCCCATCATTGGCCGCCACCCCGAGCACCCGCACCTGTGGCTGGCGGTGGGGCACGAAGGCCTGGGCGTGACCACGGCGCCCGCCACAGCCAGTTTGATTGCGTCCAGCATGCTGGGAACGGCGCCCCCTGTGGATCCAGCGCCCTACGCGCCCACCCGGTTTGTTCAGGAGTGCACCGCATGAGCCCCGCCATCCCCATGGTCGAAGTGCAGCTGGGCGAGGCGTGGGTGCGCGTGCCCGCAGGCAGCAGCGCGGTCGCTGCCCTCGCGCAGCAGCCACCGGGCCGCACACGCCTGTCCGTTACCGGGCAGTGGCGTGCGCCCCTGTGCGGCATGGGCGTGTGCCACGAATGCCGCGTGCTGATCGATGGCCGCGAGCGCCTGGCGTGTCAAACGATTTGCGAAGACGGCATGCACATTGCCACCAGCACCGCACAATCCGCAGGTGCCGCATGACCACGACAGCACCCGCACGCTGCGACCTGCTCATCATTGGCGCCGGGCCGGCCGGCATGGCCGCTGCGCTGGCGGCTGCGGGGAGCGGCATGCGCATCGTTGTCGTGGACGACAATCCGGCGCCCGGCGGTCAGATCTGGCGCGACGGCCCCGGCGTGCAACTTCCGCCACTGGCACGCCAGCACCGCGAGGGCCTTGCGCGCCACGCCAATATCGAAGTGCTGAGCGGCACCCGCGTGGTGGGCCTGGGCGACCGCGCCAACACGGGCGACGCAGCCGCCCTGATCCTTGAGAACGCCACGCGCGGCTGGACGCAGCACGCCAGCCGCCTGATCCTCTGCACCGGCGCGCGCGAACTGCTGCTGCCCTTCCCCGGCTGGACGCTGCCCGGTGTCACCGGCGCAGGCGGCCTGCAAGCCCTCATCAAGGCCGGGCTGGACGTGCGCGGCCAGCGCATCGTTATCGCCGGCACCGGCCCGCTGCTGCTGGCCGCAGCAAGCACAGCGCGCAAGGCCGGGGCGCAGGTGCTGCGCGTGGCCGAACACACGTCCTGGGGCGCCCTCGCCGCCTTTGCCGCGCAACTGGTTCGCTGGCCCGCCAAGGCGTGGCAGGCGCCCACGCTGCTGCACCCAAGCCTGCGCGCCAGCGCCCACGTGCTCGAAGCCCTGGGCAACACCCAAGTCGAGGCGGTGCGCCTGCAGCGCGGCAGCCGCACGGAGCAGTTGGAGTGCGAGCGCATTGCCTGCGGCTTTGGCCTGGTGCCCAACACGCATCTGGGGCAAATGCTGGGCTGCACACTTGGAGAACGCCACGGCCTGCAGGTCGATGCAGTGATGCAGACCACGGTCCCCGGCATCTCCGCCGCTGGCGAATGCACGGGCTTTGGCGGCAGCGAACGTGCGCTGGTGCAAGGCGCCATGGCGGGCCACGCCGCCGCCGGCGAGCCCGACGCCGCCCAAGCCTTGCAAAACCAACTCGCACGCTGGAATGCATTTGCCGACGCGTTGCACCGGCACTTTCCGCTGCGGGCCGAGACCTTGGCCGCCCTGCCCCGGCCCGATACCTTCGTCTGCCGCTGCGAAGACGTGGCGCACGGCGTGCTGCAAGCACGCAGCAACTGGATCGACGCCAAGCTGCACACGCGCTGCGGCATGGGCGCCTGCCAGGGCCGCATATGCGGCGCGGCCGCGCAAGTGCTGTACGGCTGGACGCCGCAGCCCGCGCGGCACTTGCTCTCTCCCGCACGCATCGCCACACTGGCCGACGCCGGCAGCGAACCATCTCACGAAAGCATTCCTCAGGCATGAACTCCAAACCCGAAGATTCCCCCGCCATGGTGCACGTCCCCGAAGCGGAACTGAACGCCATCGTCCAGCGCGCCCTGGCCCGCATGGGGCTCGCCGGCGCCCATGTCCAAGCCATTGCCAAGGTCATCGTGGCCGGCCAGCGCGATGCCTGCCAGTCGCACGGGGTCTACCGACTGATCAGTTGCTTTGACGCGGTGCGCGCGGGAAAAGTCAAGTTGGACGCTGAGCCCACCGTGAGCATCACGGGCGGCCCCATCGTCCAGGTGGATGCGCAGTTCGGTTTTTCGCCACTGGCTTTCGAGCGCGGCCTGCCCGCGCTGGTGCAAGCCACGCGCCGCCACGGCCTGGGCGCGCTGGTCATTCGCCGCTGCTTTCACTTTTCCGCTCTGTGGCCCGAGATCGAAGCCATCACCGCGCACGGCCTCGCCGCCCTCGCGCTGACGCCCAGCCATGCCTGGGTGGCGCCCGCAGGCGGCAACCAACCGCTTTTTGGCACCAACCCGATCGCTTTCGGCTGGCCGCGCCCAGGCCCCTATCCCTACGTATTTGACTTCGCCACCAGCGCCATCGCACGCGGCGATCTGGAGTTGCACCGGCGTGCCGGAAAATCTCTGCCCGAAGGCTGCGGCGTAGATGCTGCGGGTCAGCCGTCCACCGACCCGGTCGAGATCGCACGCGGCGCCATGCTTGCCTTTGGCGGGCACAAGGGCTCGGCCCTTGCGACCATGGTGGAGCTGATGGCGGGCGCCCTGATTGGCGACTGGACCAGCCAGGAATCGCTGGCGTTTGACGACGGCGCGGGCGTCACGCCTTGCCACGGGGAATTGGTGCTGGCGTTCGACCCGGTGGCGCTGGGCGGCGGCGACCGGCGAGCGCAAACGGCGCGCGCCGAGCAGTTGCTGCAGTCCATCACCGACCAGGGCGCGCGCCTCCCATCGCAGCGGCGCTTCTCCGCGCGCGAGGCCAGCGCAGCGCACGGCATTGCAGTGCCCGTCGGTCTGTGGCGCGACGCTCTCGCGCTGGCGGACGATACCGGCGCAGACGGAGCCAATCCATGAGTACCGGGCCATTTCCGCCCTCGCTGGCAGTCCCCGCGCCGCCCAAACGCCGCGCCGCCGACGCGGCCTACGACGCGATCGAAGCGATGATTTCCACGCTGGCCCTGCAGCCCGGCAGCCCCGTGGTCGAGGCCGACATCACCGCGCACACCGGCCTGGGCCGAACACCGGTGCGCGAAGCTCTGCTGCGCATGGTGTCCATCGGCCTCATCGTGCAATTGCCGCGCCGGGGGCTGCAGGTATCCAACATCGACCTGGCCGACCACCTGGATGTGATTCAAACGCGCCGCGCGCTCGAGCGCCTGATTGCCTCCTGCGCCGCGCGCCGCGCCACCGCGCCCCAGCGCGCCGCCATCCTGCGCTGTGCCGACGCCATGGTGCAGGCCGCAGAGCGAGGCGACCTGGACGACTACATGCTCGCCGACCACCAGCTCGACCTCGTCGTGCACCAGGCCAGCCAAAACCATTCCGCCGTGAAGTGCGTGGCGCCCCTCATCGTGCAATGCCGCCGCTTCTGGTACGCCTACCAGCACGAAGGCGACGTCGCCGAAGGCGCTCGCGCCCACCTGCATCTGGCGCAAGGCATCGCCACCGGGGACGAAGCCCATGCCGTGGACGGGGCCAACCAGTTGATGGATTATTTGGAACGCTTTGCCCGCCGCATCATCGACAAGTAGTCAATATCGATAGCAATATACCCACTATTCACCTGCGCTATAGGCAAAAAACACCCCTAACTTTCTCTGCCCTCCAAGCGCCTGCGACAGCGGCCGCGCCGCTTTCGCCTTAAGCTTTTCCTTTGTTCTCACCCACCCCGCCATGTCCCATAACGCATTCCCCGCCCCGCTCGCGCAGCTCAAAGACTTGAGCCTCCTCAAGACCGACGCCCTCATCAACGGCCAGTGGCTCGCCGGCGCCAGCCGCTTCGCCGTCCATGACCCCGCCACCGGCGCCAAGCTCGTGGACGTCGCCAACCTGGGCCCTCAAGACGCCCAAGCCGCCATAGCCGCCGCCAACGCCGCCTGGCCGGCCTGGCGCAGCAAAACCGCCAAGGAGCGCAGCAGCATCCTGCGCCAATGGTTTGACCTGCTCATGGCCAATCAGGACGACCTCGGCCGCATCATGACGGCCGAGCAGGGCAAACCGCTGCCCGAGGCCAAAGGCGAAGTCGCCTATGGCGCCAGCTTTGTCGAGTGGTTTGCCGAAGAAGCCAAACGCGTCAATGGCGAAACCCTGCCGCAGTTCGACAACAACAAGCGCCTGCTGGTCTTGAAGCAGCCCATTGGCGTCTGCGCGGCCATCACGCCCTGGAACTTCCCGCTCGCCATGATCACCCGCAAGGTCGCGCCCGCCCTGGCCGCGGGATGCACCGTGGTCATCAAACCTGCAGAACTCACCCCGCTCTCGGCGCTCGCCGCCGCCGAACTGGCCCAGCGCGCCGGCATCCCAGCGGGGGTCCTCAACATGCTCTGCGCCGACGCCGAC
>JAMLIT010000025.1 GCA_023954035.1 Burkholderiaceae bacterium | reverse complement strand
TCTCGAAGGGGGGCTCTCCGAGCAGGACTTGATGTACTACCGCCAGGAGTTGAGTGCGCCCGCTGCAGGGGCGCACGGCCTGTCGAGCTACCCGCATCCGTGGCTCATGCCGGATTTCTGGCAGTTCCCCACGGGCTCGATGGGCATCGGCCCCATCAGCAGCATCTACCACGCGCGCTTCATGCGCTACCTCACGCACCGCAACCTGCTCGACTGCGCAGGCCGAAAAGTGTGGGGCGTGTTTGGCGACGGCGAGATGGACGAGCCCGAGAGCACCAGCGCGCTCACCCTGGCTTCGCGCGAAGGGCTGGACAACCTCGTCTGGGTGGTCAACTGCAACCTGCAGCGGCTCGACGGCCCGGTGCGCGGCAACGGCCGCATCATCGACGAGCTGGAGCGTTTGTTTGCCGGCGCCGGCTGGAACGTCATCAAGCTCGTCTGGGGCAGCGACTGGGACGGCCTGTTTGCCCGCGACCTCACAGGCGCCCTGGCGCGCGCTTTGGAGGGCACGGTCGACGGCCAGATGCAAACCTTTGCTGCGAAAGACGGGCGCTTCAACCGCGACAACTTCTTCGGCCAGAACCCGGAACTGGCCGCGCTGGCCCAGGGCATGACGGACGAGCAGATCGACCGGCTCAAGCGCGGTGGCCACGACCTGGTGAAAATCCACGCCGCCTACGCCGCAGCCAGCGCGCACAAGGGCCAGCCCACCGTCATCCTCGCCCACACCAAGAAGGGCTATGGCATGGGCACCTCCGGCCAGGGCAAGATGACCACGCACAGCCAGAAGAAGCTCGATGGCGCCGACCTGATCGAATTTCGCAACCGCTTCAACCTGCCACTCACTGACGAGCAGGCCACGGGCCTGGCTTTTTACAAGCCCGCAGAGGACAGCGCAGAGATGCAGTACCTGCGCCGCCACCGCCAGCAGCTCGGCGGCTACCTGCCGCGCCGCGAAACCGCATGCGAGGCACTGCCCGTGCCGCCCATCACCAGCTACGCCCAGTTCGCCCTGCAGGCCGATGGCAAAGAGATGAGCACCACCATGGCCTTTGTGCGCATGCTCACGGGCCTGCTGAAAGACGCCATGCTGGGGCCGCGCATCGTGCCCATCGTGGCCGACGAGGCGCGCACCTTTGGCATGGCCAACCTGTTCAAGCAGATCGGTATCTACAGCAGTGTGGGCCAGCGCTATGCGCCCGAGGACATCGGCTCGGTGCTGGCCTACCGCGAGGCCCTGGATGGGCAGATTTTGGAGGAGGGCATCAGCGAAGCCGGCGCCATCGCCAGCTGGACGGCTGCCGCCACCAGCTACAGCGTGCACGGCCTGGCCATGCTGCCGTTCTACATCTACTACTCCATGTTTGGCTTTCAGCGCGTGGGGGACGCCATCTGGGCCGCCGCCGACCAGCGCGCGCGCGGCTTTTTGCTGGGCGCGACTTCAGGCCGCACCACATTGGGCGGCGAGGGCCTGCAGCACCAGGACGGTACCAGCCACCTGGTGGCAGCGACCATCCCCAACTGCAAGGCCTACGACCCGGCCTATGCGGGCGAAATGGCCGTCATCGTCGATGCCGGCATGCGCGAGATGGTGACCGAGCAGCGCGACGTCTTCTATTACGTCACGCTGATGAACGAGAACTACGCCCAGCCTGATCTTCCAGAAGGCGCCGCCGAGGGTGTGTTGCGTGGTTGCTACATTTTCGATAGCTGGAGACGCTTGTCAGATAAGCGCGAGAGGCCAATTTCTTCTAAAAATGTCACCCTGCTGGGTTCGGGCGCCATCCTGACTGAAGTCGTCAAGGCCGCCGAGCTGTTGACGGCCGAGGGTTTGGAGGTGACGGTGCTGAGCGTGACGAGCTGGAGCGAGCTGGCGCGCGACGGCCAGGCCTGTGAACAGCGCGCGCTGGCGGGCGAGGCCGCGCCCGGCGTGCCCTGGGTGACGCAGCAGCTTGCAGAAACCCGTGGCCCGGTGATCGCCGCCACCGACTACGTGCGCGCCGTGCCCGAGACTGTGCGCGCCTTGGTACCCGCCGGACGGCGTTACCTCACGCTGGGCACCGACGGCTTTGGACGCAGCGACACGCGGGCGGCACTGCGTGAGTTTTTCGGCGTGGACGCGCAATCGGTGGCGAAGGCGGCCCGGTTTGCGCTGCAGAATGGCGGTGCCTGACGGGAGCCAGTGCAGTGAAGCACTGCACTGGCTCCCCTTCGCGTAGAGTGGTGCAGGACACCCTATTGATGCGAAAAGGAAGACGCCCATGTCTGGACAGGAACGAAGCACCTTGACTCCCCCCCAAGAGCGCTCGCGCTGGCCCCTGGCCTTGTTGGTCGTGGTGGTCCTGCTGGCGGCAGGGGGCTGGTGGTGGTGGCAGAACCGGACGCAGCCTGTGGTCGTGAGCGCCTCCCCGCCCATCGCAACGCCGGTGGCTGCACCAGCATCCACCCCCGCCTCGGGCCCGCAGAACCTGATCGATGCACTGGCCCCGCCCGATGCGGCGTTGCCGGCGCTGGCCAGTGCCGACGACTACGTCGCGCAGGCAATTGCCGAGTTGCTGGGCCAACGCCAGGTGGCAAGCTTTCTGCAAATCGACGGCCTGGTGCGCCGCGTCGTCGCCACAGTCGACAACCTGGCGCGTGCGCAGGCCCCTGCGGGTATGTGGCCGGTGCAGCCCACGCAAGGTCGCTTTACCGTGCAGGGCGAAGGCGAGGGCCAGCACATCGCGCCTGACAACGCAGCGCGCTACAGCGCGGTGGTGCAATGGGTGGAAACGGTGGATTTGCAGCGCGCCGTGGCGCTGTACGCGCGCCTGTACCCGTTGTTCCAGCAGGCCTACGAAGAGCTTGGCTATCCCGGCCGCTACTTCAATGACCGCCTGGTGGCCGTGATTGACCACCTGCTTGCGGCGCCCGAGCCGGCCGAGCCGGTGCGCGTGCAGCTCACCGAAGTCAAGGGCGAATGGAGCTCGGCCCGCCCCTGGGTGCGTTACGAATTTGCCGATCCGCAACTGCAGGCCTTGTCGAGCGGGCAAAAAATCATGGTACGCGTGGGTTTGGTGAACGAACGGCGCTTGAAGGCGCGGCTGAGGGCGCTGCGGGCCCTGGTGGCTACCGGTGCGGTGGCCAAAGCCAAGCCTTGAGCCTCCCTCCCCGTTTGCAGGGGAGGTCCGGTATCACGCCGGGCGTTTGAAAAACCCGTCCAGCGCCGGCATGAGCGAGGGAAACTCCAGCGCAAAGCGTTCGCGGTTCACGAAATAGGCCTCGCAGGCCACGGCAAAGAACTCTGCGGGCGCCGTGGCGCCGTAGGCATCCAGCCAGGGCCGCTCGGCGCCAAAGCGTTCGGCCTTGACCACCGCTTCACGGAAATCGGCATACGCCGGCTTCCACGCGGCCTGCCAGGCCGCCAGCGCCGCGCGCGGGCCACGCGTGCCCAGCAGGCCGCGCGGCAGGGGCGGGCAGCCGTTGGCGTGGCCGTTCTGCATGTCGATCTTGTGGACGAATTCGTGCACCACCACGTTGCTGCCATGGCCTGCGCTCGTGCTGCCTTCGGCCACGTGTCTCCAGCTGAGCATCACCGGCCCGCGTTCCATGGCTTCGCCCGCCAGGACCTCGGTGTATTGGTGCACCACGCCGGCGGCGTCCATGCTCTCGCGGCGTGCGACGGCCTCGCCGGGGTGCACCACGATGGTGACGAAGTCGTCGTACCAGGCGAGCGCCTCGTGCGGATCGCCCCAGTGCAGCAGGGGCAGGCAGGCCTGCGCAGCAATGTCGATGGCCATGGCGTCGGTCACCTCCAGGCCGTGGGCGCCGTGGAATTCCTTGCCATCCAGAAACAGCGCCGCCAGGGCACGCAGCTTGGCCTGCTGTGCGAGCGGCAGTGCGGCGAGAAAGGGGTAGCGCCCCAGGGTCTGGAGCCACAGCTCGGCCGAGATGTCGGGCACCGGGGCCAGGGTGGCGCGCAGGCTGCTGCGCAGGCGGTTGAAGAAGGGAACCATGCGGCCTATATGGGGCCCATGGGCAGGCGTTCCAGGCCCTGCGCCGACAAGCGGAGCACGTCTCCCCGTGGCGGTTGGGCGGCGCAGTCCCAGTCGCTGAGCACCACGCGCCGGTAGCCGGGTGCCAGCGCATGCTCGGCCGGGCGGTGCGTGTGGCCATGGACCAGGGTGCGTGCACCCGCCGCCTGCAGCCAGGCCAGCGCGGCCGGACCGTCCACGTCGGCATAGGTTTCGCCGCCTTGTTTGCGCGCTTCGCTCTGGCTGCGAATGGCGCGCGCCTGGGCGCGCCGCAGGGCGAGCGGCTGTGCCAGAAAGCTTTGCTGCCAGGCGCGGCTGCGCACCAGGCTGCGAAAGCGCTGGTAGTCCATGTCGTCGAGACAAAGCAGGTCGCCGTGGCTCAGCAGCAGCCGCTGCGTACCAAAGATAAGCACGCTGGGATCCGATAGCCCGATGATGCCGGTGTGCTCGAACAAGGAGCTTCCCACCAGAAAATCCCGGTTGCCGTGCATGAAATACACCGGGCGCTGCTGCGCCGCTGTAGCGAGCCGCTGGGCCAGCCTTGCTTCAAAACTGCCGGCTTCGTCGCAGGCGTCGTCGCCGACCCAGACCTCGAACAGATCGCCCAGGATGAAGACGGCGTCGGCCGTGGTGCGCGCCAGATAGCGCTCGAAGCAGGCGAGCGTTTCGGGCTCGGCTGCCTGCAAATGCAGATCCGACAAAAAATCGACGGTGCGCCAGTGCGCCGGAGCCAGCAGCTCTTGCGCCTGGGGCACGGCCGGGTTCACGCGCGCGCTGCGTGAATCAGATCAGAGGGCGACGGCTTTTTCGATCACCACGTCGTCCTTGGGGACGTCGTCATGGAAGCCCTTGCGGCCTGTGGGAACGGCCTTGATCTTGTCGACCACATCGGTGCCACCCACCACTTTGCCAAATACGGCGTAGCCCCAGCCTTGGGCCGAGGGCGCGGTGTGGTTCAGAAAGCCGTTGTCGGCCACGTTGATGAAGAATTGCGAGCTGGCCGAGTGCGGGTCGTTGGTGCGCGCCATGGCCACCGTGTAGTTGGCGTTTTTCAGGCCGTTTTGCGCTTCGTTTTCGATCGGCGCATCGGTGGGTTTCTGGTTCATGCCGGGCTCAAAACCGCCGCCCTGCACCATGAAGCCAGGAATCACGCGGTGAAAGACGGTGTTGTCGTAGTGGCCCTTGTTGACGTACGCGAGGAAGTTGGCGACCGACTTGGGCGCCTTTTCCTGGTCAAGTTCCAGAGTGATGACGCCGTAGCCGGCGATGTGGAGTTCGACTTGGGGGTTGCTCATGGGAATTCCTTTCGCGAATGCGCTTATTCGACCACGGTGGCCGAGTTGATGGTGACGGGGTCTTTGGGCACGTTTTGGTACGGTCCCTTGTTGCTGGTGGCTACAGCCCGGATCTTGTCCACCACGTCGGTGCCTTCCACCACCTTGCCAAACACCGCGTAGCCGTGGCCGTCGGGCTGGGGGGCGTTGAGCATGGCGTTGTCCTTCACGTTGATGAAAAACTGCGCGGTGGCCGAATCGGGCACGCCGGTGCGCGCCATGGCGATGGTGTATTTGTCGTTCTTCAGGCCGTTCCCGGCTTCGAGCGGAATGGGTGCACGCATGGGTTTTTGCACCATGTCGGGCGTAAAGCCCCCGCCCTGGATCATGAAGCCGTCGATCACGCGGTGAAAGATCGTGCCGTCGTAGTGCTTCTCGCGCACGTACTGCAGGAAGTTGGCCACTGTTTTGGGCGCTTTCTCGGGGTTGAGCTGCACCACGATGTCGCCCATGGACGTGGCCAGCTTGACTTTGGGGGCTTCCTCGGCGCCGGCCAGAGGCGCTACTGAAAATATAGCTGTGAGCGCAATCGCATTCAGCGCGAGAGCCCATTTTCTTCTAGAAATCATCCAATCACTCCTTCAAAGAATATTTGCCAGCGCTGGCCCTGGCGGCGCCAGTACTGGCGCTTGACCGGGCCGCTGCGCTCACCTTGCGGTACTTCGGCAAAGGTCACCACCATGGTTTCGCTGCTGTCTCTCCAGTGCAGCGCGGACTTGTCCTTGAGCACCAGCGAGCGCCCGCGCAGCGCCTCCAGGTCTTCCTGCAGCGTGACGCGCCATTGCGTGATGGACTGGCTGCGCATGCCCTGGAAATCGTAGGTGTAGAAGCCCAGCAGGCGCTGCAGGTCGCCCTCGGACTTGGCCTTGCTCCAGGCCTCCAGCACCTCGTTGAACGCCTGGCGCTCTCCCGCCACGCCCTGGGGCGTCACCCAGCGCAACTGGCTCGCAATGACTACCGGCGTGCTGCGCGGCTCGACCGTGTTCAGAATGCGCTCCAGATCCGGGTTGGCAATCGCCACGCAGCCGTCGGTGGCCTGGGGCGCGCGCGCGAACTGGGCGCTGGGCGTGCCATGCAACCAGATGCCGCTGCCGGTCTTGCCGCGGCGCAGGTCGAGGGCGTTGGGGTAGTTCAGCGGCAGCGCGCCCGAGCCATAGAGGTCGGCCAGTTGCTTGGCGTCGAGCCGGCTGGTGATGTAGTACACGCCCAAGGGAGTGCGCTGATCGCCCTCGAATTCCTTTTCGATCCCGAGCTTGCCGACCGAGGCGTAGTAGTCCGCCACCAGGCGCAGGCCCTGCTTGCCGTTTTCAAACAGATAAAGGCGCGAGCGGGACGCGTCGACCGCGATGGCATGGCGCGTGCGATCGGAAATCTCGACGAAGGCCGCCGGAATGGCGCCTGCCGCCGGGCGCAGTCGCTCGGCCGCCACGCGCTGGTGCGACTCTTTGCGCAGCTCGGCCAGCGCAACGTCGGCTTCGGGCAGCGGCGCCGCCGCGTCGCCAAACTGCGCCAGCGGCCGCACGCGCGCGGCCAGCAAGTCTCCCAGCGCCAACTGGGCCAGCTGGAAGTTCGGAAAGTCGCGCGCCAACGCCTGGGCTTGGGACAGGGCTTCGTCGGCGCGGCCCTGCGCCGTCAGCCGGTACACGCGGATCAGCCTGGATTCGGCCTGGTCGCTCTGGCCTGCGCCGGCGGGCCGGGATGCGGCAGCAGCGACTGCGGCGGGAGCGCTGCGTTGGCGTTTTGGCGCGCTGGCACGTGCGCTCTTGGTCGCTGTTTGGGAATGAATCGCCTTCTTCGGCGCATTGCGGCTCGGCTCGCGCGCCCAGCCGGGCAGCGCGGTGAGGGCGCCCAGCGCGAACCAGGCCGCGGTGATCCAGGCAGCGCCTGTGCCCGGCCAGGCGCGCGCTTGGCGCGGCGCGGGCGCGATCAATGCGGGACGGCGGCGCAGTCGGTGCACCGCAGGAAAATACCGTGGGACATCAGCTTCCCGTGGTCTCGCGCACGATCACCCAGCGGCCCTGGCTGCGTACCAGTTCCAGCGTCTTGCGGCTCGCCACGCTGAGCGTGTCGGCATCGTAGGCCTGATGGAAGCGCGCCGTGGCGCGATCGCCCTGCACGTCCACCGACAGGTCGCTGATGGTGACCTTGATGTGTTTTTTGCCGACGATGCGTGCTTCGCGCTCTTTCTCCCAGGCGGCCCGGCTTTGCTTGCCGGGCGGATCGAACTGCTTGCCGTAGGACGAAAGATAGTTTTTCATGTCGCGCGCCGACCAGGCCGCTGCCCAGGCCTTGACGGCCGATTCCACGTCCTGCTGGGCCACGGTTTGCGCGCCCGAAGCACTCTCGGTGCGGGCCGGTGGCGCGCTGGCCGGTTCTGCTGCGGGCGGGCGCACAGGGGCGGCTGCCTCGGCCACCGGTGTCACGGGCGCAGCGACCGGGGGTTTGGCGGCGGGCGCCGGCGCCGGGGGAACGGCGGCCGACGCTGCGGCGGGCGTGGGGGCGGCGGGCGCCGTCGTCGGCGTGGCTGTGGGCGCTGGAGCAGGGGTTCGCGCCGGCGCCGGCGCCGCGACCGGCGCCGCTGCGACGCGCGTTGGTGTGCGGCCCGGTGCAAACAGCTCGCGAATCAGTGCCAGCTTGGGGTTGAGCGCGGCGCTGTTGGTCGCGTCCAGCTGCAGCGCCTTGTTGTAGGCCTGTGCGGCCAGCTTGGCGTAGATGTCACCGAGATTTTCGTGTGCCGTCGAGTAACTGGGATTGGTGCGGATCGCCATTTCCAGCGCGGTGCGTGCCTTGTCCAGCTGGTTCTGGCTGGCATAGAGCACCGCCAGGTTGTTGTAGGGCTCGGGCAGTTCGGGGTACTCCTGCGTGAGCTGCGTGAACGTGGCGATGGCCTCGGTGGGTTTGCCCGAATCGGCCTGCGCCACGCCGCGCAAAAAGCGCAACTGCGGGTCCTTGGGTGCGCTGGTCAGCCGCTGATCGGCCTTGACCAGGGCATCGGCTGCCTTGCCGCTTTTGAGCAGGCTGGTGATGTCCGAATAATCCTCCGCATGCACGGCTGCCGCGCCCAGCAGCGCAGAAAAAGCCACAAGACGCGCGAGACGCACGATAGGGGTGAGGGTGCGGCGGGAGGATGTCATGAAGGTCCGTGAAGTGATCAGCGGGACGCCAGGCAGGCGCTTATACTGCGGCGGATTGTAGCTGAGAGGGGGTCCAGACGACACGCTGCCATGAGCGCCGCAGACAGGCTTCACGCTGGGCTGGCAGGCACTCGAAGCGGCCGGGCCAAGGCCTCTGCCGCCTCTCGCGCGTCCGCTCCCGCGCTGCCGCGACGCGCCACGCCGCTGCGCCCTCCCTGCCACTCTGCCTCGCTGCCAGTATCCTGCCCCCATCCTCCATGAGTCTGCGCATCTACAACACGCTCGCGCGTTCCCTGCAAGAGTTCTCTCCGATCGAACCCGGCCATGTGCGCATGTACGTCTGCGGCATGACCATTTATGACCTGTGCCACATCGGCCACGCCCGCATGATGATGGCCTTCGACGTCGTCCAGCGCTGGCTGCGTGCCAGCGGCTACCGCGTCACGTACGTGCGCAACATCACCGACATCGACGACAAGATCATCCGGCGCGCAGTCGAGCGCGGCATCGGCATCCGCGAACTCACCGGCGAGATGGTTGGCGCCATGCACCAGGACATCGCCAGGCTCGGCATCGAGCCGCCCGATGTCGAGCCGCGCGCTACCGAGTACGTGCCGCAGATGCTCTCGCTGATTGCCACGCTCGAAGGCAAGGGCCTGGCCTACCGCGCCGGCAGCGGCGATGTGAACTACGCGGTGCGCAAGTTTCCCGGCTACGGCAAGCTCTCGGGCAAGTCACTCGACGAGCTGCGCGCCGGCGAGCGCGTGGCGGTGGACGATGGCAAGCACGACCCGCTCGACTTTGTCCTCTGGAAGGCCGCCAAGGCCGACGAGCCCGCCGAAGCGAAATGGGACAGCGCCTTTGGCGCCGGACGCCCCGGCTGGCACATCGAGTGCTCGGCCATGAGCTGCGCCACGCTGGGCGAGACCTTCGACATCCACGGCGGCGGCGCCGACCTGCAGTTTCCGCACCACGAGAACGAGATTGCGCAGAGCGAAGGCGCCCATGGCAAGCCCTTGGCGCATTTCTGGATGCACAACGGCTTTGTGCGCGTGGACAACGAGAAGATGAGCAAGTCGCTGGGCAACTTCTTCACGATCCGCGACGTACTGCGTGAGTACCAACCCGAAACCCTGCGTTTCTTCATGGTGCGGGCGCACTACCGCAGTGCACTCAACTACAGCGACGCGCACCTTGACGACGCCCACCAGGCGCTCAAGCGCCTCTACACTGCACTGAGTGTGGTGCCAGCGCAGGACGTTGCCATCGACTGGTCCGAACCCTACGCCGCGCGCTTTCGCGCCGCCATGGACGAGGACTTCGGTACGCCGGAAGCCGTGGCTGTGTTGTTCGACCTGGCTGGTGAGGTCAATCGCAGCCGTTCACCGCAGGCCGCCGGCCTGCTCAAGGCGCTGGGCGGCTGCCTGGGGCTGCTGCAGGAAGAGCCAGCGGCGTTCCTGCGCGCGGGCAGCACGCTGGCTGCGGCGGACATCGAAGCGCACATTGCCCAGCGTGCCGCGGCCAAGGCGGCGCGCGATTTCGCCGAGGCCGACCGCATCCGCGCCGCCTTGCTGGCCCAGGGCATCGTCCTCAAGGACAGCGCCGCCGGCACCACCTGGGAAGCAGCCACGTGAGCAAAAAAATGCGTCAAAATGCCATCCAGCGCAATGGGGACAAGCGTTGAATGCTTCGAAAGTAATAGCATTAACGGGCGCCGCCGATCTGACCGTTCCCGGCTACTGGCCCCAGGCGCGAAGCCACCTGATGAAAAAAGACCGGGTGATGAAGCGCCTGATCCCCCAGTTTGGTGAAGCCACCTTGCAAACGCGGGGCGACGCCTTCGTCACGCTGGCGCGCAGCATCGTCGGCCAGCAGATTTCGGTCAAAGCGGCGCAAACCGTCTGGGACCGCTTCGCTTTGCTCGCGCCCGCCTTGACGCCGCCCGAAGTGCTGCGCCTGAAAATCGATGACATGCGCGCCGCTGGCCTGTCGGTGCGCAAAGTCGAATATTTGGTGGACCTGGCGCTGCATTTTGACGGCAACAAGCTGCACGTCGATGCCTGGCAGGCGATGGACGACGAGGCCATCATTGCCGAGCTGGTGGCGATTCGCGGCATTGGCCGCTGGACTGCCGAGATGTTTCTCATCTTTCACCTGATGCGCCCCAACGTGCTGCCGCTGGACGACGTCGGCCTGCTCAACGGCATCAGCAAGAACTACTTTTCGGGCGATCCGGTCAGCCGCAGCGATGCGCGCGAAGTGGCTCAGGCCTGGAAGCCCTGGTGCAGCGTGGCCACTTGGTATATTTGGCGCTCGCTGGACCCGCTGCCCGTCGCTTACTGAGCGGCTGCCCGCAGCCAAGCGCCCCGTGCGCAAGGAAGACAACATGGCGAAAAAGACATTTCTGGATTTCGAGAGCCCGATTGCCGAACTCGAAACCAAGATCGAAGAGCTGCGCTACGTGCAGAACGAAAGCGCGGTCGATATTTCCGAGGAGATCGACCAGCTCAGCAAGAAGAGCCAGCAGCTCACCAAGGACATTTATTCCGACCTGACGCCCTGGCAGATCACCAAGATCGCGCGCCACTCCGAGCGGCCCTATACGCTGGACTACGTGCAGAGCCTGTTCACCGACTTCGTCGAAATGCATGGCGACCGGCATTTTGCCGATGACAAGTCCATCGTCGGCGGCCTGGCGCGCTTCAATGGCCAGGCCTGCATGGTCGTAGGGCACCAGAAAGGGCGCGATACCAAGGAGCGCGCCCTGCGCAACTTCGGCATGACGCGTCCGGAGGGCTACCGCAAGGCGCTGCGCTTGATGCAGACCGCGGAGAAGTTCGGGCTGCCGGTGTTCACTTTCGTCGATACGCCGGGCGCCTTCCCCGGCATCGATGCCGAGGAGCGCGGCCAGTCCGAAGCCATTGGCCGCAATATCTACGAAATGGCGCAGCTCGAAGTGCCCATCATCACCACCATCATCGGAGAGGGTGGCTCAGGCGGCGCGCTGGCGCTCAGCGTGTGCGACCAATTGCTCATGCTGCAGTACTCCATCTACTCGGTGATCAGCCCCGAGGGCTGCGCGTCCATCCTGTGGAAAACCAGCGACAAGGCGCAAGACGCTGCTGAGGCCCTGGGCATCACCGCTCACCGACTCAAGGCCCTGGGCCTGGTGGACAAAATCGTCAATGAACCCGTGGGCGGCGCGCACCGCGACCCCAAGCAGATGGCGGCCTTCCTCAAGCGCGCTTTGGGCGACGCCTTCCGCCAGCTGGCCGACCTCAAGGTCAAGGAACTCATTGAGCGCCGTTATGAGCGCCTGCAGAGCTACGGGCGCTTTGCCGATACCAAGGCCGACAGCCGCTGAGCGGCGCCGTCCTGCTGCCTGGCGCAGGGTCGGCCGATGACGCAGTCCTTCGATCACGCGCTGGCACAGTTCACCCCCGCCCTGCCGCTGGCCGTGGGCTTGAGCGGGGGCGCCGATTCCACCGCTTTGCTCCTGGCCTGCGCCGAGCGCTGGCCGGGACAGGTGGCTGCGCTGCACGTGCACCACGGCCTGCAGCCGGCGGCGGACGACTTCGCCGCGCACTGCCAGGCCTTGTGCGCGCGCCTGGGGGTGCCGCTGCAGGTGGCGCGGGTGAGCGCCGGCGCTGCGCCCGGCCAGAGCCCGGAAGACGCTGCCCGCAGTGCGAGGTACAAGGCTTTTGACGCCTTAGCGCATAGTGGTATTGCCCAGACAGCTATTCTTTCCGTAGCATTGGCGCACCACGCAGACGACCAGGTAGAAACCCTGTTGCTTGCGCTCTCGCGCGGGGCCGGCCTGCCGGGGCTGGCGGCCATGCCGGCGCAATGGCAGCGCGCAGGACTGCAGTGGCACCGTCCTTTGCTGCGCGTGCCCGGCGCGGCGGTGCGGCAATGGCTGTGCGCCCGGGGCGAACCCTGGGTGCAGGACCCGAGCAACGCCGACCTGCGCTTTACCCGCAATCGCATCCGCGCCCAGTTGCTGCCGGCGCTGGACGCCTGCTTTCCCGCTTTTCGCGACACTTTCTCCCGCAGCAGCGCGCACGCGGCGCAGGCGCAGCAGTTGCTTGCCGAAGTGGCGGTGCAGGACCTGGCCCTGGTGGGGACGCCACCGCAGATTTGCGCATTGCAGCAACTGGGCAGCGCGCGCCAGGCCAACGTGCTGCGCCACTGGCTGGTGAGTGCGCACGCCTGCACGCCCAGCGCGGCGCAATTGGCCGAGCTGCAGCGCCAGATTGCGGTTTGCACCACCCGCTCGCACCGCATCGATATCAAGGTCGGCCTGGGCTTTGTGCGGCGCAGCAACGACCGGCTTGATTGGTACAATCCGGCCGTTTTGGCACCCTGAGCAGGGAACCGGCGGCGCCCCAAAACGTCTTGCAACCTGCGCCGCGCAGTCTGGTTCCCGTCGCAACCGATTTCCCATGTCCCTGATTGTTCATAAATACGGCGGCACCTCCATGGGCTCGCCCGAGCGCATCCGCAACGTGGCGCGCCGCGTGACCAAATGGGCGCGCGCAGGCCATCAGATCGTGGTCGTGCCCAGCGCCATGAGTGGCGAAACCAACCGCCTGCTGGCGCTCGCCGCCGAGCTGGCGCCCCAGCGCCCCAGCGCCGCTTACCACCGTGAACTCGACATGCTGGCGGCCACGGGGGAACAGGCCTCGTCGGCGCTGCTGGCCATTGCGCTGCAGGCCGAGGGAATGGATTCGGTCAGCTACGCCGGCTGGCAGGTGCCCGTGCGCACCGACAGCAGCCACACCAAGGCGCGCATCGAGTCGATCGACAGCGAGCGGGTGCGCGCCGACCTGGACGACGGCCGTGTGGTCATCGTCACCGGCTTTCAGGGCATCGACGAACTGGGCAACATCACCACGCTGGGCCGCGGCGGCTCCGATACGTCCGCGGTGGCCATTGCAGCCGCCATGGGTGCGGACGAGTGCCTCATCTACACCGACGTCGACGGCGTCTACACCACCGACCCGCGCGTGGTGCCCGCCGCACGGCGTCTGCACACCGTGAGTTTCGAAGAAATGCTGGAAATGGCCAGCCTGGGCAGCAAGGTGCTGCAAATTCGCTCGGTGGAATTTGCCGGCAAATACCGGGTGCCCATCCGCGTGCTCTCGAGCTTCACGCCCTGGGACATCGACCTGGCCGAAGAGATGCAGTCGGGCACATTGATCACTTTTGAGGAAGACGAAAAAATGGAACAAGCCGTCGTATCCGGCATCGCATTCAATCGCGGCGAAGCCAAGGTTTCGGTGCTGGGAGTACCCGACACCCCCGGCATTGCGTACCGCATCCTGGGCCCGGTGGCCGATGCGAACATTGAGGTCGACGTCATCATCCAGAACATCAGCAAAGAGGGCAAGGCCGACTTCAGCTTCACCGTGGGCCAGGCTGACTACCAGCGCACGCTCGACCTGCTGCGCGAAGCGGTGGCGCCGGCCATGGGCGCGCAGGAAGTGGTCGGCGACCCGAACATCTGCAAGGTCAGCATCGTGGGCATCGGCATGCGAAGCCACGTGGGTGTGGCCAGCAAGATGTTCCGCGTGCTCAGCGAAGAAGGCATCAACATCCAGATGATCTCCACGTCCGAGATCAAGACCTCGGTCGTCATCGACGAAAAGTACCTGGAACTGGCCGTGCGCGCCCTGCACACGGCCTTTGGTCTGGACCAGCAGACCGCCTGATCGGAGGGTGGTGAACCCGCGATCTTCGGGCATAATGGCAGGATTGGAAACGTGACCGAGTGGCCGAAGGTGCTCCCCTGCTAAGGGAGTATGGGGTGTAGAGCCTCATCGAGGGTTCGAATCCCTCCGTTTCCGCCAGATGAAAAGCCTAAGTGATTGATTCACTTAGGCTTTTTTGTTTTTTGCTCTGATTGGTATGCCATTTGGTATGCCGCGACCAATTGGCTGTTGTTGGGTGACGTAGGCTGACTTTGGACATCCATCGCTATTTCGATCCGGTATCCCATTGCCCCAATTTGGGCAAGAACTCACCTTTCCGCTTCACCAGCTTCCGGCAGGGGTGATGGGGGCGCTACTTCCACCGCTTGGTAGACTGATGACGATTTAAAACGACTTTGAGGCCATACGCCGAGCACCAATGCCATGAACGCCGAACCGTGGGTCACAGCGATTGATGTCGCCCGGCATCTGGGCGTTGTGAAAGACACCGTTTACCGCTGGCGGGAGCGTAAAGGCCTGCCCGCACACAAGATCGGACGGCTGTGGAAGTTCCAGTTATCCGAGGTGGATGAATGGGTGCGCACGGGCGGGGCCGACGAGGGGGCTGCGGCCAGCTCCGAAAAAAACGACGAGAACGATTGAATGAACGTCCAGCAACTCGAAAACGAACTCTGGGAGGCCGCCGACCAGCTGCGCGCCAACTCCAAGCTCACCGCCGCCGAATACGCGATGCCGGTGCTTGGCCTGATCTTCCTGCGCCACGCCGACAACCGCTTCAAGGCCTACCTCCCCGAAATCGAGGCCGACATTCCACCGCAGGTGCCGGCCGCCCAGCGTGAGACACTGATCAAGCTGGGCTTTCAGGGCAAGGCCGCCATCTACCTTCCCGAAGCAGCGCGCTTTGACCCCATCGCCAGCCTTCCGCAAGGGGCGAACGTGGGTGAGGTGATCGACCGCGCCATGGACGTGATTGAGGCCGAATATGAGGTGCTGAAGGGCGCGCTGCCGCGCGGCTACCCGGCCTTCGAGATTGACCTGCTGGCCGAACTGGTGAAGATCTTCGACCGCCCGGCCATCAAGAGCGCCACGGGCGACGTGTTCGGCCGAATCTACGAATACTTCCTCAACAAGTTCGCCATGAGCGGCGCGCAGGAAGGCGGCGAGTTCTTCACGCCGCCATCTTTGGTGCGCATGATCGTGAACATCATCGAGCCGGACCACGGCCTGGTGCTGGACCCGGCCTGCGGCTCGGCGGGCATGTTTGTGCAAACCGGCCACTTCATCGAAGACGTGCGGCACCAGCAGGCCAACGACACCGTCACCTTCCACGGCCAGGAAAAGAGCGACACCAACACCAAGCTCGCGCGCATGAACCTGGTGGTGCACGGGCTGGACGCCTCCAACATCCGCCAGGGCAACACCTTTTACGACCAGGTGGACCACCTCATCGGCCAGTGCGATTTCGTCATGGCCAACCCGCCCTTTAACGTGGACGGTGTGGACACCAAGAAAGTGGAAGGCCAGGCCAGCGACAGCGGGCGCCTGCCCTTCGGCCTGCCCGGCACCAACGCCAAGACCGGTGCCATCAGCAACGCCAACAGCCTGTGGATTCAGTATTTCTACGCCTATTTGAACGACACGGGCCGCGCCGGTTTCGTGATGGCGTCCAGCGCCTCGGATGCTGGCAACAAAGACCGCGACATCCGCGAAAAGTTGGGCAAGACCGGCCACGTCGACGTGATGATGGCCATCGGCAACAAGTTTTTCTACACCCGCAGCCTGCCCTGCACGCTGTGGTTCTTCGACAAGGGCAAGCCGCAGGACCTGCAAGACCAGGTGCTGATGATCGACGCGCGCAACGTGTACCACGTCGTCTCGGCACGCTCGCACGTCTTCACCGACGAGCAACTCGCCAACCTCAACGCCATCGTCTGGCTGTATCGGGGCGAAATCGAAAAGGTGACCTCGCTCATTCACCGGTATCAGCGGCTGGCGGCGCACTGGCTGGACTGTCTGCCAGAGCGCATGGCGGCAGACAGCGCCGCTGTGGACGACGCAGCCCGCCTGCTACAGCGGTTTGCTGACAACGCTGTGCTGGATGAACTCAATGCCGGATATGGCACCGACATGCACATCACGCCCGAGGCATGGGCAAGCTTTCAAAATGAACTCGGTGTGGCGCTTGTAACGCCCTTGGCAGCATCCGTGCCACAACTGTTGCAAGCCGCAGCCGAGGTGAGCCAGAGGGTTGCGCCCATCAACGGCAGCCACCTTGTACAGGGCAGCTACGACCACCACCTTTCCGTTCAGCATGGCTTGGGCGGCTTTGACGGGCTGGTCGCACTGCTCAAGCAAATGTCCAAAGCGCTGGAGGCACGCCACAAGCAATGGCTCAAGCTGCTGGATACGGCAGACAAAACCCTGCGCGCACGCCAGTTCAAAGGCATGGACGGCAAGGATTTCCGCGCGGTGCGGCGCGCCCTGCTGGCAGCAGACAGCAAAAAGAACGAGCCCCCCACGGTGCGCGACGAGGTGCTGGAGGCGCTCAGGCAGGCCATTTATTTCATCCACCAGGCCCACTGGATACAAAGCCGCTTTCCCAACGGCTGGTTTGAAGACGTGCCCGGCCTGTGCAAGGCCGTCACGCTGGACGAGATCGCCGCCAACGACTATTCGCTCACGCCGGGGCGCTACGTGGGCGCAGCGGCGGCAGCCGCCGAAGACGAGGACGACTTCGCCGAAAAGTTGCGCGAAATCCACGACGAGCTGGCCGGCCTGAACGACAAGGCGGTGGAACTGGCGGGGCGGATTGCTGGCAACTTTGAGGAGTTGCTGGGATGACAGCGGTGGTGAAGACGATCCGGGAGATATCCGTTGGCGTGTACGACGGCCCCCATGCAACCCCGGAACTCCACGACGAGGGCTCTGCGGTATTTCTCGGTATACCGAACCTGCTGCCAGACGGGCGGATCGATGTGACAGCCGCCAGATGGGTAGCTGAACGCGATCTGGCGAAGTGGACACGCCGCGTCACGCCGCAGCCCAATGACATCGTCTTCACCTACGAAGCCACGCTGAACCGTTACGCGATCATTCCAGACGGGTTCAGGTGCTGCTTGGGGCGACGCACAGCACTGATACGCCCAGATCCATCCCAAATCGACCATCGCTTTCTCTTCTACTGCTTCTTTTCGCCCAGGTGGCGTGCGCAGATGGAGGCGAACACACTGACAGGTGCGACGGTTGATCGCATTCCCTTGACCACATTCCCGGAATTCGAGGTGTTGGTTCCTGATTTGCAGGAACAAAAACGGATTGCGGCAGTGCTGTCAGCCTACGATGACCTGATTGCCACCAACCAGCGTCGCATCGCCTTGCTCGAAGACGCGGCCCGCCGCCTGTATCGCGAGTGGTTCGTGCACCTGCGCTTTCCTGGTCATGAGTCGGTGGTTGTGAAGGACGGGGTGCCGGAGGGGTGGCAATCTGCGACCTTTGCCGACCTCGTGGAAATCAATCCGCGCACACCGTTCATCAAAGACATTGAGCGCCCCTTCATCGAAATGTCGGCGCTCTCGGAAACCTCAATGGTCATTGGCAATCCTTCGATGCGGGTGATCGGTGGGGGCGCAAAGTTCAAGAACGGTGACACGCTGTTCGCCCGAATTACACCTTGCACAGAAAACGGCAAGACCGGATTCGTGCAGTTTCTGGAGGACGAGAACGCGGTCGCGAGCGGATCGACCGAATTCATCGTGCTACGAAGCGCTACTGTCAATCCGTGGTGGGTTTATTGCATGGCTCGCGAGGCCAACTTCCGCGAGCACGCGATTCGCAGCATGGCAGGGTCAGACGGGCGACAGCGGGTCAATCCGAAATGCTTTGACCAGCTTATTACCCTGCAACCACCTCAACCTGTCCTGGCTCAGTTTGAGCAGGCGGTCAAGGACTCGTTTACTCAGATTGAGACCCTCTGCAATCAGAATGAGCAACTCGCACGCGCCCGCGACCTGCTGCTCCCCAAACTGATGTCCGGCCAGCTTGATGTGTCCGGTATCCGCCTGCACGAGGAGGCCACGGCATGACCGAACCGGTGGCGAGTTACGTCATCCCTCGGGCCGGCGTCGGCCACAGCGACTACATTGTCTACGTGGACGAAAGCGGTGACCACAGCCTCACGTCCATCAACCCGCGCTATCCGCTGTTTGTGTTGTCGTTCTGTGTGTTTCGCAAGGCGGTTTACAACGAGCAGGTGGCGCCCGCGCTGCGGCGCTTGAAGTTTGCCGCTTTCGGGCACGACATGGTGGTGCTGCACGAGTCGGACATGCGCCGCCGCCGTGGGGCGTTTGCCCATTTGATGCAGGTGCCGCGCGAACAGTTTCTGGACGACGTGACCGGCACCATTGCGCAGGCCGATTTTCAGTTGGTGGCTGCCGTCATCGACAAAACCCGCCTCAAGAAAGCTTCGGATTCGCCAGGGCATGCCTACCACCTGGCGCTGGCCATGGGCTTGCAAAGTCTATTCGAGCTGCTGTGCGAGGCTGGCCAGCACGGGACGGTCACCCACATCGTCTGCGAGGCACGCGGCGCCCAGGAAGATCTGGAGCTTGAGCTGGAGTTTCGCCGCATCCGTGACGGTGCGAACTACTTCCACCGCCCCTTGCCGTTCGACCTGATCATTGCCGACAAGAAAACCAACTCGGAAGGCCTGCAGCTGGCGGACCTCACGGCGCGGCCCATTGGCTTGTCGGTGCTTCGGCCGGAACAGGCCAACAGGGCGGCGCAGGTGCTGGAAGAGAAGTTCTACCGGGGCAAAACCGGCAGCAAGCTGGGCGTGGGACTGAAGGTGTTTCCTTGACCAGCGAAAACCGCACCCCAGAAAGCAGAAGGGCCCCCGAGAAGTCTCGGAAGCCCAACGCCGGTGGCGTAGTCGCAACCCATTTGCGCGAAATGGTAGCGGATCGACCATGACTTGACAAGACGGCCGGGCGCCACCTATGGCGGGCCTGGGTGCTGGAGGGAAACAAGAAGATGGCCAAGAAGGACTATTCCGAAGACCTGCTGATCCAGGCGCCGACGGCCGAACTGCTGGAAAAGCAGCTCGGCTGGCAAACCGTGTTCGCCCAAGACGACGAGGATTTCGGGCCCGACAGCCTTCTGGGCCGCAGCAACGACACCGAGGTGGTGCTTTGCCGCGAGGTGCTGGCCGCGCTGAAGCTCCTGAACCCGGGCTTGCCGCCAGAGGCCTACAGCCAGGCCCTGGCGCAGGTGCTGCAGGACGACATCACCAAGACGCTGATCGCCCTCAACGAAGAGAAGTACAAGCTGCTGCGCGATGGCGTACCGGTGAAGTATCGGAATGCAGCCGGCCGCTTGGTGGACAAGCGCCTGCGCCTGATCGACTTCGACCGTCCTCACAACAACCGCTACCAGGCGGTGCGCGAGCTGTGGGTGCGCGGGCGCCTGTGGTTGCGTCGCCCAGACGTGATCGGCTACGTCAATGGCCTACCGCTGGTGTTCATCGAGCTCAAACGCTTCGAAGTGCACATCGACAGCGCCTACAAAAAGAACTACAGCGACTACCTGGACACCATTGCGCACCTGTTCCACTGGAATGCGCTGGTGGTGATCTCCAACGGCCACGATGCGCAGTACGGCTCGCTGACCAGCACCCGCGAGCACTTCTATCGCTGGAAGCGGTTGGACGAGGACGATCCGGAGCCTGGCAAGGACCAACCCCTGCTGCCCATCTTGCTCAAGGGCATGCTGGACAAGGCCCGTTTGCTGGACATTGTCGAAAACTTCGTGCTGTTCGATGCCAGCGAAGGGGGCACGCACAAGATCGTGGCGCGCAACCACCAGTATCTGGGCGTCAACCGGGTGATCGAGCGCCTCATGTCTGTCGATCCGACTATCAAGGCCGAGGTGAAGGCTGGACAACTGGGCGTGTTCTGGCATACCCAAGGTTCGGGCAAGTCGTATTCGATGCTGTTTCTGACCGAGAAGATCCACCGCCGGATCTCTGGCAGCTACACCTTTGTGGTGATCACCGATCGCACGGAGCTGGACGACCAGATCGCCTCCACCTATACCAATGCCGGTCGCGCCAACAGCAAGACCGACCAGGCCTCCAGCGGCGAAACCCTACGTAAGATGCTGCGGGACCAGAACCGCCGCTACGTGTTCGGCCTGATCCAGAAGTACCGTGAGCTAGTGAAGGAGGCCTATTCCGAGCGTGACGACATCATTGTCATCAGCGACGAGGCGCACCGCACCCAGTACGGCCGCCTGGCGCTGAACATGCGCAAGGGGCTACCGCGAGCCAAGTTCCTGGGCTTCACCGGCACGCCCCTGATCGATGCCGGTGAGAAGCAGCTGACGCGCGAAGTGTTTGGCGACTACGTGTCGATCTACGACTTCCAGCGTGCGGTGGCCGATGGCGCGACCTTGCCCTTGTTCTACGAGAACCGGGGTGAAAAACTGAAGATTGTCGACCCCAAGGTCAGCGAACGGATAGCGGACCACATCGAAGCTGCGCGGCAGGCAGCCACGCTTGACGATCCGTGGACCGACGAGAAGGAGGAAAAGCTCTACCGAGAGCTGGCGCGCGACTACCCCATCCTGACTTCGCCCACGCGCCTGGAAAAGGTGGCTCAGGATTTCGTCGATCACTTCCACCAGCGATGGAGGGTAGTCGACACCGGCGGCGGCAAGGCCATGATGGTCTGCTTGGACAAGATCACTTGCGTGAAGATGCACGATCTGGTCAAAGCCAAATGGCAGGAGAAGGCCGCCCAGTTGGAGGCGAGCGTGGCCGCTGAGGAGGCGCTGTTCGTCGCCAAGCGCAAAGCCCTGCCGAAGCTTCTGCAACAGCGCCGCGAACAGGTTGAATGGATGAAGGCCACCGAATGCTGCGTGGTGGTTTCGCAGGAGCAGGGCGAGGTGGCCGAATTCGCCAAGTGGCGCAATTTTCGCGACGAGCCGCTGGACATCACGCCACACCGCGAGAAGATGGTCAAGCGCAACTTGGAAAAGGAGTTCAAGCAGGCCGAGAACCCATTCCGCATCGCCATTGTTTGCGCCATGTGGCTGACGGGCTTCGACGTGAAATGCCTGGCCACGCTGTACCTCGACAAGCCGATGCAGGGCCACACGTTGATGCAGGCCATCGCCCGCGTCAACCGTGTGGGCGGGGGCAAGAAGCACGGCCTGATCATTGACTACAACGGCATGCTCAAAAGTCTGCGCAAGGCGCTGGCCACGTTTGCCCAGGGTGACCGCGCCGGCACCGGCAAGGGTGAAGGCGAGCAAAACACCGTGCGCGACGACTCGGAAGCGCTGGCCGAGTACGCCCAGAGCCTGAAAGCCGCCAGAGACTTTCTGGTGAATCTCGGCTTCGATCTGGATGGGCTGATTGCCGCCAAGGGCTTTGACAAGCAGCAGCAGATCCTGGTCGCCGTAAATCTGCTCTGCGAGAGCGATGAGCGCCGCAAGACCTATCAGGTGATCGTGGAGGATGTGCAGGCCCGCCACCGGGGCCTGTTCCCGCACTCGGGACTGTTCGACTTCGATGCGGAAGAAAGCGCCGTCAATGCGATTTACAACAAGCTGCAGGATGCACGCGAAACGCCCGACGTCAGCGCGCTGCTGCAGGACTTGTACGAGGTGGTCGACACCGCACTGACGACGGACGGCAAACCAGCGCCTGCCGTGGCCAACCAGGGCCATGCGCGGTACGACCTCTCCAACATCGACTTTTCACGACTGCGGGCCGAGTTTGAAAAATCGCCGTTCAAGAACGTGGTCACCCTGAACCTGAAGGAGAAAATCGAAGAGCGGCTGGCGATGATGGTGGCGCGCAACCCGACCCGGGTCGACCTGTACGAGCGCTATCAGGAGATCGTTCAGGAATACAACAAGGACAAGGATGCCGCCGAAATCCAGAAGGTGATGGACGACCTGTTCACCTTCAACGACAACCTCAACGAAGAAGAAAAGCGTTACCTGCGAGAGGGGCTGGAGAGCGAAGACCAATTGGCCGTTTTCGATCTGTTGCAGAAGGACAGCCTGACCAAGGGTGACCGGGACGCCATGAAGAAGGTGGCGAAGGAGTTGTTGAACAACCTAGCCAGCGGCAAGCTGCAGATCGATCACTGGCGCGAGAAGGCCACGGCGCAGGCCCAGGTCAAGGCCGAAATCATCAAGCACCTGTTTGCGCACCTGCCGTCAGGCGCCTACGACGCTGACGAGATCAACGTCAAGGCCAACGCCGTGTTTGCGCACATTTATATGGCCGGGTTTGGTGAGGGTGCTAGGGTGTATCACTGATGGCATGGTTCATAGATACAGTTCGCAACTGATGCCCGAAGTAGAAGGCCTCCGTTCGATCGCTCAACCGACGAAGCTTCTGGCCAGCGTCCAGAGGCCCATGACCACCATCATCACGTTCTCGGTGAGCGAGACAAAGCCCAGCGGCACGTTGGAGCCGCCGCCCACGCAGGCGCATTTGAGTTCGCGTTTCTGAACGTAGACCGCGTAGACGACCGACACCGCGCCCACCGAGCCGAGCCACAGCGCCACTGGCGCGGCTATCCAGGGCAAGCCATGCGCGATCATGAGCACGCCGGCCAGCAGTTCGCCAAAGGGGTAGAGGTAGGCATAGGGCACCCAGCGTCTTGCCAGCAGGTCGTAGCCCAGAAACATGGTGGCAAAGCCATCAACGTCGCGCAGCTTTTGCAAGGCCAGAAGGCACATGGAAAACGCCACAAACCATTCCAGGCTGCGCAGCGTCAACGCGTGGCCTGAAAGCGCCCAGTGGCTTGCGAGCGCCATCAGCGCCGCCACGGAAAAGATGGAGATCACTGGCACGTAGGTAACCGCGTCCGGGTCTTTCACTGCCTTGCCAAGGAATCTGCGGGTATCGTCGTAACCACCAATGCGTTTGCCGTCGATAAAGGTTTGCGGCGTCGTGTCGACGTGGTGCTGGGCCTGGAACGCGTCGGTTTCGGCGCGCGTTGTCAGCCAGTGGTCGTCGACGTCATAGCCTTCTCGCTCCAAGAGGTACTTGGCCTTGAGGCCGTACGGGCACACATGCTTGTCCATCACCATGCGGTACAGACGGGCGCTTTTGCGTGGCGCGGGCGCATTGGGGGCGGTTTCGGCGGGGCTGGGCATGGCGGTTGTTTCTGGCGCTGGGCACGGAGCGTGCGGACATTTGCAGCGGCCTTCCAGGGTAAGACCAGGCGACGCACGGGCGCGTAAGAGCGCGCCGCACGCGCCGGTCGGCGCAGTGGGCGCATCGCGCAGACCACAAAAGCCGCCGCATCGGCGCTGTTTTGGGTGCTCAGGCCCCGGGTTTCGGCCGCCGCAGAAGGACGGCGCCGATGGCGACCACCACGCACAGCATGGCAGCCAGGTCCTGCCAATGCGGCCATTCGCCGACGATGAGCGGGGCGCTCAAGGTGCCGATGAGGGGTACGGCCATCACGCTCATGGCACTGGTGGTGGCCGGCAGCTCGCGTGCCAGCGCAAACCAGACGACCTGCGCGGCGCCGTAGTTGATCAGCACGCTCCAGACCAGACTGACCCAGATGGCCGCACTCAGATTTCCGTGTTGCGAAGGCTCCAGCGCCCATGCGAGCAGCATGATGACGGCCGCCGACAGGACCATCATCCAGACGACCAGCGCTTCTGCGGGCAGTGTCAGCTGCGCGCGGCGCATCCAGATCGTGCCGACCGCCCAGCACAAGGCCGCTCCCTGCATCCAGGCGATGCCGACGGGCTGGCCCGCCAGTTGCGCCCATTCGTTCCACAGCAGCAGGCCAATGCCGCAGAGAACGGCGACGACCGCCAGAAGCAGGCGCGCGGTGAGTTGCTCGCGGTACAGCAGGGTGCCCAGCAGCACCGTCCACACCGGCATCGTGAAGCCCAGAATCGCCGCCCGCCCGGCCGGCAGGTGCGCGACTCCGATGATGGACAGCGCATGCCAGCCCAGGATGTTGGGTCCGCCCAGGACGAGCACGGTTCGCCATTCTGAAAGACCCTTGGGCCAGAGGCGGATGCCCTGCGCAGCGAAGTAGCCCGCAAGCACCATTGCGCCCAGGCCCATGGTCAGTCCGCGAAAGTGCAGCGGGCTGATTTCGCGCAGGGCGAGTTTCATCACCGGCCAGTTCAGACCCCACATGAGGGTGAGCAGCACCAGGCCGATGAGCTGGCGGCGGGAGAGCGGAGTCATTGTCGACGGGTGTTGCGCGCCGGGCGGCTACACATGCCGCTTGCCGCCCCCGCCGGCCGGCGGCGCGCCGGGCAGGGCGCCGGCCTGTGCATCGGCTTGCGCGTGCAGCGCATCCAGCACATGGCAGTGGGCGTCGTCGCTGCCATCGCAGCGGCCGCGCAGCGCGAGCAGGTCCTGCTCCAAGGCGCGCAGTTCCTTGCGCCGGGCGCGCACGTGAGTCAGGTGCTCGTCCAGCGTGTGGCAGGCCGCATGGGTGTCGTCCGGCGGCTGAGCGTTCAGGGCCACCAGCGTGCGCACCTCGCCCAGCGACATGTCCATGCTGCGGCACAGGCGAATGAAGCGCAGGCGGTGCACGTCGGCGGCGCTGTAAAGGCGGTAGCGGTTGTCCGCACGCGCGCTGGGCGCCAGCAGCTTTTCTTTCTCGTAAAAGCGGATGTTGGCGGCGGACACCCCCGAACGTTGCGCCGCCTCGCCAATCCGCCACACGGCGGTGTCCTGTAGGGGCATGGCTTGACCTTCAAGTGGCTTCAAGGATTCCAATGGTGCCATTGCGGCCTACAACCGCGTTGATTGCAAGGATTTCATGTCAGCCGAGACCACCACTACAGGCCCTGTCGGCCCGCGCATTTCCCTCTCCTGCTGCCCTGTGGCAGAAGACGCCGCTGCAGCGGATCAAGCCCGCTGCAGCGGCAAACACGCGGGCGACGGCGAGCACCTAAATGGGGCGCACGCAGGTCATGCGCATGCCGGGAGCCGTGCCCCCGATCGGCAGCACGGCGACGGCCACGACCACAGTGTCTTGCCCGGCTGGGCGCGTATCGCGGCTGGCCTGCTTGCCGCTACCGCAGCAGAGCTGCTGCACCTGCTCGGGCCCGACACCTGGCCTTGGCACGCGGGCGGCATGGTGCTGGCGGCGGTGGCCATTGTGCTGGCGGGCCTGGGCGTCTACCAAAGCGGGGTTCGCTCGCTGATGCGTGGGCAATTGGGCATCAGTGCGCTCATGGCCGTGGCGGTGACCGGCGCCTTTGCCATTGGTCAGTGGCCTGAGGCGGCGATGGTGATGGCGCTGTATGCGCTGGCCGAGCGCATCGAGCAGGGAGCGGTGGGGCGGGCACGCCATGCCATTGGCGCCTTGCTGGCGCTCAGCCCCGATCGGGCGGACCGGCTCGGCGCGGATGGTCAGTGGCGCAGCGTGCCGGCCACCGACGTGGCGCTGGGTGACACGCTGCGCATTCGCCCTGGTGGCCGGGTGCCGCTGGACGGCAGCGTGACGCGCGGCGCCAGCGCCGTGGACGAATCCAGCGTCACCGGGGAGAGCCTGGCGGTGGACAAAACGCTGGGTGATCCGCTGTTTGCCGGCACCCTCAACGCCCAGGCCGAGCTGGAGATGCGCGTGACGGCTGCTTCGGGCCACACCACGCTGGACCGCATCATTCGCGCTGTCGAGGAGGCGCAGGCCACGCGTGCGCCGACGCAGCGGCTGGTGGACCGCTTTGCCGCCGTGTATACGCCGGCCGTGTTTGCCATGGCCGTGCTGGTGGCCGTCGGCGCGCCGCTGCTGCTCGGCTGGGCCTGGCTGGACGCCATTTACCGTGCGCTGGTCTTGCTGGTGATTGCCTGCCCCTGCGCGCTGGTGCTCTCCACGCCGGTCACCGTGGTCAGCGGTCTGGCTGTAGCGGCGCGACGCGGCATTTTGATCAAGGGCGGGGCCTGGCTGGAGTTGGCGCGCGGTATTCGTGCCGTGGCCTTTGACAAGACCGGCACCATCACCACTGGCCGGCCGGTGCTGGTGGGGCAAAGCGCCTTGGGCTGCGACGCGGCGCACGACGTGGCGCTGGCCTTGGCGAGCCGCTCGGACCACCCTGTGTCGCAGGCAATTGCGCTCGGACTGGGTGCGCAGCAGGGCGCCTTGCCGGAGCTGAGCGATTTCACTGCCCAGGCCGGGCGCGGCGTCGAGGGCAGGGTGGGCGGCGAGCGCTGGACCTTGGGCAACCGGCGCTGGATGCGTGAGCAGGGCCTGTGGACCGAGACGGTAGCGGCCGCTTCCGCCGAGCACGAGGCCCAGGGCCGCAGCCTGACCTTTCTGGCCGAGCGCGGCGGCGTGCGCGCGCTGTTTGCCGTGGCCGACACCTTGCGCCCGCAGGCCATAGAAGCAGTGGCCGAACTGCGTGCTCTGGGCATCACGCCCATCCTGCTCACCGGTGACCATGGCGCCGCTGCGCAGGCCGCCGCCCGCGCCGCTGGCATCGACGAGGTGCAGGCCGATCTGCTGCCCGAGCACAAGCAGGGCGCCATCGCCACATTGCAAAAACTGCACGGCATGACCGCCATGGCGGGCGACGGCATCAACGACGCGCCCGCCTTGGCGCAGGCCGACATCGGCTTTGCCATGGGCGCCGCCGGCACCGATGTGGCCATGGAAACCGCCGACGTGGTGATCATGAACGACGACCTGCGCCGCGTGGCTGAGACGGTGCGCCTCTCGCGCCGCACGCACCAGGTGCTGGTGCAGAACATTGCGCTGGCGCTGGGCATCAAGCTGGTGTTCCTGGCGCTGGCGCTGGCCGGGCAGGCCACGATGTGGATGGCGGTGTTTGCCGACATGGGCGCCAGCTTGCTGGTGGTGGCCAATGGCCTGCGCATGCTGCGCGCGGAACCCGTTCAGCGCAGAGGCCAAGGTGCAGATCAAAAAAATCGGTAAAAAATGCCTCCAGCGCTTATACAGGGTGCGCGAGCAGCTATAAAAACGATTGCAATAGCGATCGCAGTGGGGAACCACTTGGTGCGTGGCATGCTCCATGCAGGCATGCGCCGTTTGCTTCGTTGCCTTGCTCTGTCTCTGCTGGTGCTGCGCATGCTGCTGGGCGCCGATGTGGCGCTGGCGGCCGGCCAGCGTTGCGCGCCAGCGGCCGCCGAAGCGGCGGCCACGCACTGCGCTGATGGCGACGCGGCAACCCTTGCTTGTGCTGCCTGCGCGGACTGCTTGCTCTGCCACGCAGTAGCGCTGCCTTTGCCGGGGGCGGCGGGGTCCGCAGGTTTGGGCGCTCCACTGCCCGCTGCGCAGGCTGATTGGGCCTTTGCCAGTGCAGCGCTGGCGCCGGCCCTCAAACCGCCCATTGCGCGCCGGGTGGCCTGAGCTGAGACGTCCCATTCCTGCGCACATGCCGCACGCGGGAGCCTCCTCGGCTTGGCTGTTGCCCTCGATTCGCGCCGTGAATAAGGCTGCTTGCGAGCAGCAACACGGCTTCTGGCCCAAACTTCAATACCCAAGGAAATTCCATGCCCCACATCTTTTCAAACGTATCCGCACCCCAGGCTTTTGCGACCGATCGCTTTCCCGCAGAGGCAAAGCCCGTGCCACGGCGGCACCTGCTGACTGCGTTGGGCCTGCTCGGCGCAGCCATGGTCGCCCCGCGCCTGGCGCGGGCCGCCACGGACCCTCTGGCCGTCGAGGTCTGGAAGGACCCCAGCTGCGGCTGCTGCAAGGACTGGGTGGTGCACATGGAGGAGAACGGCTTTGCCGTCAAAGTGCACGACAGCGGCAACAACGCAGTGCGCAGCCGGCTAGGCCTGCCGCAAAAGCTCGGTTCGTGCCACACGGCGCTGGTCGGCGGCTATCTTCTTGAAGGCCATGTGCCCGCGAGCGATGTGCGCAAGCTGCTCGCGCAAAAACCCAAAGCCTTGGGCTTGGCCGTGCCCGGCATGCCGGTGGGCTCACCGGGTATGGACGGTGCGGTTTACGGCGGTCGGCGCGATCCGTACGACGTGCTGCTGGTGGCCCGCGACGGCAACACCCGCGTGTTCAGCAGCTACCGCTGAGCGAAGCAAAGGGCCAGCGACTGCAGCGCCGGCCAGTGTCGTCTTAGTTGCCCGTGGCCTTGGATTTGAGCAAGGCGTACAGCTCGTCCTTGAGTTGCAGCTTCTGCTTTTTGAGCGCTTCGATTTCCAGATCCGCCGACGGGCCGGTGGCGGCCACCATGTGTTTGATTTTTTCGTCCAGGTGGTTGTGCTTGTCGAACAGGCGCGTGAAATGGTGGTCGGTATTTTTGAGTTGGGTGATCAGGTCGCGGTATTCAGGGAACATCGTTTCTTTTTCCTTCAAGCGGCTGGCGTGGGGAGTGTCGGGAAGGGCCTTACCCGGGCTCACTATAAACCGGGGAACGCATTTTCCGGGGGCGGCCGCTCATTCGTCGAGCGACGCGCTCCAGCGGCTGCCCCAGTCGCGTGCCTTGTCGATGTCTCGCCGGTCGCGCTTGGTCGGCCGCCCCTCGTGCAGAGCCGCTGCCGGCTCTGGTGCCAGGCGCTGGCGCTCGGCGGCGGCTGCGCGCGCAGCTGCGCTCTCCGGGGTTTCTTCGTACAGCAACTGCGCCACAGGTGCCGGCCCGCGCACCTGGTTGATGCCGCGCACGAGCACGGAGCGCGGCACCCGGCCCTGGCGCAGGTCCACCGTGTCGCCGCAGCGAACTTCGCGCGAAGCTTTGGTGACGGTGCCGTTGATCCGCACACGCCCTCTTGCGATTTCCTCGGCGGCCAGGCTGCGCGTCTTGAAAAATCGTGCGCACCACAGCCATTTGTCGATGCGCATGCTTTGGATGGTGTCCATCGCGCGTATTTTGCTGCGCTCTGCTGCCTGGCGCCGACCTCGCAGGCCGGTGGTGTGCGCCAGATTTCAAGAAAAATCAGGTTGCAGCGCTTTATCTGTGGGCCATTGCAGCTATCAAAGTCATAGTAATTCGTTGGTGCCGCGGCCCGGCGTTACCATCCGCCCATGGACGCGCTTGCCCCCGACACCCCTGCGCTGCCGCTCGATGCCCAGGGCATTCTGGAGCTGGCGGCGCGCTCGATGTTCCATTTGTTCTCGAGCGTCAGCCAGGGCATGTTTCTGGTCGACTTGCGCGGGCGCATCGTCTGGGTGAACGAGGGCTACCAGCGCTTTCTGCCCGAACTCGGTCTGACCCATGTGGACCAGTTCCTTGGCCACATGGTGGAGGACGTCATCCCCAATACGCAGATGCGCCGCGTGCTGGAAACCGGCGAGGCGGTGCTGATCGATCTGCTCACCAACCGCGCCGGCACCTTTGTGGTCAGCCGCATTCCGCTGCGGGGCGACGACGAGCGCGTGATCGGCGCCATCGGCATCGTGCTGTTCGACCATCCGGAAACCACGCTGCAGCCCTTGATCAGCAAATTTGCCTTGTTGCAGCGCGACCTGGACGACGCCCGCCGCGAGCTGGCGGTGCAGCGCGGGCGCCAGTTGCACGGCGGCAGCGGCGACGGCACGCGGCGGGCGAAGTACACCTTTGCCAGCTTCGTCGGCTCCAGCCCGGCAGCAGCGCAAGTCAAGCGCCAGGCGCGCCGCGCCGCGCAGTCCATGAGCCCGGTGCTGCTGCTGGGCGAGACGGGCACCGGCAAGGAGCTGCTGGCGCACGCCATCCACGCCGCATCGAGCCGCGCTGCCGGGCCGTTTGTCAGCGTGAATATCGCCGCCGTTCCCGACACGCTGCTGGAAGCGGAGTTTTTCGGCGTGGCGCCCGGCGCCTTCACCGGCGCCGACCGCAAGGCGCGCGATGGCAAGTTCAAGCTCGCCGATGGCGGCACCTTGTTCCTCGACGAAATTGGCGACATGCCGCAAAACCTTCAGGCCAAGCTGCTGCGCGCGCTGCAGGAGGGCGAGATCGAGCCGCTGGGCTCCAACCAGCTGGTGCCGTTCGACGTGCGCGTGGTGGCCGCCACGTCGCGCGACTTGGGCGCGCTGGTGCGCGAGGGCAGGTTCCGCGAAGACTTGTATTACCGCCTGCACGTGCTGCCACTGCGCGTGCCGCCGCTGCGTGAGCGGCGCAGCGATATCCCGGCGCTGGTTGAACTGCTGGGCGAGGACATGGCGCTGCGCAGCCGCAGCGCGCCGCCTGAGTTGCGCCCGGACGCGCTGGCACTGCTGATGGGCCAGCCCTGGCGCGGCAACATCCGCGAGCTGCGCAACGTGCTGGAGCAGGCCGCCATGCGCAGCGAATCGCAGAGCATCGACGCCGAGCAACTCACCAGCATCCTGCGGGAGTCGGGCGTTGAGCCCGCCGCGCCGCTGGCCGAGGTGGCCAGCGCTGCGCCAGACGATGCGGCCTTGCTTCGGCCCCTTGCCCAGCAGGTGGCCGAAGTTGAGCGGCGCGCCATTGCCGCGGCGCTGGCCGCCTCTGGTGGCAACAAGCAGGCCGCGGCACGCATGCTAGGAATTTCGCGCGCGACGCTGTACGGACGTCTGGAAAACCCTGAATAAATGTCAGACAAACGTCTATTTTTCAGACAATTGATTGTCTGAAAAATATACGTTTGCATTCTGACGGCACAGGGATTGCTTATGAATCAATAGCTTGCGAGTTGGCACGGTCCGTGCAATCAATGCCTGCATCACAACAGGAGGCATTCCATGCATCGTCGCACCTTCACCGCACTCGCGGCCCTCGCCGCCACGGTATCTGTATCCGCTTTTGCGGCCGAAGAAATCCGCATCGCCCACGTCTACAGCAAGACGGGTCCGCTCGAAGCCTATGGCAAGCAGACCCAGACCGGCCTGATGATGGGCCTGGAGTACGCCACCGGCGGCACCATGATGGTGGCGGGCAAGAAGCTGGTGTTGATTGAGCGCGACGACCAGGGCAAGCCCGACCTGGGCAAGAGCCTGCTGGCAGCTGCCTACGCAGACGACAAGGCCGACATCGCCGTCGGTCCCACCTCATCGGGCGTCGCGCTGGCCATGCTGCCCGTCGCCGAGGAATACAAGAAAATTTTGCTGGTTGAGCCCGCTGTGGCCGATTCGATCACTGGCGACAAGTGGAACAAATACATCTTCCGCACCGGCCGCAACTCCAGCCAGGATGCCATCAGCAACGCCGTGGCGATGGACAAGGATGGTGTGACCGTGGCCACGCTGGCACAGGACTACGCGTTTGGCCGCGACGGTGTGAAGGCTTTCAAGGCCAACCTGAAGCACGCCAAGATCGGGCACGAGGAATACCTGCCACAGAACACCACCGACTTCACCGCCGGTATTCAGCGCATCGTCGATGCACTCAAGGACAAGCCGGGCAAGAAGGCGATTGAGGTGATCTGGGCCGGTGGCACGCCTCCGTTCAACGCCCTGGCTGCGCAAGACCTGAAGAAGCGCTATGGCATCGACGTCTTCACCGGCGGCAACATTCTCCCCGCCATGGCGAGCTACAAGAACTTCCCCGGTATGGAAGGCGCGACCTACTACTACTTCGGCATTCCAAAGAACGCCGTGAACGACGCCTTGGTGACCGCGCACTACAAAGAGTTCAAGACGCCGCCAGACTTCTTTACCGCAGGCGGCTTCTCGGCAGCCATGGCGCTGGTGACGGCGCTCAAGAAGACGAATGGCGACACCGGCACCAACAAGCTCATCAAGACCATGGAAGGCATGAGCTTCGACACGCCCAAGGGCAAGATGACCTTCCGCAAGGAAGACCATCAGGCGATGCAAAGCATGTACCACTTCAAGATCAAGAACGATCCGGCGTTTGCCTGGGGCGTGCCCGAGCTGGTGCACGAGATCAAGCCCGAAGAAATGGACATTCCGATCCGGAACAACCGGTGAGCATCCCCCTGAGCGGCTTTGCCGCTCCGAGCAAGCGCCAGAGGCGCAAGCCCTTCGGAGCCGTCCAAGCCTGCGCAGGCAGGCTTGGAGCTGCGGCCCTCAGCCCCTTCTCTCGCAACGCTGCGCGTTGCGGGAAGGGGGACGACGCCAGCGCGGCGGGGCGGCCCTTGCGCGGCGTCCGCTGGCCTAGGCCGTAGCCGGCTTTGTCGTAGCGCTCGATTGTTACTTTTTTCATAGCTCCAAGCGCTTACGTAGCAAGCGCTAGAGCCACTTTTTGCCTAAATTTCAGCGCCATGCTTGAAACCCGAGACCTGACCATCCGCTTTGGCGGCCACGTGGCCGTCAATGCGGTGAGCTGCGCCTTCGCGCCCGGTACGCTGACCGCCATCGTCGGCCCGAACGGGGCGGGCAAGACGACCTACTTCAACCTGATTTCCGGGCAGCTCAAGGCGTCCAAGGGGCAGGTTCTGCTGGGTGGGCGCGAACTCTCGGGTCTGTCGGTGCCAGAACGTGCGCGGGCCGGTCTGGGCCGGGCATTTCAGCTGACCAATCTGTTCCCCCAACTGACTGTGCAGGAAAACGTGCGCCTGGCGGTGCAGGCTACCCAGCAGGGCAAGCACCGGCGCGGCCTCAACCTCTGGAGCATCTGGAGCGACCACGCCGACCTCATCGCCAAGGCCGACGCCATCCTTGCCAGCGTGTCACTTCGCGATCGCGCCGACACGCCTGTAGCCAGCTTGCCGCACGGCGACCAGCGCAAGCTCGAAGTGGCACTCTTGATGGCGCTGGAGCCGCAGGTCTACATGTTTGACGAACCCACGGCCGGCATGAGCCACGACGAGGCGCCCGTGATCCTGAACCTGATCCGCGAGCTGAAGAAAGACCAAACCAAGATCATCCTGCTGGTGGAGCACAAGATGGATGTGGTGCGCGAACTGGCCGACCGCATCATCGTGCTCACCAACGGCACGCTGGTGGCCGACGGGGCGCCCGCCGAAGTGATTGCCTCGCCCGTGGTGCAGGAAGCCTACTTGGGCGTGGTGCAGGAGGAAGCAGCATGACCACTGCAACTGCCCACACCGACAGTGCCGCGCCGCTGCTCGAACTCTCCGGTGTGCACACGCACATCGCGGCGTACCACATCCTGCACGGCGTCGACCTGACGGTGCCGCGTGGCGAAGTCACCATGCTGCTCGGGCGCAATGGCGCGGGCAAGACGACAACGCTGCGCACCGTCATGGGACTGTGGCGCGCGTCCCAGGGCACGGTGAAGTTCGCGGGGCAGGACATCACGCGCCTGGCCACGCCGCAGATTGCCGGGTTCGGCATCGCCTATGTGCCCGAAACCATGGGCATCTTTGGAGACCTGACGGTCAGGGAAAACATGGTGCTTGCCGCACGCAGCGCGCGCACCGCCGCCCAAATCGACGCCGAGCGTCTGGCCTGGATCTTCCGGCTGTTTCCTGCGGTGGAGAAGTTCTGGAACCACCCAGCCGGCAAGCTCTCGGGCGGGCAGAAACAAATGCTGGCGGTGGCACGCGCCATCGTCGAGCCCCGCGAACTGCTCATCGTGGACGAGCCCAGCAAGGGACTGGCGCCCGCCATCATCAACAACATGATCGACGCGTTCGATCAGCTCAAAAAGCGCGGCGTCACGATTTTGCTGGTCGAGCAGAACATCCACTTCGCCAAGCGCCTGGGCGACAACGTGGCGGTCATGGACAACGGCGTTGTCGTGCACGCCGGGCGCATGGCGGCGCTGGCGCAGGACGAGGCACTGCAGCGCTCGCTGCTGGGGTTGGCGCTATGAATTTCAATACTTTTAGGCCTCTAGCGCTTATTGCGTCTGCGCTTGCAGCTATGAAATCAATAGTGAAGCGTTCATTCGCTGGAGGTGCAGCATGAATTGGCGCGAACTCGACTGGAAGCCGCTCGCCCTGGTGCCCGTGCTGGTGCTGGCGGTGCTGCCCTTTATCGGATCGCCTTCCACCTGGCTCACGCTCACCGTGGCAGGCCTCGCGATGGGCATGATCATTTTCATCATCGCCTCGGGCCTGACGCTGGTCTTCGGCCTGATGGACGTGCTCAACTTTGGCCACGGCGTGTTCATTGCACTGGGCGCCTTCGTCGCCGTCAGCGTGCTGGGCAGCATGGGCGACTGGACCGGCTCGCAGGCGCTGTGGCGCAACCTGGTGGCCGTGGTGCCTGCCATGCTGATTGCCATGCTGGTGGCGGGTGCCGTGGGCCTGGCGTTCGAGCGTTTCATCGTGCGGCCGGTGTATGGCCAGCACCTGAAGCAGATTCTCATCACCATGGGCGGAATGATCATCGGTGAAGAAATCATCAAGATGATCTGGGGGCCGGCGCAGATTCCGCTGCCGCTGCCGGCTGGCATGCAAGGCTCGCTCTTCGTCGGCGACGCTGCCATCGAGAAATACCGCCTCATTGCCGTGGTCGTGGGCCTGCTGGTCTTCGGCATCCTGGCCTGGACCTTGGCGCGCACCAAGGTGGGCCTTTTGATCCGCGCCGGCGTGCAGGACCGCGAGATGGTCGAGTCGCTGGGCTACCGCATCCGGCGTTTGTTCATTGGCGTGTTTGTTGCCGGCAGCGCGCTTGCCGGCCTGGGCGGCGTGATGTGGGGCCTGTACCAGCAGAGCGTGATTCCGCAGATGGGTGCGCAGGTCAACGTGCTGATCTTCATCGTCATCATCATCGGCGGGCTGGGCAGCACGGGCGGGGCGCTGATTGGCGCGCTGCTGGTGGGGCTGATGGCGAACTACACCGGTTTTCTGATGCCGAAGGTGGCGCTTTTTTCCAACATTGCGCTGATGGTCGCCATTCTGCTCTGGCGTCCCCAGGGTGTGTACCCCGTGACGAACCGATGAACGGGAGTCTGCCATGTTGAACCGAATTCTCTCTGGCGATTTCCCGCGCAGCCGCGTGCTGACCGTGGTGCTGGTCGCGATCTTTCTGGGTCTGGCGTTCGCGCCCTTCCTGTTTCCCGGCGTCAAGGCGCTCTCGGTGGCTGCCAAGGTGCTGATCTTTGTTGTGCTGGTGGCCAGCTTTGACTTGCTGCTGGGCTACACCGGCATCGTGAGCTTTGCGCACACCATGTTTTTTGGCATCGGCGCTTACGGTGTGGCGGTGGCCAGCACGCGCATGGGCGCCGGCTGGGATGCACTGGCGGTGGGCATCTTGGGGGCGCTTGCGCTGTCCTTCGTGCTCGCGCTTGCCGTGGGGCTGTTTTCGCTGCGGGTGCGGGCCATCTTCTTTGCCATGATCACGCTGGCCGTGGCGGCGGCGTTCCAGACGCTGGCTTCACAGCTGTTCGAGATTACCGGCGGCGAGGACGGCCTGAGCTTTCGCCTGCCCGAACTGCTCACGCCCAGCCACGAATTTGCGGAAGAGCCCTTTTTGGGCGCGTCGCTGGATGGGCGCTTGCTGACGTACTACCTGCTCTTTGTTGCGGCCGTGGTGTTGGTGCTGGCGATGCTGCGCATCGTCAACTCACCATTTGGCCGCGTGCTGCAGGCGATTCGCGAAAACGAGTTCCGCGCTGAGGCCATTGGCTACCGCGTGGTGGTGTATCGCACGCTGTCTTCGGTGCTTTCCGCTCTGTTCGCCTGCCTGGCGGGCTCCATGCTGGCGATCTGGCTGCGCTACAACGGGCCGGACACCTCGCTGTCGTTTGAAATCATGATCGACGTGCTGCTGATCGTTGTCATCGGCGGCATGGGAACGATTTACGGCGCAGCCATTGGCGCCGTGCTGTTTCTCATCGCACAAAGTTACCTGCAGGATTTGCTGCGCCTGGGCAACGAGGCGGCAAGCGGTCTGCCCTGGCTCGCCACCTTGTTCTCGCCGGACCGCTGGCTGCTGTGGCTGGGCGTGCTGTTCGTGCTCTCGGTTTATTACTTCCCTACCGGCGTGGTCGGCCGCTTGCGCGCGGGCGCTGCGCGGCGCCGCGGCTGAAGGCTGCCTGTCTTGGCTTTCGTCCAATTCCAACCACTGTCCACCAAGGAGACGATGATGACTGCTATCGAGTGTTTGTCCTGGTCCGGCGTACGCCGCTGCGCGCGCGCGGCTCCGCTGGCCCTGGCGCTGCTGCTGGCTGCATGCGGCGGCTCGTCGGGAGACGATCCGCTGCTGCGCAAAACGGCTCTGGGCGAGGTGCAGGGCGTGGCAGGCTCCGCGCCCGGCACCTACGCCTGGAAAGGAATCCCTTTCGCCCAACCGCCCGTGGGTGACTTGCGCTGGCAGGCGCCGCAGGACGCGACCGCATGGACCACGACCCGGGCGGCGACCGCGTTCGGCCCCGCGTGCGCGCAGTACGGCCGCATCTACGGCCCGGGCGCGAACAACCGCTACGACGCCACCATCGGCACCACGCTCAACCAGGCTGTGGGCAGCGAGGACTGCCTGTACCTGAACATCTGGAGGCCTGCGACGGAGGAAAAGAACCTGCCGGTGATCGTGTTCTTCCACGGTGGCAGCAACGTCTCGGGCTACACGGCCGACCCGGTGTACGACGGTGCACAGCTGGCCAAGAGCGCCAACGCCATCGTCGTCACGTCCAACTTCCGCCTGGGCATTTTCGGCTTCCTGAACGTGCCGCAGCTCAAGACGGGCAATGCTTTGGCCGATTCCGGCAACTTCGCCCTGCTCGACAGCGTCAAGGCACTGCAGTTCGTGCGCGGCAACGCCTCGGCCTTCGGCGGCAACCCAGACAACGTGACCATCATGGGCCAGTCGGCCGGGGCGATCAACGTCTGGGCGCTGCAGACTTCGCCGCAGATGGTGGCGGCCAAACCGCAGTTGTTCCACCGGGTCGTGCCTCTGTCGGGCGGCATTTCCATGGCCAGCAACCTGCCCCCAGGCAGCCTGCCCACGCTCAACACGGCGGCCGTGGCGCTGGCGCAGGGCAATGCGCTGGTGCAAAACCTCGTCATCGCCGAAGGACTTGCCAGCGACGCAGCCGCTGCGCAGGCCTACCTGGCAGGTTGGAGCCAGGCCCAGGTGGCAGCGTATTTGCGCAGCAAGACGCCGGCGCAGCTGCTGGGCGTGCTGCTCACGCGCCTGGCCGCCGCCGGCCTGGCCGGCTCGGGCCCCATTCCGGACGGCACGGTGGTGGCCTCCGACCCGATTGCCGCCATTGGCGCAGGCAATTACCTTAAAGTGCCGGTGCTGGCGGGCAACACGCGCGACGAGGGCAAGCTGTTCTCGGCCTTTCTGCCGCTGGTGGGCGGCACGGGCAATGCGCGCCTGGTGAGCGACGCACAGCTCTTCGCCAACCACTTGGGCTACCAGCCCGACGCCGCCCCGCAGACTACGGTGGAGGAATGGATTGCCCCGTCCTACCTGCCCGTTGATGCGCCCACCACGGGCTTTACCGCGCGCGCCGAAACGCTCAACCGCATCTTCTTTCTCAACAGCCGCGACAGCGTGCTCAACGCGCTCAAGACGCGGCAGGAAAACGTCTGGTACTACCGCTTCGACTGGGACGAGCAGCCCGCGCCCTGGAACGCCATCTATGGCGCGGTCCACGTGGTGGACCTGCCCTTCGTCTTCGGCAACTTCGGCCCTTCTCTGTTTGGCAACGTCTGGTTCAACACCGCGAACCGGCCTGGCCGCGAGACGCTGTCGGCCGCAATGATGCAGACCCTGGGCAGCTTCGCGCGCAGCGGTGACCCGAACAACGCCGCACTCGGCGTCGCCTGGCCCGTCTGGCCGAGCACCTTGGTGTTCGACGCAACGCCCACGGCCAAGAGCATCCGCGTGGAGTGATTTTCCGGCCGCCCTCGCGCGCCGGCCTCGCGGCGGCGCACGAGGGCCCAGACACCGCAAAGAGTCCCTTGTCGACAGGAGGCGTCATGAAGTTTTGGTTTTTGACTCGCGCTTTGGCTGCGCTGCGCAGCGGATCGGTCAGGGCGTTGGCGGCGGCCGCTTTGTGTGCCCTGGGCCCGCTGCATGCGGCGGAGGTCGTCATCGGGCAGGTCGCGCCGCTGACCGGCGTGCTCGCCAGCACCGGCGAGCAAATGGTGCTGGGCGGAAAGATCTATTTTGACGCCGTCAATGCACAGGGCGGCGTGCATGGCGCCACGCTGCACCAGCTGGTGGTGGACGACGGCTACGACGTTGCCAAGACGGTCAGCCGGACCCGCGAGCTGCTGGCCCGGCCTGAGGTTGTGGCGTTGTTTGGCTTTGCCGGCACGGCCAACATCACCCAATTGCTCAAGGACGGCGTGCTGGCCGAAGGGGGCGCGGCGCTGGTGGCGCCCTACACCGGCGGCGAATCGCTGCGCTCGCCGTTCAACCCCTGGATATTCCATGTGCGCGCCGGCTATGTGGATGAGGCCGAGCACATGGTGCAGCAACTCACCACGCTGGGCATGAACCGCATCGCGGTGATGTACCAGGACGACGGTTTTGGCCAATCGGGACTGGAGGGCGTGCAGGCCGCGCTGGCCCGGCGCAAGCTGCAGCTGGTGGCCCAGGCCAGCTACCCGCGCAACACAGACGACGTCGCCGCCGCCGTCAAGACCATCGTGGCCGCACAGGTGCACGCGGTCATCATGATCGCGGTGAACAAGCCCGCGGCAGCGTTCATCAAGAAGTACCGCGAGGCAGGCGGCGGGGCTCAGCTTTACAACATCTCGGTGGTCAACCCCGCCGAGATCGTGCGCTTGGCGGGTCTGGAAAACGCCCATGGCCTGGGCATCAGCCAGGTGGTGCCGTTTCCGTACCAGCCCAAGCTGCCGGTCGTGCGCGAATACCAGCAATTGCTGGCCAAGTACGCCCCTGGCGCCGAAGTGAACTACACCAGTTTCGAGGAATTTCTGGGCGCCAAGGTGCTGGTGGAAGCGCTGCGCCGCGCCGGGCCTGCGCCCACGCGTGAGCGGGTGACCAAGGCGCTCGAGTCGCTGCAAAAATGGGATCTGGGCGGCCTTGTGGTCAGCTATTCGCCGACCAACCGCATCGGCTCGCGCAGCGTGGAAGTCACCGTGATCGGCAGCACCGGCCGGCTCATGAAATAAGCCCTCGTCAAGGACCTCGCATGCAACCGCGCTCGCGCTACGCCATCTGTGCCGGCTATGAAATTCACTACATGGAATGGGGCGCGCCCGATGCTCCGGTGGTCATCGCCTGGCATGGCCTGGCGCGCACCGGACGCGACATGGACCCCTTGGCCGAGCACCTGGCCGATCGCTACCGCGTCATCTGTCCCGACACACTCGGGCGGGGCCTGAGCCAGTGGGCGCGTTACCCGGCTGAGGAATACCGCCTGCGCTTCTATGCGCGTATCGCGGCCGACCTGTTTGCGCAATTGGGCATTGAAGCCGCGCACTGGATTGGCACCTCGATGGGCGGCGCCATTGGCACCGTCTGCGCAAGCGGCCTGTTCGAGCCCGCGATGCAAGGGACCATCCGCAGCCTGCTGCTCAACGACAATGCGCCCCAGCTTGCAGAGACCGCGCTCCATCGCATCAAGGCCTACGCCGGCCAACCGCCGGCCTTCGATACCGTGGCCGAGCTCGAAGCCTTCTTCCGGCAGGTCTACGCTCCTTACGGCTGGCTGCCCGACGCGCAGTGGCGCCAGCTGACCGAGACTTCCACCCGCCGCTTGCCGAACGGCCGCGTCACGCCGCATTACGACCCGGCCATGGTGCAGCAGTTCACCGGCCACGACAACGACTACTTGATCTGGGACCACTACGACGCGCTGAACGTGCCCGTGCTGTGCTTGCGAGGCGCCGATTCCGATCTGGTGCTGCCTCAAACCACTGCCGCCATGCAGACCCGCGGCCCCGGCGCGCGGGCCCAATTGCAAGTGATACAGGTGGCCGGCTGCGGCCATGCTCCCGCGCTCAACGTGCCCGCACAACTGGCGTTGGTCGATGCATTTCTGGCCCAGGTGGAGACTGGCTCACTTTCTCCGCTTGGTGGTTGGCGTTAGTGTTTGGTGTTTGGTGTTTGGTGTTTGGTGTTTGGTGTTTGGTGTTTGGTGTTTGGTGTTTGGCGCTTAAGCTCGGAGCCTGGCGCAACGCCCGGTGGGATGCAAGATGATTGACGGATTGGTGGCGGGACGCCTGCACGGGGCACCCGGTGAGCGGATAGACAAGGCGGGCAACGCCTTCGTAGTTGCCAAGGTGCTGGCCGCTGCCTGCGACGGGGAAAACCTGTTCGTCAATGTCATCGCTTTTAGCAAGCAGACCTGCACGGCGCTGCTCGCTTTGCGCGAAGGCGACAGTCTCGCCCTGACCGGAAGCCTTACGCCGCGCGTCTGGACGGACAAACAGGGCAACGCCCGGCCCAGTCTGGACATGGTGGCCAATGCGGTGTTGGCGGCGCATGATGCACATGAAATGCGCCCCGAACCATTCTCCTGAGTCCGAACATGGAGCAATCACTGCGAACCCTGGCCAGGGTGGGGCCGCATGTTCGCCAGCACGGGCAAAGCAAGTGAGCCCGCCCTGGGTCGCATGGTCTCGCAGGGCCAAGTTAACCACAAGTTAACCACCGCCTGTGATCTGTAAATAGTCTGTACGGCGCAGAAAAAGCAAAACCCTGCTACCTGTTAAATAGCGGGGTTTCCTTTACTAACTTGGTGCCGGAGAGATGAATCGAACACCCGACCTTCTCATTACGAATGAGCGGATATGCCTATTTGCTCCTGTTGATTTTTGTAGATACAATCAATCAAATCAACAAGTTAAGCAAAAGATAGCGCGCTGAACTGTTGATTTGTACATGGCTAAATTCGATGAATTTGCCTACAGATTGCCTACATATTTCAGGGGGCTCCATGAGTGGACAAAAGAGTCGGGTTCGTTTGACCGCTGGCCGGGTTACAGACTTCACATGCCCGCCCGGAAAGTCCCAGGCTTTCCTATGGGATACCGAAGCTCCCGCGCTAGCGCTGCGTGTGACGCCCACGGGCCGTAAAACCTACGTGTTTGAGTCGCGCCTGAACGGGGCAACCATGCGCCTGAACATTGGCACCGCCGCCGATTGGCCGATTGAAAAGGCCCGAGGCGAGGCGAAGCGCCTAAAGGTGGTGGTGGACAGTGGCATCGACCCCCGCGAGGTTGAGCGCCAGCAACTGGCAGAGAAGGTTGCAGCGAAGGTCGCAGCGACTGCCAGATCCGTGACGGTGGGAGACCTATGGCCGCTGTATCTGGAGAATGGCAAACCCAAGCGCAAGGACTCGTGGAAGCCCCGTTACCGTGCCGACCTTGCCGCAATGGCCGCGCCTGGTGGTGAAAAGAAAAAGCGAGGGCAGGGCGTGACAAGGCCGGGGCCGCTGTATCCGCTGCTGGCGCTGCCGCTGGCCGGGGTAAATGAGGACACGCTGAAAAGTTGGCACGACAAAGAAGCACAGACCGGTAAGCACCAAGCGGCCCGCGCACTGATGATGTTCCGGGGTTTCCTGCGTTGGTGTGCTTCCCAGCCTGAATATCGGAAGCTGACGGACCGTGATGCAGGCAAGGCCCCCGCCATCTTGGAGAATCTGCCGCCGACCACGCGCCGCACTGACGCCCTGGATGCAGAGCAAATTGCAGGGTGGTGGGCCGGTACCGAGCAACTGAGCAATCGCACGGCAAGCGTGTATCTGCGCGCGTTGCTGCTGACAGGTGCTCGCCGTGAGGAAATGGCCGCCCTGCGCTGGGAGGATATCGATTTTCGGTGGCGCAGACTGACTATTGCGGACAAGGTGGAAATCACCCGCACCATCCCCTTGACCCCTTATCTGGCGCAATTGCTGGCGACGCTGCCAAGGGTGGGGCCATATGTGTTTGCCAGCACAGGAAAGGCAGGGCGCATTGTCGACGCCCGCGCAGCACATGGCGAGGTGTTAAAGCACGCACAGGTTAAGCACCTGACGTTTCACGGATTGCGCCGCACCTATATCCGACGGGGCCGCAATGTCGCCTCGGATGGTGTGCCAGCGCAAATGGCAGGGCATTCCCCGAGCGCTGTTGCTGATGGATACGCCATCTTGAGCATGGATGATTTGCGCCCTCAGGCAGAGCGCGTGGAGGCCCATATCTTGAGCCTTGCCGGGGTGCAATTCGACAGCGCCAGCGAACCCGGCAAGCTGCGCGTGGTGGCCGGGTAGTCAACGCGGCCCTGCTTGCATCGACAACTATCAATGTGTACTATACACACCAATGACCAGCGCTGACCTGATACGAGACATGCAGCGTGCCGGGTGGTGGCTTGACCGGGTGAATGGCTCGCACCACATCTTCAAGCACCCGAACCGCCCCGGCATCGTGGTGGTGCCGCACCCCAAGAAAGACTTGGGGCAAGGGCTGGTCAAAGCCATCCGGCGGCAGGCCGGTATTTGAAAGGTGACCCAGTGCGCTATCCCATTGCCATCGAACCCGGAAACGACACTACTGCGTGGGGCGTTGTCGTGCCTGACCTTCCCGGCTGCTTTTCAGCGGGTGACACATTGGAAGAAGCCCTGATTCAGGCAGAGGACGCTATCACCGGATGGATTGAGGCTGCCATTGATGGCGGACAAGACATACCGGCGCCGTCGCATATTGAGGCGCTTCGCGCCGCCCATCCCGAATTTGCTGACTGGTTGTGGGCGCTGGTGAAGGTTGACCCTGCCATGCTGGATAACACGCTTGAACGGGTCAATATCAGTCTGCCCCGCCGCGTGCTGCACCGCCTGGACGCCCGCGCCCGCAGTGCTGGCGAAACCCGCTCAGGGTTTATTGCCCGCATGGCTTTCGAGGGGCGCGAGGCTGTGCACACCTGACGTTTTCGCCCTTGCGAACAGGCACAACTGGCAACAGCGAAGGAAAACGACATGACCACAAATCCGCAACGCGCAAGCCGCCCGCACGATGCTGTTGTGGTGGAGCTGCTGAAGGCCGACCCCGACTTTGCCAATGAGTATCTGGCCGCTGCCCTTGAGGAAGCCGGCGAGCCCGGCGGCCAAACTGCGCTGCTGGCTGCTCTGCGCCATGTAGCAGAAGCGCAAGGTGAACCGCCCCGGCTTTTGAGGAGGCTCTTTTTTCTGAGAGGATTGAGCTATGAAGAAGTCGAACAAGTTCTCACCTGAGGTTCGCGAACGCGCTGTTCGTATGGTGCGCGAGCACCGAGGCGACTACCCGTCGTTGTGGGCTGCCATCGAATCCCTGGCGCCCAAGATTGGCTGCGTGCCGCAGACCTTGCATGAATGGGTCAAACGCGACCAGATCGACACTGGTGTGCGCGATGGCATCACCACCTCCGAACGCGAGCAGATGAAGGCGCTGGAGCGCGAGGTCAAAGAGCTGCGCAAAGCCAACGAGATTCTCAAGCTCGCGAGCGCTTTTTTCGCCCAGGCGGAACTCGACCGCCGTTTGAAGTCCTGAAGAAATTCGTCGACCAGCATCGACAAGCCTACGGGGTCGAGTCGATCTGCAAGGTGTTGCAGATCGCCCCATCAGGCTACTGGCGCCACGCCGCCTCTGAGCGCAACCCCCATCTGCGCTGTACACGCGCCAAGCAGGACGACGGCTTGGCACCCCATATCGAGCGGGTCTGGCAAGCCAATATGCGGGTCTACGGTGCCGACAAGGTTTGGAAACAGATGAATCGCGAAGGGATTGGCGTTGCCCGCTGCACGGTAGAGCGGTTGATGAAACGGATGGGAATACAAGGGGTGCGCCGTGGCAAGGTGGTGCGCACCACCATCAGTGATGCCAAAGCACCGTGCCCGCTGGACCGGGTCAATCGCATCTTCAAGGCTGAGCGCCCCAATCAGCTGTGGGTATCGGACTTCACCTATGTTTCAACCTGGCAAGGCTGGTTGTACGTCGCCTTCGTCATTGACGTGTACGCGCGGCGCATCGTGGGCTGGCGCGTGAGCAGTTCCATGCACACAGACTTTGTTCTCGATGCCTTGGAGCAGGCGCTGTACGCCAGGAAGCACGAGCGCGATGGTGCCTTGACCCACCACTCCGACAGGGGGTCGCAATACGTCAGCATTCGCTACAGCGAGCGGCTTGCAGAGGCAGGGATTGAGCCCTCTGTGGGCAGCAAGGGCGACAGCTACGACAACGCCCTGGCCGAGACAATCAACGGCCTGTACAAGGCGGAGGTGATTCATCGCCGGTCCTGGCCAACACGAGAGTCGGTGGAGCTGGCCACCCTGGAATGGGTATCTTGGTTCAACCAGCACAGGCTGCTCGGACCCATCGGGTATATCCCGCCGGCAGAAGCTGAGGCAAACTATTACCGGCAGCTTGCCAAGCAGGCCACCACGTTGGTGGCCTGACTTAAACCAAATGGCCTCCACGAAAGCCGGGGCGGTTCACTTTCCCTGTGGGCAAACGGCTCGACCAGGATGTCCTCTGGCTTGACCTGCGGAAACAGTTCTGCCAGGCGCTGCTTCAGGCTTTCCACTGCAGCATCGCCCAGTGAAGGCTGCGCGCCTTTGGGGCCAAGGTAATGGCTGGAGTATTTTTCGCTCTGAAAATGCCGCAGCATCTGCTGGCGGCGCTCGGCGTGATCGAAGCGGTCTTCCGTCGCCCCCGACGGAGAAAACTCTTGTTCCAGATACAGGTACAGGGCCCGGCTATATTTGTCGGACGGGGCCGCGAGAACGGCAGCATCGTCAGGATTGCCCGCATCCATCAGTTCCGTTACCGCCATTGCACCGTACTCGTCGGCCAGCAGCGCGACGCGCTCGGCGGCGCGCTCAAGGCGTGCCTGAACTTCCATCTCCATCTCGGCCACCAGTGCAAACAGCACGTTGCGCGATGGAATGGGCAGCGAACCCTTGGCGGCATCGGTCAGCGCCTGTGCGGCAGGGAGCGCCTGGCCATGCGCCGATTCCAGAAGCACCCGGAGCAGCATCGGCCGCTGCACTTTGCGGGTGATGTGAACGAGATGCTCCAGATGCGGCAAGGTGGTGGGGCCGTTGTCCTTGCCGCGCGTCCGGGGCTTGCCACCTTCCTGCTCGGCAACCGCAGACACGTCGCCGGATTGGATGGTGTTCAGTTCGATGGTTGTCATACACGCCACTCCTTAAAAAACAATGTGCGCGATTGCGCGAAGGGTTAATAGAGGGACTCAAAAAATGCCGACCGAGGTCGGCGTGGGATGGTTGGGGGCAATGTTCAGCGCAAGGCAGCCCCCGGTCGAGTGATGCCGTAGCGCTGCAAGCGCACCTGCACAAAGCGCGGATTGACGCCAAAGCGCATGGCCAGCGCCCGCTCCAGTAATCCCATGTCGACAGCGTCACGGGCAGCAAGGTGCAGGCTGGTGCCAGGGAACTCCGGATCAAGTGATGGTCCTCGATGGACGCGGACGTTGTATTCCGGGGCCAACTCCTCTGCGGCCGCACTCAACAGACGACGTGGCACCAGCAGCGAGCCCATGAACTCGTTGGCGCGCAGCTCGGCAAACTGCACGTCTGTAGCCAGTGCTGCCGTTGCAGCTGTGGGCGTTTTCGCCAAATGGTCGCTGTCCGGCGTGGTGGTACGGTAGGCGCGCTGCGCACTGGGCTCAAAGGCGTCAAAAAGTCCCGGTCCCTCGCTTCCATCCATGATCCAGCCAGGGGCATCGAACACCGCATGACCCAATTCGTGGGCCAGGGTGCTGAGTGCCAGCAGCTCGCTGAGTTTTTCGCCGACGGGAGAGACACACACCATCGCGGTGTCCGGGACACCAGGGTCATACTCGCAGATGCCGAAGACATGGTTACCGTCCTCGTCATGCACCTCACAGTCGGTACTGACCTCGAGCGCAAAGTCGATGCCGTTGATCTTCAGGCGCTCGATCTGGCGCAGCCTGTCGAAGGCAATGGCCGCCACACCACTCCCCACCAGTTGCTGGCGGGCAGACGCTGCGATGGCTTCGATCTCAACATGCTTGATGAATTTGGGGCGCTTGCGGTCGCAATGCCGGTAGTCAAGGGTCAGCACCGGCATTCACTTTTTCTCCGTGACTTCCCGACGGTACATCCGCACCACGTTGCCCACATCCTCGCGCATGTCGGGCGGCAGACGACTGGCCTCGACGAAAGCGTCGTCCGGGGCGATGCCGAGAATCTCTGCTGCTTTGCGGATCAGCTCATCCTTGGGGGGCTTTTCCATGTTGCGCTCGATGCGTGACCAGTAGGCAGGCGAAATCTCCAGCTGACGCGCGAAGTCGTTCATCTGGATCTGCTTCTCTTCGCGCATTTTGCGAATGAAGTCTCCAAAAGGCATGGCCGTTTCCTAATTGCGTGATTTGTTAATTTGTCGATCATAGAGCGAGCAGGCGCTCCGGTCAACTGTTTCGTAAACGCGCAATCATTTTTCGCCGATTACCCTGCGTTGCCATCCTCTCCGAAGGATCAAGTTCACTATCCATGACGGTTGCAATTCCCCGGAGCCGTCATGAAGAACCTCGAACTCTCATCTCCCTCGGAGATGTACGCCAGCGCCCGTGCTGGCGAAATCGCCGCCATCCTTGCGGCCGCCATCGTCCGCACCGTCGTTGCAGAAGCGCCAAAACAGAGAGAAGTTGGCCTTGGCTTCCTGCCCGACCAGCGCGTTCATACAACCCCCTATCCACAGGAGAAGTTGTGATGAACGAGAAACAAGCATCCGTCGCCGCACGGATCGCGGAGCTGTCGAGCCTGCCCATCGCCGAGCTGTGGCCAGTGTGGGATCGGTACTTCAGCAGCCACCCCATCAACCCGAACCGCGTATTCATCGAGTCGCGCATCGCCTACAAGATGCAGGAGGAAGCCTTCGGCGGTCTGGCGCACAACACGCGCCAGCGCTTGGAGGCCATCGGTGCCAAGCATTCCAAGATCAAGCTACGGGCTCGCCCGCGCGACACCAACTTCGCGCCCGGCACCGTGCTGCTGCGCGAATGGGGCGACCGCGAGCACAAGGTGGCGGTCACCGCCGAAGGTCTGTTCGAGTACGAGGGCAGCACCTTCAAGAGCCTGACAGCCGTGGCCCGGCAGATCACCGGCACGCACTGGTCGGGGCCGCTCTTCTTCGGCCTGACCGGCAAGGCAGGTGCGCAATGAGCGACGCCACCCAGATCGCCTCTCCCAAGGCTCGCAAACGCTGCGCCGTCTACTGCCGGGTGTCGTCGGACGAGCGCCTTGACCAGGAGTTCAACTCCATCGACGCGCAGAAGGAGGCAGGCCACGCCTACGTCGCCAGCCAGCGTGCCGAGGGATGGATTCCGGTGGCCGACGACTACGACGACCCTGGCTTCTCCGGCGGCAACACGGATCGGCCCGGGCTGAAACGCCTGATGGCCGACATCGAGCGCGGCCAGATCGACATCGTGGTGGTCTACAAGATCGACCGCCTGACGCGCAGCCTCGCCGACTTCTCCAAGATGGTCGAGGTGTTCGAGCGCCACGGCGTGTCGTTTGTGTCGGTCACGCAGCAGTTCAACACCACCACGTCGATGGGACGGCTGATGCTCAACGTGCTGCTGTCCTTCGCCCAGTTCGAGCGCGAGGTCACCGGCGAGCGCATCCGCGACAAGATCGCCGCCAGCAAACGCAAAGGGATGTGGATGGGTGGTGTCCCGCCGCTCGGCTTCGACGTAGAGAACCGTCTGCTGGTCATCAACGACGCGGAGGCGGCGGTGGTGCGGCGAATCTTTGAGGAGATGCTGACAATCGGCTCGCCCACCCAGATTGCCGCCAACCTGACGCTGGATGGCATCACGACCAAGGCGTGGACGACACAGGACGGCCAGACGCGGGCGGGCACGCGCATCGACAAGAAGTACCTGCACAAGTTGCTGCGCAACCGCATCTACCTCGGGGAGTTGTCGCACAAGGGCAATTGGTACCCGGGCGTGCATCAAGCCATCATCGATCCCGGGCTGTGGGGCCGGGTTCACGAGGTGCTGGCCAAGGACGGTCACACCCGGTCGGTGGAAACCAAGATCAGGTCGCGCACCGACGCCTTGCTGCGCGGCCTGCTGTACGCACCCTCAGGCGAGCGGATGTACCCGACCTACTCGCGCAAGAACGGGCGCAAGTACCACTACTACGTGTCCAAGTCGGAAGCGCGGTTCGGCGCGCCGGGCAAGGGCTATGAGCGCGTGCCCGCGCCGGAGATCGAGGGGGCGGTGGTGGCCCAGATCCGCACGGTGCTGACCAGCCCGGAGACCGTAGCGTCGGTGGTGCGGCACATCCAACGCAACGGGGCCCAGATCGACGAGGCCACCACCGTGATGGCGATGGGACGGCTCAACAACGTCTGGGATCAACTGTTCCCGGTCGAACGCCACCGCATCGCCAATCTGATGATCGAGCGCATCGACCTCGTCCACACGGGCGAGGTACAGGGGATCAAGGTGAAGTGGCGTGAGGTGGGTTGGAACGCGCTCATCGCGGAGTTCGCCCCGGACAGCATCGGTGCCGAACTGCTGGAGGTCGAAGCCTGATGGACGAACCGATGGAAACCTTCGTGCCCCTGACGTTCCGACGCCGGGGCGTCCAGCGCGTGGCCACCGACGAGCGCAGCGTCCACGACGTGACCCTGCTCGACGGTGTGGCACGGGCCTTTTACTGGCAGCACCTGCTGGACACCGGCGCGATGCAGAGCGGGTCGGCCATCGCCCGCGCCGAGAAGCTGCACCACTCGGTGGTCAACGAACTGCTGCGCCTGACCCTGTTGGCCCCCGACATCATTGAGCAGTTCATGGCGGGCAAGCAGCCACGGCGGCTGACGCTGATGTGGTTTCAGCGAAACCGCCTGATGGTCGACTGGCAGGCCCAGCGCCAGCTCATGGCCACCTTCGAGGAGGACGTATGAGCAAGAAGCATCGTGGCCACGCCAAGGGCGACCCAGTGACGTATCAGACGCCGCTGCCTGCTGGCGGCGTGCAGATGGAAACCTTCCTGCCCTGGACACTGGTGCGCCGGGGTTTGAAGAAGCAGGTCATCACGCCGCTGGACGCGCCGCAGGAGTTCCTGGACGAGGCCCTCCGTGAGCGGCAGGTGCGCGAGATGGCGCAGGACACCCCCTTGATGCGGGCGCTCGGCCTCGCGCACCACTGGCAGCGGTTGCTGGACGAGGGGCGGATCACTTCGGCGAGCGACATCGCAGAAGCAGAGGGCATAGACGTGACGCAGGTGCGCCGGGTCATGCGGCTGACCCTGATGGCCCCGGAGATCGTGGAGCGGCTGGTGGTCTCACCAAGCTCTGTTCTGGAGCAGCTGATGCGTCGACCCTGGCCCTGCCTATGGCGAGAGCAACAGGAATTGTTGCGCTCACTCAATCCGCAGAGGTGAGCTGCATCAGTGTGCGTGCCGATGATGGATATCGGGGAAATGTGGGTGCTTGTGCGTCGCAACTGCATGCGCGTGCTGATGTGAATGAGGCTCTTGCCCATCCCACTCGAAATCATGATCGTGCTGGTGATGTTCATCATGCCGGTGTGGATGGCGATGCTCCAGCGGTTCGTGCGTGTGCAGATGCTCATGACGCTCCGTCAGGTGCAACCACACACCCACTCCCATCAGAATGCTCGCCAACCAGAAAGTTGGCGTAACGGGCTCTCGCAGCAATGCCAGTGCAATCAGCGCGCCGATGAAAGGCGCTGTCGAGAAATAGGCCCCGGTTCGCGAGGTACCCAACCCTCGCAAAGCCAACACAAACATCACGAGGCTGATTCCATAACCCAGCAGGCCAAGCAGCATGATCGACCCCACCGTTGCAAGCGGCGGGAAAGCGCTGCCAGAAACTAACGCCAGTGTGCAGTTGACCGTCCCGGCGATGAGTCCTTTGCTTCCCGCAATGAACAGTGCATCGGATGCCGATACTTTACGCGTCAGATTGTTGTCAATCGCCCAGCACAGGCAAGCCAGTGCAATGGCCATCGGGCCGATGCCAGCGGTGGAGACTGTTTCTCCTGTGGGCCAGGACAGAACCACACCTCCGGCCACGATGGCGGCCATGCCCAACACGACACGACGGTCTGCGTTTTCCCGGAACACGACCCAAGCAATCACGGCTGTCAAAACCGCCTCCAGATTGAGCAGAAGAGACGCCGATGCTCCACTGGCATGTGCCAGTCCAAACATCAGGGCAACGGGGCCAAACACCCCGCCAAAGACGATGGCCCCAAGCAGCCAGGGCCATTCCTTTGTCGCCATTCCGGCGCTTTTCCAGCCGCGATCCCGGATCAGCCTCGCAACACCAAGGCCAAGTCCGCTGCCTAGATAGAGCATCCCACCCAGCATCATCGGAGATGCTTCATTGATCAGCAGCTTGGCAAAAGGTGTACTGGCCCCAAACAGCAGGGCTGCCATGATGGCGAAGAAGATGCTCTGGTTCATCAGTGATAGTGTGCCCAATTCCGCTACATTTTTGGCGGCCAGTTGTGGGTTTCACTTTGGCAGTGCCGACACCAAGCATAAAGCGCGTCGTACATGACCATGCCATGTCTGAGCATTTCATGATCGTCAGCGAAGTTCTGCGACAGACCCAGCGATAGCGCGTAGAGTCCGGCTGACTGAGGTGTGAGGTCAAGCTGCGAGGTGTCCGCACCACGCACGATGGCAGCAAGTTGCTTGATTGCCGGATCATCGAGCCCATACTTGTTCAGGAATGCATCGAAGCTGCACAGCTCGCCGACGTGTGACAGCTCCACACCGGGGATGTCATACGGGATCGCTCCCGTTTCCTCGGCAATGCGCAGCACGTCACCAGATGGAACGTAGAGAAACTCCGCATCCCTGTCGATGAAGCGCGCCACCAGCCACGGGCACGCAATGCGGTCGATCTTCGGGCGTTCACGTGTAATCCATTGCATGGTGCCACCTCACAGAATCATGGTTTTCAGGATCAGGCCGATGACCGCACAAGCCGCGATCACATGAATCACGTTACGCTTGAATTTGAACAAGGCGACGGCAGCACCGAGTGCAATCACGGCCGACACCCAGTCAAAGCGAGCGCCGAAGCCGTCCGGCCAGAGGACGTGGTAGCCAAAGAACAGGGCCAGATTCAGAATTACACCCACTACGGCGGCGGTGATGGCCGTCAACGGGGCGGTGAATTTGAGATCGTTGTGGGTACTCTCCACCAGAGGCCCTCCGGCCAGAATGAACAGAAAGGACGGCAGGAAGGTAAACCAGGTAACCAGACTGGCGGCGACCGCACCGGCGAGAAACAGCGCATCCGGCCCGAACAAGGCTTTGACGTAGCCCCCCACGAAACCGACGAAGGCCACCACCATGATCAGCGGCCCCGGAGTCGTCTCGCCCAAGGCCAAGCCATCTATCATTTGCGTCGGCGTGAGCCAGCCGTAGTTCCCCACAGCGCCCTGATACACATAAGGCAGCACGGCATACGCGCCGCCAAAGGTCAGCAGGGCCGCCTTGGTGAAGAACCAACCCATCTGGGTCAGCGTATGGTTCCAACCGTAGATTGTTGTCAGCAAGCCCATCGGCACCAACCACAGCAAACCGCCCACCACGACCACCTGCAGCAGGCGCGTCCAACGGAACCGGGCGTGCTCGGGTGTCGGCGTATCGTCGTCGATCAGTGCCGGGCCATAGCTTTTGTCGGACTGGCCATGCCCGCCACCTGCCTTGAATTTGCCGGGGGCCAGCCGTCCACCGATGTAGCCGATCAGCGCGGCGGCGGCGACGATGGCCGGAAAGGGAACGTTGGCCGCAAAGATGGCGATGAACGAGGCCGCAGCGATACCCCATAGCCAGTTATTTTTGAGGGCGCGCGAGCCAATGCGGTGTGCGGCTTGCACCACGATGGCGGTCACTGCGGGCTTGATGCCATAGAACAAGCCTGCGACCAACGGCATCTCACCGAAAGCGATGTACACCCAGGACAGTGCGATCAGAATCAGCAACGAGGGCAGGACGAACAGCGCACCGGCCACGATGCCGCCCCAAGTTCTATGCATCAGCCAGCCGATATAGGTGGCCAGTTGTTGCGCCTCTGGACCGGGGAGCACCATGCAGTAGTTCAGTGCGTGTAGGAAGCGCCGTTCGGAGATCCAGCGCCGGTTTTCGACCAGCTCCTGATGCATGATCGATATCTGCCCGGCAGGGCCGCCAAAGCTGATGAAGCCTAGTTTCAGCCAGAAGGCGAATGCCTGCCAAAAGCCAATGGATGGCGGCGTCGAGGTCGTGAGGGCGTCTGTCTGAGGAGCGGATGGGGTCATGTGTTTGGGGTTCCTTTATCGAAGCTGGCCAGCAAGCCGTCGAATACGCTTGAGGCGGCTATCAGCAATTGATCGTCATCGGTGATGCTCTCGCGCATCCCGGCCAGCACGCTTTCGATGCCCGCTGCCTCGGGCGGCTGGACGCCGCCTACATCGAGGTAGTGCACCAGTAAACCAAGACGAGCCAGGGCGGGCAGCTCCAGTGCGAAACTCGTCGCCAGCACCTCGAAGGTGACGCGGCTGCCGACGTGGCTGAACATGGCCCCGTCGAAGTCGAAGCCGAGCGCATCGGCGGGGCAATCCGCAGGCGTTGCCAACCAGATCACTCGTGCCTGAGGGTCAATAAAGCGGCGAATGAGCCACGCGCTAGCAAGCCGATCCACCCACGGGCGTTGCCGGGTGGCCCAGATGCGCCCTTGAAAGTCCGAAATCTGGCGGCGTGAAATATCGCCTTCCATGACCTGCGGTTCATCGGGCGAGAGCGTGCGTGCGCAGGCCAATTCCAGTTCGCGCAAGGCGCTGTCGGCCTGTCTCTGCGCCTCTCCGGGGAAGAAATCGATTTCCGCGAGATTGGAGAAAGACTTGCGCAGCTTTCTGACTTGTCGCAGCACATCCTGCACGGTATCTGCTGAAAGTACCTGCCTGACTTGGGCGATCTCGCTGAGCAGCGTGGCAAATTCATTGCTGCGGTCAAACATGGCAATGAAACCCGCCTCAATGGGTTCTTCTACGCGAAGGACGTGGGCACTGCCGCCCCCCTCGCGGACATCGGCCGCCAGGCCATCCAACGTGGCGCGGCAATCATCACGCTCGGGCATGAGATACACCCCGTCTCGCAGCACGGCTGCGCCGGACGCCTTGAGTGCGCGCCAGGCGCGTTGGCGCAGTGTCGCGTTCTCGGTTGGCAAAGTGGTAATGAGCGATAGCCACATATTCATGATGATAATTCTACATATATGTAGCTAAATCTACAAACCGTGAGGCTGCGCACAACCGTGAGTGCGCGCCAAGGCTTTCAGTCGCCGCTGCTACAGCAGTTGCAGATCACAACTAACGACCTCTAAAGCCGCGCCAGCAAAGGAAGTGCCCTCGAGAACACTCGCGAGATCAGCAGAGAAAACGGAGAACAGAGAGGCGTCAGAAAGGGGAAAAACTTGGGGAGTGTGGAGATTTCGCTCGCGAGGCCGAGGCCAGAAACCGCGCCAACACTGGCGCTGCGGGCAAAAAAAATCCCAACCGATAAGGGTTGGGATTTTGGTAAATGGTGGAGCTGGCGGGAATTGAACCCGCGTCCGCAAGCCTTCATCGGGCAGA
>JAMLIT010000024.1 GCA_023954035.1 Burkholderiaceae bacterium | reverse complement strand
CACATCTTTAAGAACCGTGGCAATCCCTTTGCTGGCCTGCGCCCAGGCGATGCCCGCGCCCATCATGCCGGCGCCGAGCACGCCCACCTTGGACAGCTTGCCGCGCGACGCGTTGCCGGGGCGCGAGCGGCCGCTTTTCACCGCGTTCAGGTCGAAGAAAAAGGCGCTGACCATGTTGCGCGCCACCTGGCCGCTCATGACTTTGGCCAGTGCCCGGCTCTCGATGCGCAGCGCCGTGTCGTAATCCACCAGCGCGCCTTCGACCATGCAGGCCAGCGCCGCCTCTGGGGCCGGGTAGCGCCCGCGCGTGGTTTTCTTGAGCATGGCGGGCGCCACGATCAGGGCGTTGGCGATTTTGGGATTCGCGGGCGTGCCACCGGGGATTTTGTAGTTTTTGTCGTCCCAGGGCTGCTGCGCCTTGGGGTTGGCAGCAATCCAGGCGAGGGCTGCTGGCAGCAGCTCGTCCGGCGTCGCGACGGTGGCGTGCACCAGGCCGAGTTTGACGGCATCTTGTGGGTTAAAGAGTTTGCCTTCCAGCAGATAGGGCTGCGCCCCCATCAGGCCGAGCAGCCGCGTCATCTTGGTGATGCCGGTGGCGCCGGGGATCAGGCCCAGCGTGACTTCGGGCAGGCCAAACTGAATGCGCGGGTTGTCGAGCGCAATGCGGTGGTGGGCAATCAGTGCCACTTCCCAGCCACCCCCCAGCGCCGCGCCATTGAGGCACGCCACCACCGGAATGCCCAGGGTTTCCAGCGTGCGAAACTGCTGCTTCATGCGCTCGATGACGGCAAAGCCTGCCTGCGCGTCGTCCGCCGTGCCTCGCATGGTGGCCTTGAGGTCGGCGCCAGCGAAAAAGCTGGTCTTGGCAGACGCCAAGACTATGCCGGACAGCTGAGGGCGGTCAAGCTGCACCTGCTTCACAAGTTCGACGAGATCGTCCTGCCATTGGCGGCACATCGTGTTGACGGGGGAGTTGGCCTCGTCAAACGTGACCAGCGCGACCTTGCCGCCTGCGGCATCCAGAAGTTCGTAGCGAATGGTTTGCATGGTGGTGTCTCTTGTTCAGTAGGCGCACTGCAGCGTGCGCGGTTTCGTTCGTTGAGCGTGGCGCTGACCAATACCAGCGGCACCGCGGATCTGGCTTTGCCAGTCCGCTGGAGCCGTCCCCCTGGGGGGAAGCCGCGCAGCGGCGCAGGGGGGTTACACGCGCTCTATGATGGTCGCGATCCCCATGCCCCCGCCCACGCACAGCGTGATCAGGCCGTAGCGCAACTGGCGCCGGTGCAGCTCATCGACCAGCGTGCCCAGCAGCATCGCGCCGGTGGCGCCCAGCGGGTGGCCCATGGCGATGGCGCCGCCGTTGACGTTCACCCTCTCGTGCGGCACGCCCAGCTCGCGCATGAAGCGCATGGGCACGGCGGCAAAGGCTTCGTTCACCTCGAACAGGTCGATCTGCTCAATCGTCATGCCGGCGCGCGCCAGTGCTTTCTTCGCGGCGGGCACCGGGCCGGTGAGCATGATGGTCGGGTCAGCGCCGGACAGCGCCGTGGCGACGATGCGGGCGCGCGGCGTGAGGTTCTGCGACTTGGCCGCTGCTTCGTTGCCGATGAGCACGGCGGCAGCGCCATCGACGATGCCCGATGCGTTGCCCGCGTGATGCACATGGTGGATGCGCTCGACCTGCGGGTAGCGCTGCAGCGCCACGGCGTCAAAGCCCATGGCGCCGAGCTGCGCAAACGAGGGCTTGAGGCCGGCCAAGCCCTCCAGCGTGGTCTGCGGCTTGATGAACTCGTCTTCTTCCAGAATGCTCAGGCCCAGGGCGTCGCGCACCGGCACCACCGATTGCTTGAAGTAGCCGGCTGCGCGTGCAGCAGTAGCGCGGCGCTGGGATTCGAGCGCGAACGCGTCCACGTCTTCGCGCGTGAAGCCGTCCAGCGTGGCAATCAGGTCGGCGCCAATGCCTTGCGGCACGAACAGCGTGGCCGAGTTGGTTTCCGGGTCTTGCGCCCAGGCGCCACCGTCGGCCCCAATCGGCACGCGGCTCATGCTCTCGACGCCGCCGGCGACCACCAGGTCTTCCCAGCCGGAGCGCACTTTTTGCGCCGCCATATTCACCGCTTCCAGGCCCGAGGCGCAGAAGCGGTTGATCTGTACGCCCGCCGTGGTGAACGCCCAGCCGGCCTTGATCGCCGCCACCTTGGGCAGCACCGAGCCCTGCTCGCCAATCGGCGAGACGATGCCCATGACGATGTCGTCCACCGCCGCGGTGTCAAAGCCCTGGCGCGCCTGCAGTTCGGTGAGCAGACCGGTCAACAGTGTGATGGGTTTGACTTCGTGCAGACTGCCGTCTTTTTTGCCCTTGCCGCGCGGGGTGCGCAGGGCTTCGAACACATAGGCTTCGGTCATGGGGGAAAGTCTCCTGTTGGGCTGGACGCTTGAGTATAGTTTTACAGAGCGGACGCTTTTCTTAAATCTGACTTCGGTCTTCGATCCGATAGGCAAACGTCCGAAAAAATCAACAATAATCAGTCTTTATCGCTTATTCAATAAGCTTCTATAGCTATGAAAGAGATAGCATAACGGAGACGGGGCGCAGAAGAAAAAAACCGCCCCGGAGGGCGGTTGGATTCGATTTTCCGGCTTGCCGTGGCGGCGGGGTCAGGGCTGGACGTAGTCCGACACCACTTTCCACTTGCCATCCTGGATTTGCGAGATGCGCGACAGATTGCTGCCCAGGCGCTTTTGTGGACCGAATTTGGCTTCGGCGCTGCCGAAGATGTCCGGCGGATACACCATGGTGTCCATGACCTTGATGAAGCTGTCGGTAGTCAGATTCTTGCCGGCGGCTTGTGCTGCGCGGATGAACGAATCAATGATCAGGTAGCCATACACCGAGAACACCGCCGGGTCTTCATTGAACTTGGTTTTGTACTTGTTGGCCCAGAAGCGAATCGGTTGCGAAGTCTCGTCCAGGTAGGGGTTTTGCACCGTCATGGTGGCGTACAGCCCGTCCATGGCCTTGCCGCCAAGCTTGTGGATCAGGTCGGTATAGGCTGCGCTGGAGCCGAGGAAGGTGGGATTGAAGCCGGTCTTGCGCGACTCCCCGATGGTGCCAATGGTCTCGCGGATGATGGTGCCCAGCACCACAAAATCACATCCGGCAGATTTCATCTTGGCGACCTGCGAAGAAAAATCGGTCGCACCGCGCTTGAACGAAGTCTTCTCGGCGTATTCCATGCCCATGGTTTTCAGGGCGGCTTCACCACCGCGCTCCACTTCCAGGCCGAATTCGTCATCCTGGTAAATGGTGCAAACTTTTTTCGCGTTCTTCTCCTTCACCAACTTGGGAAGCGCCATGCGAATCTGGTCGTAGTAGGTGGCGGCAAACGCGTACTTGAGCCGGTTGAACGGCTCGTACATTTCCCGCGCGGCCGTCACCGGGAAGAAGTTGATGACGTTCTTCGCAAACTGAACCGGCATTGCGGCCATGTTCTGCGCTGTGCCGATGTGGCCGACCATCATGAAAATCTTGTCCTGGTTCACGAGCTTTTGCGCAGCCAGCACGGCGCGCTTGGGGTCGTAGCCCGAGTCCTCCACCTTGAGTTCGAGCTGGCGGCCGTTCACTCCACCCTGCTCGTTGGCCTCGTCCACGCGCAGCATCATGCCCAGGCGCACCTGTTTGCCAAAACCGGCCAGCGGTCCTGACAAATCTTGGATGGAACCCAGTGTGATGGTGTCCTTGGTGACGCCTTGCTGGGCTTGTGCCATAGCGGCGCCCGAAGTGCCCAATGCGAACGCCAGGGCGGCGAGGTGGTGAAGTTTCATGGCTTTGTCTCCTTGTTTGAACCGTTATAAAGCGAGGCAACGCTCAGAGCACGGGCGGTTTCCCTAATAAGGACCCGATCAGCGCATCGATTGCCGCGCGTATTGCCCCGCGTGGTTCTGGGTGGGTGATGAAGTTGTGGCCTGTCGCGGCGATGGTTGACCCAATGGACTGCCTGAATGCGCCAGCCAACAAAAAAGCCGCCCGGGCGGGGCGGCTTGCTCTGGTGGCTGGGGCGCTCAGGGCTTGATGTAGTCGGACACGACCTTCCACTTGCCGTTCTGAATTTGTGAGAGACGCGAGAGGTCGCTGCCCAAGCGCTTCTGCGGGCCGTAACTGTATTCGGCGCTACCGAAAATGTTGGGTGGCATCACCATGGTGTCCATGGCTTTGATGAAGCTGTCGGTATTGAGGTTCTTCCCGGCCTTTTCTGCCGCATGGATGAACGCGTCCATGATGGAGTAGCCATAGGTCGAGAATACCCCTGGGTCGTCGTTGTACTTGGTCTTGTACTTGTTGGCCCAGAAGCGGATGGGTTGTGATTCATCGTCGACGTAGGGGTTTTGCATCGCCATGGTTGCGTAGAGACCATCCATGGCCTTGCCTCCAAGTTTGTGGATCAGGTCGGTGTAGGCGGCTTGCGAGCCCAGGAAGACCGGATTGAAGCCTGTCTTGCGCGACTCGCCGATCGTGCCGATCGTCTCGCGGATGATCGTTCCCAAGACCACCAAATCACAATGGGCTGCCTTCATCTTGGCGACTTGCGAAGAGAAGTCGGTGGCGCCGCGCTTGAAGGATGTCTTCTCTGTGTACTCCATCCCCATGGCTTTGAGTGCAGTCTCGCCGCCCCGCATCACCTCCAGCCCAAATTCGTCGTCCTGGTAAATGATGCAGACCTTCTTCGCGTTCTTTTCCTTTGCGAGCTTTGGCAACACCAGGCGGATCTGGTCGTAATAGGGAGCAGCATAGGCGTACTTCAGCCGGTGGAAGGGCTCGTACATTTCACGCGCTGCCGTCAGGGGGAAGAAGTTGATGACGTTCTTGGAAAACTGGACCGGCATGGCGGCCATGTTCTGTGCCGTGCCGATATGGCCGAGCATCATGAAAATCTTTTCCTGGTTCACCAGCTTCTGCGCAGCGAGCACAGCGCGCTTGGGGTCGTAGCCTGAATCTTCCACCTTCAGTTCGAGCTTGCGGCCGTTCACGCCGCCCTGCTCGTTCGCCTCGTCCAGCCGCAGCATCATGCCTTGGCGCACCTCCTTGCCCCAACCGGCGAGCGGGCCCGAAAAATCCTGGATGGTGCCCAGCGTAATGGTGTCCTTGGTGACCCCTTGCTGCGCCTGGGCGAGGGCCGCGCCCGTGGTGCCCAGGGCAAATGCCAGGGCTGCGAAGTAGCGAAGTTTCATAGTTTTGTCTCCTTGGGTGCACAGTAATAAATTGCGGCAACTTTCACGCCACGGGCAAGTTCGCTGACGACGTTGCGATCAACGGTACATGGCGTCAATCTGCGGCGCGTACTTGTTCTCGACCAGCTTGCGCTTGAGCTTCATGGTGGGTGTGAGTTCTTCGTCCTCGGCGGTCAGCTGGGTGTCGAGGAGGAAGAATTTCTTGATTTGCTCAACGCGCGCGAACTTCGCATTGACGCGGTCGAGTTCGGCCTGGATCAGCGCCTGGACCTCGCTGGTGCGCGTGAGACTGGCGTAGTTGGAAAACGGCACGTCGTTGTCCTGTGCGAATTTTTCGACGTTTTCCTGGTCAATCATGACAATCGCGGTCAGGTAAGGGCGCTTGTCGCCAATCACCACGGCGTCGGTCACGTAGGGGCTGAATTTGAGCTCGTTTTCCAGCTCGCTCGGTGTCACGTTTTTGCCGCCCGCCGTGATGATGATGTCCTTCATGCGGTCGGTGATACGAAAATAGCCGTCCGCATCCATCGTGCCCACGTCGCCGGTGTGCAGCCAACCGTCGGCGTCGATGGTTTCCGCAGTCTTCTCGGGCTGGTTCAGGTAGCCCTTGAACACGTTCGGGCCGCGCACCAGGATTTCGCCGGTGCCCTCGGCAATGCGCACCTCGTTGAACTGCGCCGCAGGCCCGATGGAGCCCGGCTTCATGCGGCTCGCCGGTACGCCGGTGGCGGCGCCGCAGGTTTCCGTCATGCCCCAGACTTCGAGCATGGGCACGCCGAGCGCCAGGTACCACTTCACCAGTTCAGGCGAAATCGGCGCGGCGCCGGTGACAAGGAAACGCGCCTTGTGGATGCCGATGAGCTTGCGCACGTTGTCCAGTACCAGCCAGCGCGCGAGATAAAAACGCAGCTTGAGGCCGGTGCTGACGGCTTCGCCGGTCAAAACGCGATCGGCAATGCGCGTGCCCACGCCAATGGCCCAGGCATAGGCAAGCTGCTGCAAGCGCGTCGATTCCTTGAGAGAAATCATGACCCCGGAATAAAACTTTTCCCACACACGGGGCACGGCGGTGAACACCGTGGGCGCAATCTCGCGCACGTTCTCTGGCACGGTATCGGGGTTTTCGACGAAGTTGAGCTTGTTGCCGGTGTAGAGCGAAAAATACTCACCGCCCATGCGCTCGGCAATGTGGCACAGCGGCAGAAAACACATGGCCTCGTCGTTGTCGTTGCGGGCAATCAGGGTGTTGTAGCCGCGCAAGGTGTAGGTGATGGCGCCATGCGTGTGCATTGCGCCTTTGGGTTTTCCGGTGGTCCCTGATGTGTAGACCAGAATCGCCAGATCGCCCGGTTGGCAGGCGGCAGTGCGCCGCTCGAGTTCTCCCGCATGCTGCTGCAGGTAGCCGCGGCCCAGTTCGCGCAGGGCGTCCAGGCCGATGACGTCGGCCTCGTCGAGGCCGCGCAGGCCTTCCATGTCGATGACCACGATCTTGCGCAAGGAAGGCAGTCGATCCCGCACCTCCAGCGCCTTGTCGAGCTGCTCGTCGTTTTCCACAAACAGCACGCGCGTGGCCGAGTCTTCGCACAAATACTGCACCTGGCTGGCGGCATCGGTGGGATAGATGCCGTTGGAGACACCGCCGCAGGCCAGCACCGCCAGATCGCACAGCACCCATTCGATGGTGGTGTTGGAGAGGATGGATGCGCACTCGCCCGGTGCCAGCCCCAATGCCATCAGCCCGCCAGCGATCTCGCGCACAGCATCGGCGGTCTGGTCCCAAGTCCAGCTCTTCCAGATGCCCATGTGCTTCTGGCGCATCCATACCCTGGACCCCCGCTCGGCCACGGCGTTCCAAAACATCGCGGGAACGGTGTCGCCGGCCAGCACGTCGGTGCCGGCAGGTTGGATATGGTCTAAGTTCCAGAGATTTGACATTTCAAGTGACCCAAAGCGCTGCACATTGGGCGCAGCCCATCAAACAGGCGGGGCCAACACCAGTGCTCCCGCGCAAGGGCCTTGGCCGGCCGCGCCGCCCCGCCGCGCTGGGAGCGTCCCCCTCCCACCTCGCGCAGCGAGGTGGGAGAGAGGGGGATGCGCGCAGCGCCGCAGGGGGGAGCTTCATCCGTGCTATCTCCATGTTTTCTTCTTCTTCCACCGCCGCTCGCCACGTACGCCCTGGTCCTTCATGCCCAGGTAGAACTCCTTGATGTCGTCCTTCTCGCGCAGGTTGGCGCAGGTGTCTTCCATGACGATGCGGCCGTTTTCCAGCACATAGCCATAGTCGGCCGCGTTGAGCGCCATGTTGGCGTTTTGCTCCACCAGCAAGATGGTGGTGCCGCGTTCCCGGTTGATGCGCACCACGATCTCGAAAATTTCCTTGGTCAGGCGCGGCGACAACCCCAGGCTGGGCTCGTCGAGCAGGATCAGTTTCGGCGCGGCCATGAGTGCGCGCGAGATCGCCAGCATTTGCTGTTGACCGCCGGAGAGCAGGCCCGCCTCCTGGTTGGAACGCTCGCGCAGAATGGGAAAATAGCTGTAGACCAGTTCCAGGTCGCGCGCCACGGCGTCGCCGTCGCTGCGGGTGTAGGCGCCCATGAGCAGGTTTTCGCGCACCGGCAGCAGAGCAAAGACCTCGCGCCCCTCGGGCACATGCACCATGCCTCGGCGCACGATGGCGGCGGGGTCGTGGGCGGTGATGTCGGCGCCATCGAACTCCACGCTGCCGCGGCGGGGATCCAGGATGCCGGAAATGGTTTTCAGAATGGTCGTCTTGCCGGCGCCGTTGCTGCCCAAAACGGCCGCAATCTCGCCCGGTTGCACCTGCAGGCTCACCCCGCGGATTGCTTTGATCGGACCGTAGGCGCTCTCCACGTTTTGCAAACGCAAGAGCGGCGCAAGCGCTCCGCCGGGCAGCGCACTGCTCAAGGGCGTGGGGGCGATCATCATCATGCTGCGCTCCGCAGGGGCGCGCTGCCGGCGGGGCGGCGCAGGCTGGTGACTTCGTCGATGCTGCCCAGATAGGCCTCGATCACGCCCGGGTGGGCCTGCACCTCGTGTGGCGTGCCCAACGCAACCAGCTCGCCCTGGTTCATGGCCAGCACCCGGTCGGAGACCTTGGAGACCAGCGTCATGTCGTGCTCCACCATCAGCACTGAAATACCCAGCTCCTGCTGGATATCCTGGATCCAGAACGCCATGTCTTCGGTTTCCTCTACGTTCAGTCCCGACGAAGGTTCGTCGAGCAGCAGCAGTTGCGGCTCGGTGCACAGCGCGCGCGCCAGTTCCACCACCTTGCGAACGCCATAGGGGAGCCCCGCCACCAGGGTGTCTCGGTAATGCTGCAAGTCGAGAAAGTCGATGACTTCCTCGGCCTTCTCGCGGGCCCGTATCTCGGCGCGCCGTACGCGCCCGGTGAACAGCATGTCGGCCCACAAGCCGGTTTGGCGGCGGGTGTGGCGGCCAATCAGCAGGTTGTGCAGCACACTGGCGTGCTCGAACAACTCGATGTTCTGGAAGGTGCGCGCAATGCCCAGCCCGGCGACTGTATGCGGGGGTTGCTGGGTCAGCATGATGGGGCCGTCCGGTCCCGACCATTCGATGTGGCCCGCCGTGGGGGTGTAGATGCGGCTGATGAGATTGAACACGGTGGTCTTGCCGGCACCGTTGGGGCCGATCAGCGTAAATACTTCGCCCCGGCGCACGTCGAAGCTCACATCGCTGACCGCCAGCACGCCGCCAAAGCGTACGCTGAGGTTTTTGGCGCTGAGCAGGATTTCGTCGGCCATGGTGGAAACGCTAGCGGTCATTTCAGTTGTCCATAGCGCTTTGCGCCACCCACAGCCCACGAAAAGGGCGAGACCGCAGCCAGTGCCCCCCGCACAGTGGCCGCGGCCGCGACATACCGATGTTGTCTGCACCCCGGGCGCCGGGGGCGTCTCCCTCCCGCATCGCGCAGCGAGGCGAGAGCGGGGCGCAGGGGTGCGGCTCCAAGCCTGCCTCTGCAGGCTTGGACATTCCCGAAGGGCTGCCGACTCTGGCGGCTGCATGGCGGCGCGAAGCGACTCGGGGAGTGTTTCATCTCAATCTGTCCGACTTCTGAAAAGACTTCTGCCGCTTGAACATTCCCTGGCGATAGAACGGGAACATCTGCAGCCAGGTGCGCACCTTGAGCCAGCGGCCATAGAGCCCCATGGGTTCGAACAGCACAAAGCTGATCAGTACCACGCCGTACACCAGGCCCTGCAGGCCGGGCGACTGGCCAACGGAATCGGGCAGCCAGTCTTTGCCCAGCGCAATGAGTTGGGGCATGGAGATCAGAAAGATCGCCCCAAGGAAAGCGCCATGCACCGAGCCCAGGCCGCCAATGACAATCATCAGCAGCAGGTCGATGGATTGCAAAATGCTGAACTGGTCTGGCGAGATGAACTGCAGCTTGTGCGCATACAGTGCGCCGCCGATGCCGGCGAATGCGGCCGAGAGGCCGAACGACAGGGTCTTGTAGTACGCCAGGTGGATGCCCATGCTCTGCGCCGAAATCTCCGAATCGCGAATGGCGACGAACGCTCGTCCAGTCGGTGAACGCAGCAGGTTGAGGATGATCAGCGTGCAGGCCACCGTGATGACCAGGCACAGAAAATAAAACGCCATGGCCGAGTCGAGCGGCACGCCAAAGACTTCGGGCATCAAGACCGTCTTGCCCGAATTGCCTCCGGTCACGCTTTCCCAGCGGGCGAAACCTTCTTCCACGATGAAGCCGAAAGCCAGCGTTGCCATGCCCAGGTAAATGCCCTTGACCCGCATCGCGGGCAACCCCACGATGACACCCACCGCTGCGGAAATGCCCGCCGCACATGCCAGTGAAAGCAGAAAAGGCCAGCCCATGCCGGTGAGCACTGCCTGCGTGTACGCCCCCACGCCCACAAAGGCCGCGTGCCCGAGCGAGAACAAACCGGTGAAGCCGGCCAGCAGCATCAAGCCCAGACCGACGATGGCGTAAATGAGCACAAAGGTGAGCTGCGCCAACCAGTATTCCGGAGTGAACCAAGGGGCCGCCAGGAGCGCAATCCCCAGCAGCCCATACCAAAACAAATGCCCGCCGTGTTTGGCCAGCCGCAGGTCCTGCGAATAGGAAGTTTTGAAGAGAAAACGCATATCAGTGCATCGCCCTGCTGGTCCATGGCCCATGGCGCGTGCAACCGGCGCTGCCCAATACCAGGGATACCGTGGAGCCGGCTTTGCCGGGCCACTGGTATCGCCCCCTTGCGGGGGAGGCGCCGAAGGCGCATCGGGGGAGTGCCATTCCTATACTTTCTTGCTCAAGCGTTCGCCAAACAAGCCGTTGGGTCTGACCATCAACATGATCAGCACCACGATGTACGGCGCGACGTCCTTCACGCCTTCGGGCAGATAAAAACCGGAGAGCGATTCGACCATGCCAATGACCAGGCCGCCGACGATGGCACCCGGCAGGCTCCCAAAGCCGCCCACGACGGCGGCGGGGAAGGCCTTGAGACCAATGAAGCCCATGTTCGCGTGCACGAAGGTGATGGGCGCGAGCAGCAGGCCTGCCACCGCGGCAACGGCCGCTGCCAGCCCCCATGCCAGGCCGTTCAGGCGCTGCACCGGAATGCCCATGTAGTAGGCGGCGAGCTGGTTTTGTGATGCTGCCTGCATGGCCACGCCCAGCTTGCTGAAGCGAAACATCGCGTACAGCAGCAGGCACAGCACCGCCGTGGCGCCGATCACCACCACCTGCTCGGCGCTTAGCACCAGTTCGCCCACCCGCAACGGCATGTCCTTGTACGGCACGGGGAGGGTGTGGGTCTCGGTGCCGATGCCTGGAATCATGGTGACCAGGCCGCGAAGCACGTAGCCCACGCCAATGGTCAGCATCACGATGGAAAACAGGGGCTGGCCAAGAATGGGGCGGATGACGACGCGCTCGAGCACCACGCCAAACAGGCCCATGGCCACGATGGTGGCCGGTACCGCCAGCCAGAACGGAAAGCCCAGCACGGTCATCAGCGCCAGGCCGCAAAACGCGCCCAGCATCATCAGCTCGCCCTGGGCAAAGCTCACGGCTTCGGTCGCCTTGTAAATAAGAACGAAACCGAGTGCGATTAATCCGTAGATGCAGCCCTGAGAGATGCCGCTGACCAACAATTGCAGGAACTGCACGAAGTCTCCGGTAGTTTTGCAAAGCACCGACTTTGCATAAATAATGTGCCCGCACCCCGGGCATACGGCAAGCGGGGGCTAACCCCAAGAGCGTCGGCCGAAATGTCGTGCAGAACACCATGAACGTCTACACCGAAAAATTCGACCGCGTCACGCTCGTGACACTCAGCCGTCCTCAGGTGCGCAATGCGGTGGACCGCGCGAGCGCCCAGGCCCTGCACGCGGCGTTCGTCGCTTTCGAGCAGGACGACGGCGCCGACGTGGCGGTGTTTTACGGCGCGGGCGGGCACTTTTGCGCCGGCTGGGACCTGCAGGCGGCGGCCGTCTTGGGGGCCCAGGGGACCGACCCCGAGGCGCTGGCCCAAGCCCTCGACTTTGATCCCGGCCAGGCGCAGCCTGAAGCCCCGATGGGCCCGAGTCGGCTGCAGTTGTCCAAACCCGTCATTGCCGCCGTCGCGGGCGCCGCCGTGGCGGGTGGCATGGAACTGGCGCTGTGGTGCGACCTGCGGGTGATGGAATCAGACGCGTACATGGGCGTCTATTGCCGCCGCTTTGGCGTGCCGCTGATCGATGGCGGCACGGTGCGTTTACCGCGTCTGATTGGACTGGGGCGGGCCCTGGATTTGATTCTGACCGGGCGCAAGGTCGACGCGACCGAGGCCCTGGCCATTGGCCTGTGCAACCGCGTCGTTGCGCCCGGGCAATCGCTGGAGGCTGCCCTGGAACTGGCGCGCAGCCTGGTTGTCTTTCCTCAGCGAACCCTGCGCGCGGACCGGGCCAGCGTGCTCGCTCAGGACGGACTGGCCACCGCCGAGGCGCTGCTGCAGGAATGGCAAGGTGGGCGAGCCTGTCTGGCAGACGCCTTGCGCGGCGCAGCGCGCTTTGCCCAAGGCGCCGGCAGACATGGTAAATTTTGAGTAAAAATGGCCTCTAGCGCTCTATTCATAGGCGCTGTTAGCTATATAAATAATAGCTCTCGATGTGGATTGCAGCTTTGAGCGGCGCAACTGTATTTGGGCGCCGGCATTGTTTGATCCGGCGCTTGGCTCAGCCCATGGCGCACGAGCGAAAGCCTGCAAACACGTCCCGCCGGTCCGCGGTGAAGTAATTGCGGTAGGCTGGATGCAGCATGCGCGCATGGGTGGCAAAAGAGCCGCCGCGCAGCACCGGCCGACCGTCGAAAAATGGCGCCGAATAGTCACGGTACGGGTGCGGCGCAAAACCGGCGTAGGGTGCGAACGCGCTGGCCGTCCATTCCCACACCCGGCCCCAATCAAAGGCTTCGGTCTGCTCGGCTGCCAGGCGCGCTGCGCTCTCCCACTCGAATTCCGTGGGTAGCCGGCGTCCGGCAAAGCGGCACCAGGCGGCGGCTTCGTGCGCGCTCAGGTGCATGGCCGGAGTGTCTTGGTTCAGCACTCTCCAGTGGCCAAAGCGCCGCTGCTGCCATTCGCCGTCTGCGATCCGCGTATGCAAAGGCATGCCATCGCTGTGCTGCTGACGCCATTGCCAGCCTTCGGGCGTCCACAGTCCTGCGTCGTCGTAGCCGCCGGCTTGCACAAAGGGCAGGTAGCGCCGCCAGGTCATGGCAGCGCGGTCCATTCGAAAGGGTTCAACGAAAGGCGTATGGGCTTGCAGTTCGTTGTCGAAAGAGAACCCTTCAGCGCCGCCGCCCACGCGCCGCGCACCACCGGGCACCGCCCATTCGCCTGGGTCCTGAGGCAGCGCGCCGCAGGCTTCAGGCCGAGCAAGGCCAAGCTCGATGTTCAGGTGCTGCGCCATCATGAACCAGGCCTCGCGGTGCATGTCCTCGTGCAGAAGCGCCAGCCGAAAGAAATAGAGCGCCTGGGCATCGGCCGCGCCCGTCGGCAGCAGCGCCAGGGTTTGCTCGCGCACCCGTGCAAGGTAGGCGCGTGTCGCGTCCGCATCCGGCAACGCCAGACGCCAGCGCGTGGCATGCGGGACGTTCGACGAGTCGTAAAGCGCATCGGCCCCAGGCAATAGCGAGTCAAGGCAGTGCAGAGCAGCGCTGCAGTGCGTACCGCGTGTGCGCTCGGGGTTGCGGCGAATCCACCACTCTTCGAACCAGCCGATGTGGCCCAGCTCCCACAGCGGCAGGTTCAGCACCGGATCGAAAGCAATGGCAAGCCCCTGGGTGCCAAGGGCCGCCTCGAAGCCGGAGAACATCGCCAGCAACTGCTCGCGGCCCTCGCGCAGGGCCAGGGCGATTTGCTCAGCATCCGCGCTGCGGATGCGCAGCCCTGGGCTGTCCGCAGCTCCGGGTGCGGGCCTGCGCGTTGGCGCGTGTGCCTGTATAAGCAGTTGCATGGCCCTTCCTGAACTGTGTCTCGTCACGCCTGCGCTTGCCGACGCCAACAATGGCAATTGGCAGACCGCAAAGCGATGGTCGCGGCTGCTTGCGGACCATTATCGGGTCCGGATCACGAATGCATGGGACGCCAGCAGTCCGCGCGCCGATCTGCTGGTGGCCTTGCACGCGCGCCGCTCGGCACCGTCCATTGAGCGCTTTGCGCGCGCGGCCCCCACGCGGCCACTCGTCGTGGTGCTGACCGGCACGGATTTGTACCGCGACCTTGCCACCGACGCCAGCGCGCAAATGTCCGTGCAATTGGCAGACCGGCTCATCGTGTTGCACGAAAAGGCGGTGCTGGACCTGCCGCCCGAAGTCCGCGCCAAGGCGGTGGTGTGCTTTCAGTCCTGCTCCGCACGCAAGCGCCTTGCCAAAGCGCCGAACCCTCTGCGCGCGCTGATGGTGGGCCACCTGCGTGAGGAGAAATCACCACGCACTTACTTCGAAGCCGCACGGCGCCTGGCGGGCCACCCGGACATTCTTCTCGACCATGTGGGCGCGCCGCTGGAAGAAGCGCTTGGGCAGGAGGCCGCAGTGCTGGCACATTGTGTTCCGACCTACCGCTGGCTCGGCGCACTGTCCCACGAGGCGACGCGGCGGCGCATTCAGCGCGCGCATGTGCTGGTACACCCGAGCCGCATGGAGGGTGGGGCGCACGTCGTGATGGAAGCGGTGCGCAGCGGCACGCCGGTGCTGGCGAGCCGAATTTCCGGCAACGTCGGCATGCTGGGGGCTGACTACGGCGGCTATTTCGACGTTGGCGATTCGGCAGCGCTCGCGGCGTGGCTCGAGCGCTGCCGGGCCGAGCCGGCCATACTGGCGCATTTGGCCGCCCAGTGCGCGCTGCGGGCGCCGCTGTTTGAGCCGGCGCGCGAGCGCGCCACTTTGCTGGCCTTGTTGAACGAACTGCTGGAGAAATCAACCGATGACTGCTGAACCCTCAATCCCCAAGGCTTCCTCAAGCCCCCGCCTGACTTCGCTCTCGCATGGCGGCGGTTGCGGCTGCAAGATTGCGCCGGGGGTACTCAGCGAGATACTGAAAAACACCAACAAGATGCCGGTGCCGCCCCAGCTCCTGGTGGGGCTGGAGACCGCAGACGACGCTGCGGTCTACCAGTTGTCGGACGACATTGCGGTGATTGCCACGACCGACTTCTTCATGCCCATCGTCGACGACCCCTACCAGTTCGGCCGCATCGCCGCGACGAACGCGATCAGCGATGTCTATGCCATGGGTGGCACGCCGATTTTTGCGCTGGCGCTGGTTGGCATGCCGGTCAACGTGCTGTCCACCGAGGTGATCGGCAAGATTCTCGAAGGCGGCGAATCGGTCTGCCGCGAGGCAGGGATCCCGATTGCCGGCGGCCACACCATCGATTCGGTAGAGGCGATCTATGGTCTGGTGGCGCTCGGTGTCGTGCACCCGAAGAAAATCAAGCGCAATTCGGACGCGCGGGTGGGCGACCAGCTCATTCTCGGCAAGCCCTTGGGCGTGGGGGTGATGTCGGCAGCACTGAAAAAAGGGCTGCTGTCCGAAGCGGGCTACGAACAGATGATTGCGGTGACCACGAAGCTCAATACTCCTGGCCCCGACCTGGCGGCGCTGGCCGGCGTGCACGCTCTGACCGACGTCACCGGTTTCGGCCTGGCCGGCCACGCGCTGGAGCTGGCGCGCGGCGCCCGGGCGGATGTCGCCATCGACTGGGTCAAGGTACCGCTGCTGCCCGGCGTGCGCGAGCTGGCTGCGCAGGGAACGGTGACGGGCGCCTCGGGGCGCAACTGGGACGGCTATGGTGCGCAAGTCGACTTGCCGCCGGATTTTTCCGCCGCCGACCGCGCCCTGCTCACCGACCCGCAGACCAGCGGCGGCCTGCTGGTGTCGTGCGCTGCCAGCGCTGTGACCGATGTGCTGGCAGTGTTTGAGCGCCATGGCTTTGGCGCTGCGGCGCAAATCGGCGAAATGGTCTCGGGCGGGTCGGGACGATTGAGGCTGCGCTGAAGGCCCGACGAGCACTTGCGCCGACGCCTTGCACTAGCATTGAATTATGAATCCGCCAAAAAATCCGACCCCACCTCGCCCGGCTCCCGTCCTGGAAGCAGCGTTCATCGATGCCTTGAAGGAAATTTTCGAAGAAAAAATTGTCTTTAATCAGGTGCTCGGCCTCAAGGTGCTGTCCTTGCACGCCGATGGCGCCATTGGGCGCATCGACATGCGTCCCGAGCTGGTGGGCCACTATGCCTACAACCGGGTCCATGGCGGCGCGATCAGCGCCGGGCTCGACGCCATGGGCGGCCTGGCCGTCATGGCTGCCGTGGGCGCCAAGCACATGGACGAACCGCCCTCGCAGCGTCTGCACCGCTTTACGCGCCTGGGCACCATCGACTTGCGGGTGGACTATCTGCGCCCCGGCATCGGCGAGCATTTCGAATTGCATGCCAAGGTGCTGCGCCTGGGTTCGCGCGTCGCCAGCACCCGCATGGAGTTTTTTGGCCCCGATGGAACCTTGATGGCGACGGGAGCCGGGGCATACATCGTTTCCTGAGCGGCACGGCACATGCGGTAACGCGGTGTGAGCCGGCGCAAAGGATGCAAGCGCATGCAAGCATTGAACCGTTTGCTTACGCAACTTGCGCCTGGCTGCGCGGGCCGCGGCTTGCGCCTTCCTACGATCGGCGCTTGTTCAATCAGGAGGTCCGATGGCCGTGCAAACCCCGTTTTTTGGCAAACGTGAACCCGAGTCTTTTCAGCCGCGCCATGCCAGCGCCCCCGCCCCGATGCCTACGCAGCCGCCCCCGAGTGTGGTCTCTCCTGCGGCAGCGGGCAGCGCCGGCAGCAAGCTGACCGTCGGGCCCAACATCAAGCTCAAGGGCGTGGAGATCACCGATTGCGACACCCTGGTCGTGGAAGGCACAGTAGAAGCAACGATGGATTCGCGCGTCATCCAGATTTCCGAGGAAGGAGCGTTTCGCGGATCGGCGGAAATTGACATTGCCGAAATCCGCGGCAGCTTCGACGGATCGCTCACCGTGCGCCAAAAGCTCGTCATCTTCAGCACGGGCAAAGTCAGCGGCAAGATCCGCTACGGCAAGCTGGTGGTGGAAGAAGGCGGCCAGCTTTCCGGCGAAATTGACGTGGGCACCAGCGTGCGCGCCGCGCCCAAACCCCGGCAGGTGGAACCGGTGTCTGCGGCCGCTTGAGCGGTGGGGTTCGGCGCCGGGTAGATTCAGCGCGAAGGACTTTCACAAAGCAACTGCTTGCTTAAGTATGTCGGCTTTGCTAAGTTCGCCGCATGCCGACATCACTTGCGCCCGATACGCCGAAAAAGCGCGGCCGGCCCCCCAAGCAGCGCGCCGATCTGGACGAAGGCAACCGGCGCCGCCAGCTGATCGAAGCGGCGGCGCGCCTGTTTCGTGCCAAGGGGTTTGAGGGCACCAGTACGCGCGACATTGCAGCTGCCGTGGGCATGCGCAGCGGCTCGCCTTTCTACCATTTCGAGAGCAAGAACGCCTTGCTCCACGTGGTGGTACAGGAGGGCATGGCGTTCGCCACGCAAAGTCAGAAGGACGCGCTGGCCGCATTGCCGCAGGGCGCCAGCGCGCGCGAGCAGCTGAGCAGTCTGGTGCGCCAGCACTTCGAGGTGCTGCACGGGCCGCGCGCCGATTTCATCCCGGTGATGCTCTATGAATGGCGTTCGCTCACCCCGGCCCAGCGCCAGGAGATCGCTGCCCTCACCGACGCCTACGAAGCCTGCTGGACCCCCGTGCTCGACGCGCTGCACGGCCAAGGTGTTCTCAGGGCCGCGCCGGCCACCGCGCGCCTGTTCATTCTGGGCGCGCTCAATTGGTCGGTGCAGTGGTTCAAGCCTGGCGGCGCCCGCTCACTCGATGAGCTGACGGATCAGGCGCTGGCGCTCTTTTTGGCCAGCCCGGCGCAAAGTGCGGGCGCTCCCAGGACCCAGCGCTCTTGCCCCTCGGGGCGCGCCTGACTGCCCGCAGCGAGCGGGCTCAGACCGCGCTTGGCAACACGATCGCCCGCGGCCGCCCGTCCGCATCAATGGCCACGTAGGTGACACGCGCCTCGGTCACCTTGCGGTACTCGCCGCTGTCGCCGGCGCGTCGCTCGGCATACACCTCCACTTCCACGGTAATGGAAGTGCGGCCGATGCGAGTGACGTGCGAGAAGAAGGACAAGATGTCGCCAACGCGCACCGGTTGCTTGAAGATGAATTCGTTCACCGCCACCGTCGCCATGCGGCCGCGGATGTAGCGCGCCGGCAGCACCGAGCCGGCCAGGTCCACCTGGGCCATGACCCAGCCGCCGAAGATGTCGCCGTTCCCATTGGTGTCCGCGGGCAGCGGAATCACCTTGAGCACCAGTTCGTGGTTGGAGGGCAAGGCAAGCGGCGGCAAGACGGGCAGTTCGTGCATGGGCAACAATCGGTTGGATTCAACACGACGAATTGTCCCCCAATGCGCCACCACGGCGATTCTCCTCCCCCAGCACCGACCGACGGCCAGCCCCGCACCCGCTCCGATTGGGCGACGCTTGGGCGGCTCGTGCCCTATTTGTGGCGCTACAAGGGGCGTGTGGCCGCAGCGCTCGCCTTCATGTTGGGCGCCAAGTTGTCGAACGTGGGCGTGCCGTTGGTATTGAAGCGCCTGGTGGATGCGATGCAACTGCCGCCCGGAGGCGCCACCGCGCTTCTGGTCGTTCCCGTGGCGCTGCTGCTGGGTTATGGCGCGCTGCGGCTGATGACCTCGATGTTCACGGAGCTGCGCGAGCTGGTGTTTGCCAAGGCCACGCAGGGCGCGGCGCGCTCGATTGCGCTGGAGACGTTTCGGCATCTGCACGGCCTGTCGCTGCGCTTTCACCTGGAGCGCCAGACCGGCGGCATGACGCGCGACATCGAGCGCGGCGTGCGCGGCATCGAGTCGCTGGTGTCGTTTGCGTTGTTCAACATCGTCTCCACCCTGGTCGAGGTGGTGCTGGTGCTCTCGGTGCTGGGCAACCAGTTCGATATGTGGTTCGTCTGGATCACGCTGGCCGCGCTGGTGCTCTACATCAGCTACACCGTGGTGGTGACGGAGTGGCGCACCAAGTTCCGGCGCGAGGCCAACCTGCTCGATTCGGCCGCGCACACCAAGGCGGTCGATTCGCTTCTCAACTACGAGACGGTGAAGTACTTCAACAACGAAGACTTCGAGGCGCTGCGCTACGACGAAAGCCTGGAGGGCCTGCGCCGCGCGCGGCTCAAGAGCCAGAGCACCTTGTCCATGCTCAACGCCGGCCAGCAGGCCATCATCGCCACCACGCTGGTGGCCATGCTGTGGCGCGCCACGCAGGGTGTCGCCAATGGCAGCATGACACTGGGCGACCTGGTGATGGTCAACGCCTTCATGATCCAGCTCTACATCCCGCTGAACTTCTTTGGCGTGATCTACCGCGAAATCAAGCAGAACCTGACCGACCTGGACAAGATGTTCACGCTGATGGACCGCGAGCGCGAAGTGGCCGATGCGCCGGGCGCCGAGCCCTTGGTGCTTTCGCACAGCAGCAGCCCGGCCCTGCGCTTTGAAGACGTGCACTTTGCCTACGAGGCTGACCGCCCCATTCTGCGCGGCGTGAGTTTTGAGATTCCTGCCGGCAAGACGGTGGCCGTGGTCGGGCCGTCTGGCGCCGGCAAGTCCACCCTGGCGCGGCTGCTGTTTCGCTTCTACGACATCCAGCAGGGCCGCATCACCATCGCCGGGCAGGAGATGCGCGATGTGACACAGGCCAGCGTGCGCGAGGCGCTGGGCATCGTGCCGCAAGACACCGTGCTGTTCAACGACACCGTGGCCTACAACATCGCCTACGGCCGGCCGGGCGCCACGCAGCAGAAGGTCGAGCAGGCGGCGCGCGCCGCGCACATCCATGACTTCATCGCCAGTACGCCCAAGGGCTACGACACCATGGTGGGTGAGCGCGGTTTGAAGCTCTCGGGCGGCGAAAAGCAGCGCGTGGCGATTGCCCGCACCCTGCTCAAGAACCCGCCCATCCTGGTGTTCGACGAAGCCACCTCGGCACTTGATTCGGCCAACGAGCGCGCCATCCAGGCCGAGCTGCGCAGCGTCGCGCGCGGCAAAACCACGCTGGTCATCGCGCACCGCCTCTCCACCGTGGTCGACGCGCACCAGATCCTGGTGATGGATGGCGGGCGCATCGTCGAGCGCGGCACCCACGCCGAGCTTTTGGCCGCGGGCGGGCGCTATGCGCAGATGTGGGCGTTGCAGCAAAATAGTGGTCAAAAACCGGTCTAGCGCTTACCAGTCAAGAAGTTTCAGCTATCAAAATAAGAAAACCCCGCCGCAGCGGGGTTGATGGCTCGCAGCGCAGCAGTGCTTACTGCTTGCGCGCCGCAATCGCTTTCTCGGCCATGTTCACCAAGTCAGCTCCTACCTGGCCCTTCCACTTGTTGTAGACCGGGCGCGTGGCCTGCACGAAGGCGTCGCGCTCGGCGGGGGTGAGTTGCGTGACGGTGACGCCCAGGCCTTCGATCTGCTTGAGCAGGGGCTTGTCGGCTTCAATCACGCCCTTGCGGGCCAGCGCGATTTCCTCCTTGCCGGCTTCGATGGCGGCCTGGCGAACGATTTCGCGGTCGGCAGGGGTCCAGCTGTTCCACACTTCCTTGTTGACGACGTAAATCAGCGGGTCGGCAATGTAGCCCCAGAGCGTCAGGTACTTCTGCGCCACGCTGTGCAGCTTGGCGGCGGTGAAGATGGCGAGGGGGTTCTCTTGTCCATCGACGGCGCCGCTGGCCATGGCGGGTTGTGCGTCGGCCCAGCTCATCTGCGTCGGGTTGGCGCCCAGGGCGGTGAAGGTGTCGAGAAACAGCGGCGAGCCGACGACGCGAATCTTCATGCCTTTCAGGTCCGCCGGGGTCTTGATGGGGTGCTTGGAGTTGGAGATTTCGCGGTAGCCGTTCTCGCCCCAGGCAAGCGGGACCACGCCGGCTTTGTCCAGCGTGGTGAACAAGCTCTTGCCGACCTCGCCTTGGGTCAGCGCGTCAATGGCGGCGTAGTCGGGCATCAGGAAGGGCAGCGAGAACAGGTTGAGCTGCTTGACCTGTGGCGACCAGTTGATGGTCGAGCCAATGGCCATGTCGATCACGCCCTGGCGCAGCGCGGAAAACTCGCGCGTCTGGTCGCCCTGGATCAAGGACACGCCGGGGTAGAGCTTGATGTTGATGCGACCGTTGGTGCGCTCGCGCACCTTGTTGGCCCACAGTTCGCCGCCCTTGCCCCAGGGGAAGGCTGTGCCCAGCACCAGCGACATGCGGTACTCGCTCTTGTAGTTGCTCTGCGCCAGCGCGGCGGGCGCGCTGAAGGCCAGCGCAGCGGCGGCGGCCACGGCCGAGGTGAGGAAGGTACGCAGTTTCATGGTTTCAGTCTCCTTGTGAAAAATCAGTAACCCAGGGTGTGGGGCAGCCAGAGGGCCAGTTGCGGCCAGACGATGACGCACAGCATGGCAACGCACATGGCGCCCACCAGCCACAGCACCCAGCGCGTCGTGTCTTCCATGCGCACGCCGGCAATGCGGCTCGAGACCATCAGGTTCACCGCCATCGGCGGAGTGAACTGGCCGATGGCGACGTTGAGGGTGAGGATCACGCCAAACCACACCGGGTCCCACTGGTAGTGGCGCAGGATCGGCATCATCAGCGGCACGAAGATGAGGAAGATGGAGATGCCGTCGAGGAACATGCCCAGCACGATCAGCATCAGAATGATCATCGCCAGCACCGCACCTTCGCCCAGCCCGGAGTGCACGATGGCGTTGGTGATCGGGTCGATCACGCCCAGCGTCGAGAGCGAGAAGGCAAAAATGGCGGCGAGCGACACGACCAGCAAAATCACCGCCGACAGCTCGCCCGACTCGCGCAGGATGACGAACAGGTCGCGCACCCGAATGGTCCGGTAAATGACCATGCCGACAAACAAGCCATAGAACACCGCCACCACAGCCGCCTCGGTCGGTGTGAACCAGCCCGCGCGCATACCGCCCAGAATCAGCACCGGTGCGGCCAGCCCCCAGCTGGCTTCGCGCAGGCTGCGCCAAAACGGTGGGCGCGGCAAATCGGCTTCGAGCTGCCCCATGCGGTGGCGCCGCGCCAGCCATACCGTGGGAATGGCCAGCGCCAACCCGGCCAGCATGCCCGGCACCAGGCCTGCGGCGAACAGTGCCGGCACCGAAGCACCGGGCACCAACACCGAATAGACGATGAAGGCGACCGAAGGCGGGATCAGGATGTCGGTCGAGGCGGCGGCCGCCACCACGCTGGCCGAAAAGGCAGGCGGGTATCCGGCGCGCTGCATGGCCAGCAGCATGACGCCGCCAATGGCCGCAGCGGTGGCCGGGCCTGAACCCGAAATGCCGCCCAGGAACATGGCCACGCCAATCGCCACCAAGGGCAGCATGCCGGGCCCGCGCCCGACCATGGCCACAGCCAGGTTCACGAGGCGCGCCGCCACGCCAGAACGGTCGAATATCGAGCCGACCAGCACAAACATCGGAATGGCCAGCAGCGGGTACTTGCCCAGGCCGGCGTAGAAATTCTGCGGCACCGCCAGCAGTCCGAACCACTGCGTTTGCTGGTTGGCCAGCGCAATCGCGGCAGCCCCGGCCAGACCCAACGCCGCACCTACAGGCACGCCCGCCAGCAAAAACACCGCGAAGGCGGCAAACAGCAGGCTTGCAATCATGGCGCGGGTGTGCGGCGGGAGATGCGCAGCAGCAAGCCCAGCGCGCGCAGGGCGATCAGCGCGGTGAGGAGGGGGAACCATATCGAGTACCACCACTGCGGCACACCAATCCCCGGCGAGGTCTCGCCATAGCGGTAGTCGTCCCACACCAGGCGCACGCTCAGCGCCGCCATCAACGTGAACAGCACCGCGACCATCAGGGCGCCCAGCTGCGCCAGACGCCGCCGGCGCACTGCGCTGCCGCTGCTGGAAAAGAACTCAATCCGGATATGCCGATCGCGCGCTACAGCGGCCGAGCCGCCCACCAGGGCCAGCACAATCATCAGAAACACCGAGAACTCCTCGGTCCAGGCAAAGGAGGCGTCGGTGAAATAGCGCACCAGCACGTTGGCAAAGGTGACGAGGGCGAGACCCGCCATGGTCAGCACGGTGAGCCAGTCTTCCAGGGCAAGCGAGCGTGGGGTGTCGCCATCGGGCGATGGCGGAGGTGGTTCGGGTGAAGACATGCAAAAGAAGGAGCAAAACAGAGACGCCAGTTCAGCGCACAGGGCGCGGCGACGTGGGCGCAAAACATTATGCGTGGAACGCAACAGCTGCGTGCGAAAGCGGCATGCCTGAGCAGATAATCGCCGCGATGGAAACCAAATGGCTCGAAGATTTCGTGAGTCTGGCCGAGACGCGCAGTTTCAGCCGCTCGGCCCAGCTGCGCCATGTCACGCAGCCTGCGTTCTCGCGCCGCATCCAGGCGCTTGAGGCCTGGGCGGGCACGGATCTGGTGGATCGCAGCTCGTACCCGACGCGCCTGACGCCTGCCGGCCGCACGCTGTATGAGCAGTCCATCGAAATGCTGCAGGCGCTGCACAGCACCCGCGCCGTGCTGCGCGCGCACGGCACTTCCAGTCAGGACATGATCGAGTTCGCGGTGCCGCATACGCTGGCCTTCACCTTTTTCCCTGAATGGGTCTCGCGCATGCGCGAGCGTTTCGGGCCGTTCAAGAGCCGTTTGATTGCGCTGAACGTGCACGACGCGGTGATGCGGCTGGTGGAGGGCAGTTGCGATTTGCTGGTCACATACCACCATGCTTCCCAGCCTTTTCAGCTCGACACCAACCGCTACGAAATGCTGAGCCTCGGCCAGGAAGTGCTTGCGCCCTATGTGCGGCCGGGAGCCGATGGACGCCCTTTGTACTGTCTGCCCGGCAGCACGGCGAGTCCGCTTCCCTATCTGGCCTATGCACCGGGCGCCTATCTGGGGCGGCTCACCGAGTTGCTTCTGAAGGAATCGCCCGTGCCTCTGCACCTCGATCGGATGTACGAAACCGATATGGCCGAGGGTCTCAAGGCCATGGCCCTCGAAGGCCACGGCATCGCCTTCCTTCCGCTCAGCGCGGTCAAGAAGGACTTGCGCGCACGTCGACTCGTCAGCGCAGCGCCACCCGAGTTGCCGGGGCTGAAAATGACCATGGACGTGCGCATTTGCCGCGAACGCCCCAGCGCCCGCGAGGGTGGACGCAGCAAGCGCGACGCACTGTGGGATTTCCTGTGCGAGCAAAAAGGCGCGGTCGCCCCTTCATGATTGTTTTGCATGTTCACGCGCGCAATTGGCATTGGATGCCCGCAGGGCACGCCCGTACATTCGCCGCCTCCACTCCTCGCGTCTCACCGGCTGCAGCAGTCCGCACATCATGAAGCTTCTCACTCGTCTGGCCTGGTTGGTCTTGGGCAGCGCCGCCAGTGCTTCGTGCCTGGCAGCGCCCGGCGTACTGGAGCGGGTGCTCTCGGGCGGCAAGCTGGTGATTGCCTACCGCGAGTCCTCGGTGCCTTTCTCCTACGTGGACGAAAAAACCGGTCGACCCATTGGCTATGCGATGGACTTGTGCCTGCATCTTGCAGACACCGTGCGCAGACAGACCGGCAAGAAGGACATGGCGGTCGAACTGGTACCGGTCACCTCGGCCAATCGCGTCGACACGGTGGCGCAAGGCAAGGCCGACATGGAATGCGGGTCGACCACGAACAACGCCGAGCGCCGCAAGCGGGTCGCCTTCACGATCCCACACTACATCACCGGCGCGCGCCTGCTGGTGCCCGCTGCCAGCTCGGCCAGCCGGCTGGAGGATTTGACCGGAAAAACGGTGGTCTCCACCAAAGGCTCGACTCCCTTGGGTGCCGTGCAGCAGGCCAACCGCGCGCATCTGATGGGCCTGAACATCGTTGAGGCACCCGACCACAACCGAGCTGTCGAGATGGTGGAAAAGGGCGAGGCCGACGCCTTCGTCATGGACGACGTGCTGCTCTATGGCCTGAACGCAGGACGCCCGAATCCGCAGGCGCTCAAGGTGGTGGGGCGGTTCGTGACCACCGAGCCGCTGGCCATCATGCTGGCGCCGGGCGATGCGGCGTTCAAGAAGCTGGTCGACGATGAAATGCGGCGCCTGATCACGACCCGAGAAATCTACGCCATATACGACAAATGGTTTCAGCGACCCATCCCGCCGCAAAACCGTTCGCTGAACCTCCCGGTCAACTACCTGATGCGCGACTTCTGGAAATACCCGACCGACAAGGTCCCCTTCTGAATTTCACCAAGAGTGGGCCGGCGAAAGCTGCCGATCCCCCTAAAATCCGCCGTTTCAGGCACATACCCCAAGGAGACAAAGCATGAAGAAACATCTGTTGGCTGCGGCCATCGTGGCACTGGCTGCCGGCAGCGCATTCGCGCAAGCCGGCGATACCTTGGCCAAAATCAAGAACTCGGGCAGTGTCACGCTCGGCGTGCGCGAGTCCTCCGGCCTGTCGTATACGCTGGGCAATGGCAAGTACGTGGGCTTTCACACCGAAATGGGCGAGCGCATTCTGGACGACATCCAGAAGCAGCTGGGCCTGGCCAAGCTGGACGTCAAGTACCAGCCCGTCACTTCGCAAAATCGCATCCCGCTGGTGACCAACGGTACCGTGGACCTTGAATGCGGCTCCACCACCAACAATGCCGCGCGCCAGAAGGACGTGGCCTTTGCCGTCACCACCTACGTGGAAGAAGTGCGCATGGCCGTGAAGGCCAACTCGGGCATCAACTCCATCAAGGATCTCAAGGGCCGCACGGTCGCCACCACCACCGGCACGACCTCGGTGCAAACGCTGCGCAAGAACGAGCGCGCAGGCAACCTGGACTTCAAGGAGGTCTATGGCAAGGACCACGCCGACAGCTTCCTGATGGTGGAAACCGGCCGCGCCGATGCGTTTGTGATGGACGGCTCCATCCTGGCAGCCAACATCTCCAAGGCTAAGAACCCCGCCGACTACAAAATCGTAGGGGAAGTGCTGTCGGTGGAACCCATCGCCTGCATGATGCGCAAGGACGACCCGGCGTTCAAGAAGGCCGTGGACGACTCCATCAAGCGCCAGATTGCTGATGGTTCGCTGGCCAAGCTCTACGACAAGTGGTTCATGCAGCCCGTGCCGCCTACCAATACCAAGATTGGCCTGCCGATGTCCGACGCGACCAAGGAAGCGTGGGCGAATCCGAACGACAAGCCGATGGAAGACTACGCCAAGAAGTAAGGCGCAAAGTACTCCCAGCCCCCTTCGAGCCAGCGGTTCGGGGGGGCTTTTTCGTGGCGCGGCTGGACCGCGAACTCAAAGGAATGCTATGAGCTGGGATTGGCAGGTGTTCTGTACGGACACCCTGAGTCAGACCGACGTGCCTGGGTGCTTCGGCAAGGGCGGCGACGTGACCTACCTCGATTGGCTGCTCTCCGCCTGGGGCTGGACGGTGTCGGTGTCGCTGCTTTCGCTGGCGCTGGCGCTGCTCTTGGGCGGCGTGGTCGGTACGCTGCGTACGCTGCAAGGGCGGCTGTGGGTGGTGCGCCTGGGCAATGCCTGGGTGGAGCTGTTTCGCAATATTCCACTGCTGGTGCAGTTGTTCCTCTGGTACCACGTGCTGCCGTCTTTTTTCCCGTCGCTGCAGCGCGTGCCGGGGTTCGTGCTGGTGGTCTTTGCGCTGGGTCTGTTCACTTCGGCGCGCATTGCCGAGCAGGTGCGCTCCGGGCTCGAGTCGCTTCCGCGCGGCCAGCGCTATGCGGGCATGGCGATGGGTTTCACCACCTTTCAGACCTACCGCTACGTGCTGCTGCCCATGGCGCTGCGCATCATCGTTCCGCCGCTTACCAGCGAGACCATGAACATTTTCAAGAACTCGTCCGTTGCCTTTGCCGTCTCGGTGGCCGAGCTGACCATGTTCGCCATGCAGGCGCAGGAGGAAACCTCGCGCGGCGTGGAGATTTATCTGGCAGTGACGGGGCTGTATGTGGTGTCGGCCTTCGCCATCAACCGCGTCATGGCCTTCATCGAGAAGCGCTCGCGCGTGCCGGGCTTCATTGCCGCTGCCAGCGCCGGGGGGCACTGACATGAAGCTTGCCCTGGACTTCTCGTTCTACAACTGGGACCTGCTGAGCAACTTCGTGCTCAAAGGCCTGTACTTCAGTGTCATGCTGACCGTGGTGGCCACGATTGGCGGCGTGATTTTCGGCACCCTGCTGGCGCTGATGCGGCTTTCGGGCCGCAAGTGGCTGATGGCGCCAGCGGTCATTTACGTCAACGGCATGCGTAGCATCCCGCTGGTGATGGTGATTTTGTGGTTCTTCCTGCTCATGCCCGCGATCATCGGCCGGCCGATTGGCGCAGAAACCTCGGCGGTGGTGACCTTTATTGCGTTCGAGGCCGCGTACTTCAGCGAAATCATGCGCGCCGGTATCCAGTCGATTGCGCGCGGCCAGGTGTTTGCCGGCATGGCCATGGGCATGACCTACGGGCAGAACATGAAGCTCATCATCCTGCCGCAGGCGTTTCGCAACATGCTGCCCGTGCTGCTGACACAAACCATCATCCTGTTCCAGGACACCTCGCTGGTCTACGCCATCGGCGCCTACGACATGCTCAAGGGCTTTGAGATTGCCGGCAAGAACTTCGGCCGTCCGATCGAGGCCTACCTGGCGGCAGCCGTCGTCTACTTCGTCATTTGTTTTGCGCTGTCCTGGGCCGTCAAACGGCTGCATCGCAAGATTGCCATTGTCCGCTGAGGGCTTCTCATGATCGAACTCAAAAACGTCTCCAAGTGGTACGGCAGCTTTCAGGTGCTGACCGATTGCTCCACCAGCATCCAGAAGGGCGAAGTGGTCGTCGTCTGCGGCCCTTCGGGCTCGGGCAAGTCCACGCTCATCAAGACCATCAACGCGCTCGAACCGTTCCAGAAGGGCGAAATCTGGGTCGATGGCGTGCCCGTGCACGATCCCAAGACCAACCTGCCCAAGCTGCGCAGTCGCGTGGGCATGGTGTTCCAGCATTTCGAGCTGTTCCCGCACCTCTCGGTAACCGAGAATCTGACCATCGCACAGGTCAAGGTGCTGGGGCGCAGCGCGGACGAAGCCAAAACGCGTGGCCTCAAGATGCTTGACCGCGTCGGCCTGTCGGCGCACAAGGACAAATTTCCCGGCCAGCTCTCGGGCGGCCAGCAGCAGCGCGTCGCCATTGCACGCGCGCTGTCCATGGACCCCATCGTCATGCTGTTCGACGAGCCGACCTCGGCCCTCGACCCGGAGATGGTCGGCGAAGTGCTCGACGTGATGGTCGGCCTTGCCAACGAGGGCATGACCATGATGTGCGTTACCCACGAAATGGGCTTTGCCCGCAAGGTGGCGCACCGCGTGATCTTCATGGACGTGGGCGGGAAGATTCTGGAGGACTGCACGCGCGAGGAGTTCTTCAACAACGCCGAAGCGCGCCAGCCACGCACCAAGGATTTTCTCAACAAGATCCTGGGGCATTGAGGGGCAACCGCCTGCGCGGCTGCGCCGCTCCGAGCAGCCGCGCCAGAGGCGGCAGCCCTTCGGAGCCGTCCAAGCCTGCGCAGGCAGGCTTGGAGCCTCGGTCCTCAGCCCCTTCTCTAAGCCTCGCTTCGCGATGCGCAAGGGGGACGCCACCAGCGCGGCGGGGCGGCCCTTGCGCGGTGGCCGCTGGTTTGGGCCGCGACAGTTCCTGCGGTCAGCGCGACACGCAGGCATTGGGGTCGGATCCCGAGTTTAGCTGCTCGAAATCGTGATCCGACCCCAATCCCGGAATCAGGGCACGGCGTTGGCAAGACATGGACTCGGGCGCCAGTAGTTCAACATCGCGCGCCGTAGGTCAAAAAAATAAAGCCAAATCTTCCTCCAGCGCATATAGAGAAAGCGCTAGCAGCTACTAATTCAATAGTGTGAAGGACGATGGGACAATATCCCGCATGACCGCGCAAAGTCCTTCCTCCGCTCCCCAAACCCTCACCATCACCCGCCCCGACGACTGGCACCTGCACGTGCGCGATGGCGAGGCGCTGCTGACCGTGGTGCCGCATACGGCGGCGCAGTTTGGCCGCGCCATCATCATGCCCAACCTGCGCCCGCCTGTGACTACGGCGCAGCAGGCAATGGAATACAGGCAGCGCATCCTCGCAGCCGTACCGGAAGGTGTGGAATTCGAGCCCTTGATGACGCTGTACCTCACCGACAACCTGCCGCCGGAGGAAATCGCGCGCGCCAAGCAGGCTGGCGTGGTCGCAGCCAAGCTCTACCCGGCAGGCGCCACCACCAACAGCGATGCCGGGGTTACCGAGCTGCGCAAGACCTACGCCACGCTCGAAGCCATGCAGAAGGCGGGCATGCCGCTGCTGGTGCACGGCGAAGTCACCAGTCCGGACATCGACCTGTTTGACCGCGAAGCGGTGTTCATCGAGCAGCAGCTGATGCCTTTGCGGCGCGATTTTCCCGAGCTGAAAATCGTCTTCGAGCACATCACCACCCGCGAGGCCGTGCAGTACGTGCAGGAGGCCAGCCGGTTCACAGCCGCCACCGTCACCGCGCACCACTTGCTCTACAACCGCAATGCCATCTTTCTGGGGGGAATTCGGCCGCACTATTACTGTCTGCCGATCTTGAAGCGCGAGGAGCACCGTCTTGCGCTGGTGCAGGCCGCCACCAGCGGCAGCGACCGCTTCTTCCTGGGCACCGACAGTGCGCCGCATCCTGCGCATTTGAAAGAGCACGCCAGCGGATGCGCCGGCTGCTACACGGCCCACGCGGCCATCGAACTGTACGCCGAGGCCTTTGACGCAGCCGGAGCACTCGACAAGCTGGAAGGTTTTGCCAGCGTCCACGGCCCGGCCTTCTATGGCCTGCCGCGCAACACCGGAAAGCTCACCCTGGTGCGTGAGCGCTGGACGCCGCCGGCCAGCTTTGCCTTTGGGGAGGGCGAGCTCAAACCCTTGCGCTCGGGCGAGGCGCTGGCCTGGCGCGTCCAAACCTGACGCTTCGAAGAAAAGCGTGGCCAGCCGAACGCGAGCCGCTGCGTTTTCCGAGGTGGATTGGCAAGCGGCCTGGCTCGCGCCCTGGCGTGCGCTTGGCTTGCCGTTGGCGCAAGCGGTGGCCGATGGCAAGCCGGTACATGAGGCGCTCAATGCCCTACGCGGCGCGCCGCTGCGTTTCGTAGAGCACACCGAACTGCCGGCCGGAACCGCCTACGAGCAATTCATTTTCGACACCGGCTGCGTGCCCACGCGCAACAACCTGCACGACTTTTTCAACGGTCTGGTCTGGCAGCGTTTTGGTCAGGTCAAGCTGCGGCTGAACGAGTTGCAGGCCGGCGCACTGGCCGCGCAGGGCGTCGGCCCGGTGCGAGGACCGCTGCGCGACGCCTGTACGCTGCTGGACGAGAGTGGCGCGCTGCTCGAGGCCCCGCCCGCTCTTTGGCAGGCCCTGCTGGCGCGCGACTGGCAGGCACTCTTCGTGCGGCAGCGCGCGCTGTGGTGTGAAGCCCGCGTGACACTGGTGGGCCACGCTGTGATGGAGCAGCTAGTGCGTCCAAGAAAAAGCATTACAGCGCACGTGCTGATTACGTTTAATGCTATGAATTCAGAAGCAGCTCAAGATGCCGATCTGGCGCTGCGCCTGGACGCTGGCTGGCTTGCCAGCAAGCCCTTTGCCCCCCTGCCGCTGCTGGGTATCCCGGGGTGGTGGCAGGCCAACGAGCTGCCCGGCTTTTATGATGACGTGACGGTGTTTCGTCCGCGGCGCCACCCCTTGAAAAAGACGGCTGACGCCGCATCTTCCTCCGACCTTTGAACGACTCTTTAGTGGAGCCAGAATGAAACGTATCGCCCTGTTCTTGATGACCAACCTGGCCGTGGTGGTGGTGCTGGGCATCGTAGCCAGCCTGCTGGGCGTCAACCGTTATCTCGGCGCCAACGGCCTGAACCTTGGCAGCCTTCTGGTGTTCGCCTTCATCATGGGTTTTGGCGGCGCCATCATTTCGCTCTTGATCAGCAAGCCGATGGCCAAGTGGAGCGCCGGCGTGCAGGTCATCGACCAGCCGCGCAACCAGGACGAAGCCTGGATCGTCGAGACCGTGCGCGGCTTTGCGGAGAAGGCCGGCATCGGCATGCCCGAAGTCGGCATCTTCGAGGGCGACCCCAATGCCTTTGCCACCGGCGCGTTCAAAAATTCCGCGCTGGTAGCGGTCTCCACCGGCCTGCTGCAAAACATGACGCGTGAAGAGGTCAAGGCCGTGATCGGCCACGAGGTGGCGCACATAGCCAACGGTGACATGGTCACCATGACGCTGATCCAGGGCGTGATGAATACCTTCGTCGTGTTCCTTTCGCGAGTGATCGGCTACGCGGTCGACGGTTTCCTGAACAAGAACAGTGAGCGCTCGGGCCCCGGCATCGGTTACTACGCCACCACCATCGTGCTCGATATCGTGCTGGGCTTTCTGGCCGCGATCGTGGTCGCCTGGTTCTCGCGCCAGCGCGAATTCCGCGCCGACGCGGGTTCCACCCAACTCATGGGCCAGCGCCAGCCAATGATCAACGCCTTGGCACGCCTGGGCGGGCTGCATCCGGCCGAACTGCCCAAGAGCATGCAGGCACTGGGCATTGCCGGCGGCATTGGCAAGCTCTTTTCCACCCACCCGCCGATCGAAGAGCGCATTGCCGCCCTGCAGGCCGCGCAGCAAAACGGTTGAACCGACGGCGCGAGGAATCTGCCGGCCGGCCGCGTCTGGTAGCTTGGTTCATACCAAGCGGAGCAGGCTGCGCGCCACCGCTTCGCCGACCTTGATGCCGTCGACTCCGGCCGAGAGGATGCCGCCGGCGTAGCCCGCGCCCTCGCCAGCCGGGTACAGGCCAGTGGCGCTGGGGCTTTGCAAGTCCTCGCCACGGTGCATGCGCAGCGGCGACGACGTTCGGGTTTCCACCCCCGTGAGGACCGCGTCCGGCATGTCAAATCCATCGATCGTTAGACCGAACCGCGGCAAGGCTTCACGAAGCGTATCAATCGCGTAGCCGGGCAGGGCGCTGGACAGGTCCGCCGGCCGCACGCCCGGCTGGTACGAGGGCGCCACGCTGGCCATGCCGCTGGATGGGCGGCCGGCCAGAAAGTCACCAACCAGTTGCGCCGGCGCACTGTAGTCGCTGCCGCCCAGCACGTAGGCGTGCGATTCGAGCTGGCGCTGCAGCACGATGCCCGAGAGCGGATGCGCTGTGCCGCGGGGCTGCTCGGCGGCGCCGTGGTGCGCGCCCAGCGCGGCTTCAAACGCCGCCGCGTCCTGCGGGTAGTCCGCCGGTGTGACGCCCACTACCAGCCCAGCGTTGGCGTTGCGCTCGTTGCGCGAGTACTGACTCATGCCGTTGGTCACCACGCGCCCCGGCTCGCTGGTGGCTGCCACCACCGTGCCGCCGGGGCACATGCAGAAGCTGTAGGCCGTGCGACCGCTGGCGGCGTGGTGCACCAGCTTGTAGTCGGCCGCGCCCAGCAGCGGGTGGCCGGCGTGGCGGCCCCAGCGTGCGCGGTCGATGAGACCTTGCGGGTGCTCGATGCGAAAACCGATCGAGAACGGTTTGGCCTCCATGGCGACACCACGGTCACAGAGCATGGCGAATGTGTCCCGCGCGCTGTGGCCGAGCGCCAGCACGACGCAGGAGGCAGGCAGCTCCTGCGACGCGCCAGTGGCCTGATCGAGAACACGCAGACCGACAACCTGGCGGCCCCGCGGGGTGGGCTCCATGATCAGATCGGTGACGCGCTGGCCAAAGCGCACCTCTCCACCCAGTGCAATGATCTGCGCGCGCAGCGTCTCCACCACCTTGACGAGTTTGAAGGTGCCAATGTGGGGGTGCGCGGCGTAGAGGATTTCCTCCGGAGCGCCAGCCTGCACGAACTCCTGCATCACCTTGCGGCCCAGGTGGCGGGGATCCTTGATCTGACTGTAGAGCTTGCCGTCGGAAAACGTGCCAGCGCCGCCTTCGCCGAACTGCACATTGCTCTCCGGATGCAGCTCGCGCCGGCGCCACAGCGCCCAGGTGTCCTGGGTGCGCTCGCGCACGGCCTTTCCGCGTTCCAGCACAATGGGTTTGAACCCCATTTGTGCCAGAACCAGCGCGGCAAACATGCCGCAGGGGCCAAAGCCGACGACGACCGGGCGCTGGGGCAACGAATTCGGCGCGCGGCCCACCGGCCGCCATTGCATGTCTGGGGTGCGATGGACATGCGGGTTGTCGGCATGGCGTGCAAGCAGGGCGTTTTCCTGCTCAGGGTCAATCAATTGCAGGTCCACGATGTAGACCGCCAGCAGTTCGCGCTTGCGCGCGTCAAAGCTGCGTTTGAAAACCCGCAGCGCCGCGATCTCACTGTGGACCAGGCCAAGCGCTTGTGCGGCCTGGTTGCGCAAGGCGTCAAGTGGGTGTGCACCGCGCTCGGAGGGCAGGGCAGGCAGCGGCAGCCGAATTTCTGAAAGGCGAATCATGTACGTAGGCCCGTAGCTATCGGACACAAGGACAAAGCAGAAGCCGCCCATTTTCGATCCATTTGGCGCCGCGGTGCTCGCCCAAGTGGGCGCCAGGCGCGGCCGAAGGGCCGCCACCTAAGGGTTCTTTTTCAACAGTCCAGAAATGGCGCAGTCGGGGGCGCTGAATATCAGCGTTCCCGTTTTTTCAGTTTGCCATCGGTCCCCACGACATATTCAGATTTTTGCGGAACAGTATTTTTCTTTGCTTCCGCGCCCGTTGTTCCGGGGGTCGGCGGTTTGCTGGTCGTTTGGCCAGACCCCTTGCGCTTGCCATCGAGCCCGACCACCCCGCTTTGCGAACCCTTTCGGTAATGGGCATCCAGCGCTTTTTTCCGAGCGTTTTGTTCTCTTTCAATCTGCTCGATCTTTTTTTGTGTCGCACCCGAATTGGCCAGTCCTTTTTGGCCATCGCGAACCTGGTCGGTGCGGCGCTCGGTTTCCCGGTCGATCTTGCGTTTTTGCTCGTTCAGCGTTTTCAGCCGTTCTGCATCGGATTTCTGGTTCGTACCGCTTTGAGCATGGACGCTGAAGGAACTGCTTGCAAATGCAAGACACGCGAGCACAACGGCAGAAAAAAGTCTCTGGAATTTCATTTTTTCCTTTTAGAGTGGATGATTCATTACACAAGTTACATTTTGAATTCTCGGCCGAAAGACATGAAACGTCTACCGTGCAAACGCTTGCAAAGCGGCATTTGAGGCGCTTTAAGTTGGGCTCCTCACACTTGTGTGGCCAAACGGTTGTCTGGCGGTCTCGCGGTGCGCAAGCGCCGGATACCATCGGGCCATGCCATCCTCGCCTGCGCCGCCTGAAAGCCTGCACTGGACCGTGGAAGTCCCCTTGCTGACCACCCCCATCGTGCTTCGCCAGACATTCGCTGTTTTTCTGATGACCTGGCTGCTCGTTTCCATGATGGTGAGCGCGGTATTCGTCCTGGAAGGCGACTGGGACGGAATTGCCCCCACGCTGGGCGTGCTCGCCATCGTGCACCTGTGTCTCATGCTGGGCGCCTTGGCCGTGATGGTTTTGTATTTTGGCAACCGCATTGCCATGGCTTTCACGCTCGATGGCCGTGGGGTGTTGTCTGAAGTGCAGGAGCCCAAGGCCCACAAGGCTGCGCAGTTGGCTGTGCTCCTGGGTTTGGCGACAGGCAACTTTGCCGCCGCAGGAGCAGGCGTGCTTGCACGCAGTGGCGCCTGCAGCTTTGTGCCCTGGAAGCGTGTGCAGCGGGTGCGATTTGACGAGGCTCGGCAAACCATTTTTCTGACCAATGGCTGGCGCACGCTTGCGGCCGTGTTTTGTAGCGCAAGCACCTATCCCGAGGCTCGGGCCTGCGTGGAACGAATGTGCAAGGCTTGAGCGGCCGTGTTTTTTTGGGAGTCTTGGGTCTGCTGCTCCTGGCCTGGGGGCTGGGCATGCCGTTGGTGGCCTGGCTGGGTGCCGAGGCCCCTGGCACGATTACCCATGTACGCCGGCAACTTGGTGACCGGGGCGAAGCGATTCCCAATCGGTATTTCTATACGATCAGCTACGAGTTCCGCCTGCCCGATGGCAGCCTCGCGCAGGGCCACACGAGCCGGGTAGGCGACTACTTCTCGCCTCGGTATCTCACCCAGGGAAGCTCTGTCCAGGTGCGCTACGTCCCAGGTTTCCCTTTCATCAGCGAGGCGCAGTGGCATTGGGCGGCGGTCGTGGAGCACGCGATTGTGGCGCTGGTCGGCGCTGTGCTGCTGCGCCTGGCCTTGCAGCGCGGCACGCCGCGCAAACAATCACGCCGCAAGAGGGCTGCGGGCCCGAAAAGTCCTGGGAAACACGGGGGTCGGCGATGACCGGGTCTCATCCGCTTTTGTCCCGCAGCAACCACTCCTGGAGCACGTACGCACAACCCGCCAAAGCGAGGGGCAGGAAGTAGTACAGCGCCCGGTAGGCCAGCAGAGCGGCCAGCACATCGGTTTTGGAAAGCGCTTGGCTCGACAGCAGCGCCACGCCCACCGATTCGAGCACGCCCAGCCCGGCAGGCACGCGCAGCACCAATCCGGCCACGGCGCCCAGCGTCACGGTGGCGACGGCTGCTGCGTAGGGCACCTGGCCCTGCAGAACCACCCACAAGGCCGCGCCCATCAACATCCAGTTGGCGCACGATACCGCCACCTGCCACAGCGCCAGCGGCCAGAGCGGCAGGGCAAAGCAGTGGCCGCGCAGGACCAGCGGCCGGCCGCCCCGCGCCAGGCACAGCGCCAGGTAGCCCAGTGGCGCCAGGGCCAGCAGCGCGCCTCCAGTACGCCACTGCAGGGCGCTGGCGCTCCAGCCGAACACGGGGGGCGGCACCCAGAACCAAGGCAGGACGGCCGCCAGGAGCAGGTAACCGATCCAGTTGGTCAGGATGCTGGTGGCCACCACTTGGCCGATGGTGCCGGGATCGATGCCGCGCCGGCTGTACAGCCGGTAGCGCACCCCCACTCCGCCGATCACCGACCCCAGATTGAGGGTAAAGCCGTAGCTGGTCATCGCGATGCCCAGCGTGGTGGCACGGCCCAAACAGTGTCCGGTGACATGCCGACCGATCCATTCAAAACTGCCGTAGGTGCAATGGCTCAGCAGTGCCAGCGCCGCGCCTGCCCAGAGCACGCGGGTCGGCAAGGCCAGCACCGCCTGCCAGACGGCGGGCCAATCCACACTGCGCGCCTGGTGCGCGATGAGCGACGCCACCAGCAAAAAAAATGCAAAGCCCAGGCCCCGCGTCACCCAGGGCCACCACGGCTTTTGCCGCAGCCGTGCCCAGCCTCCGCTCGAGTCGCTTCGGCGGCCCTGGGTGCGTGCAGCGCCGCGCGCTGGGCGCAAGCGCGATGGGGCGGACGGCGCGCTCGGCACCGCCGGTGCTGCCGGCGCGGTGGGTCTTGCAAGCGCCATGCGAGGAGCTCCTTTTCAGGCCGCTGCGCGCGGACGCTCGGTCTCGCGCGGATTGGCGGGGTCGGCCTGCTCGTCTTGCACCGCCGCTTTGGCCAGTGCAATGGTGGGCTCGTGGCGCGGCAGCCAGCCAGCCCAGGTGGGAAACCAGCGCATCAGGTGAAAGACCAGGTAGCTGCGCAGCAGCCGCAGTCCCGCCCATCGCCCCTTGGGAGGCAGGGCAATGCTGCGGCAGCTCTGTTCCATGAGCGCACTCAGGCGCCTGTGCAAATGGTTGTTGAACGTGCGGTCGCGAATGACCACGTTGGCTTCCAGATTGAGTGCCAGGGAGAGCGGGTCCAGGTTGCTGGAGCCCACCGTGGACCACTCGTCGTCCACCAGCGCGACCTTGCCGTGCAGCGGACGGTCGCAGTATTCAAAAACGCGCACCCCGCCGCGGACCAGGTGCTCGTAGAGCATGCTGGCAGCGGTTTTGACGATGGGCATGTCGGGCTGGCCCTGCAGGATCAGACGCACGTCTACCCCGCGCCGCGCCGCGCGGCGCATCTCGCGGATGAAGCGGTAGCCGGGGAAGAAGTAGGCGTTGGCAATCACCACGCGCCTGCGCGCGCTGCGCAGCGCAATGCGGTAGTGGCGTTCGATGTCGTTCCTGTGCCGGTGGTTGTCCCGCGTGACGAACATCGCGCCCGCCGCGCCCACGGGCGGCAGGCAAGGCGCGTCGGGCGGGTGCGGTGCGGCCTGCCGGTGCGCCGCCTGGGCCGCGTCCTGCACGAAGCGGTGCATTTGCGCGACGATGGGGCCGCGCACCTGTACGGCATAGTCCTGCTTGGCTTCAGGCCCGAAATCGGCCAGATGGTCGGCCGAATAATTGATGCCTCCGATGAATCCCAGCGCGCCGTCGACCACCACGATCTTTCGATGCATGCGGCGCAAGACATTGAGCCGCTGGCCAAAAATGCTGGCTCCGGGGTCGAAGGTACGAAAGACCACGCCGGCCTCGACCAGGCGGCCAATGTAGTTCTCGGGCAGGTCGGGAGAGCCAAAACCGTCCACCAGCACGTGCACCGCGACCCCCCGCTGCGCTGCGCCCAGCAAGGCTGCGTGCAGCGCGCGGCCGACTTTGTCGTCAAAAAGAATGAAGGTTTCCAGCCACACCTCGCGCTGCGCAGCCTCGATGGCACCGAAGACCCGCGGAAAGAACTCCTCTCCGTTCTCCAGCAGTTCAAAGTCGTTGCCTTCGACCCAGCGGGACGAGCGCGGGGCGCGCACGCGGCGGCTCATGGGCATGCCTCCTGCCGGGCGGGCCCAGGCGCCAGCGAATTTTGTGCCGAGCGCCTGGCCGTCATAGATGAATCTCCGCTGCCAGCGGCGCATGGTCGGACAGCCGGTCCCAAGGCTTCCTGGGCAGAACCAGCGGTGCATGCACCGTCGCGTCGCGCACGTAGATCCGGTCGAGCGCCAGCACCGGCATCGAGGCGGGGAAGGTGCGCCGGGCATGGCCTTGCGATTGCAGAAACACCTCGCTCAGCCCGGCACCGTCGCGCAAAACCTTGTGGGCGCGGCCGCGCCAGTCGTTGAAGTCGCCCGCCATCACCACGGGCTCGTGCGCGGGCAGTGAATTGATCAGCTTGCAGGCCAGCTGCAGCTGCTGCTGGCGGTGCGACTCCTGCAGGCCCAGGTGCACGCAGATCGCATGCACCGGCAGGTGGTGGCCCGGCGGCTGGACCACGCAATGCAACATGCCGCGCCGCTCTGGGCCCCGGATCGAAATGTCGTGGTTCTCGTAGTGCACTATGGGAAATTTGGACAGCAGCGCGTTGCCGTGGTCGCCGTTGTCGTACACCGCATTGCGGCCGTAGGCGTGCTGGTGCCAGATTTCGTCGGCCAGAAACTCGTACTGCGGCACCTGCGGAAAGTTGGCAATGCGCTGGGCGTGCGTGCGGTGCGTGCCGTGGACTTCCTGCAGGAATACCAGATCGGTGCCGACGGCGCGCACGGCGTCTCGCAGTTCGTGGAGCACGAAGCGCCGATTGAAGGTGCTAAAGCCCTTGTGGACGTTGACTGTCAGCGCCTTGAAGGCAAGAAGGGAAGAAGAGTGGGCAGGCATGCGGACCGGGGTCTGAACCGCCGCGCGCTGGCGCTGGGTGCGCAGCGCTTGGGCGTCATCCCATTGTTGCGGACCGGGCCGGTGCCTGCTGTAGGACGCTTGGCCGACGCTGTGTGAAACGCGGCCAACAGCCTGGCTCAGCCGGGCAGAAAGCCCTCCACCGAGAGGTAGCGCTCGCCGGTGTCGTAGTTGAAGCCGAGGATGCGGCTGCCCGGCGCGAGGTCGGGCATCTTTTGCGCAATCGCTGCCAGCGTCGCGCCCGACGATATGCCCACCAACATGCCTTCCTCGCGCGCGCTGCGGCGGGCGTATTCGCGTGCATCTTCGGCATCGATCTGGATGCTGCCGTCGAGCACGCTGGTATCGAGGTTTTTCGGAATGAAGCCCGCTCCCAGGCCTTGGATCGGGTGCGGGCCGGGCTGGCCGCCGGAGATCACCGCCGACAGCGTGGGCTCGACCGCATACACCTGAAGATGGGGGAACCGGGCCTTGAGCACACGCGCGCAGCCCGTGATGTGGCCGCCGGTGCCGACGCCAGTGATGAGCACGTCGAGCCCGTCGGGAAAGTCGGCGAGGATTTCTTTCGCCGTGGTCTCGGCGTGCACGGCAATGTTGGCCGGATTTTCAAACTGCTGCGGAATCCAGCTGCCGGGCGTTTGCGCCTGCAGCTCTTCGGCGCGGGCAATCGCGCCCTTCATGCCCTTTTCCTTGGGCGTCAAATCAAAGCTCGCGCCGTAGGCCAGCATCAGCCGTCGGCGCTCCACGCTCATGCTGTCGGGCATCACAAGAATCAGTTTGTAGCCCTTGACCGCAGCGACCAGCGCCAGTCCGATGCCGGTGTTGCCGCTGGTGGGCTCGATGATGGTGCCGCCGGGTTGGAGCGCACCCGACTTTTCTGCCGCTTCCACCATGGCCAGCGCAATGCGGTCCTTGATGGAGCCGCCCGGGTTGGCGCGCTCGGACTTGATCCAAACCTTGGCCTCTGGCCCGAAGATGCGGTGGATGCGAATGTGCGGCGTGTTGCCAATCGTTTGAAGAATGTTGTCTACCTTCATGGTGTCTCCTGAAAGCGTGGGTGGAAAAGCAGTGCCTTTCATTCTGAACCACTTGTTCTGCACGTTCCGCTATATGGATATGCAGATCGGGGCCTTGCTGGTGCGGTCGTTGGCCAGTTCCAAGGGGGTCAAGGCTTGCGCCCTGTCATCAGGAACAACGGGTACGCCCGCCCATTGCGCTGCTGCACCCGCAGGATTTCGTTGAAGCCGATGTCCATCAGGCCAGCCTGCTCCGCCAGCGCCTGCAAGGCGCCCGGCTCAAAGCCGAAGTGCTGCACGCCCTTGTCCACGTTGGCGGCCTTGTCGCCGTGAAAGCTGCCGTCCTCCTGGACCAGGTCTACCAAGGCAATGCGCCCGCCGCTGTGCAGTGCGGCGGCAAAGGCGCGCAGGAGCGCGGCGGTGTCCGCAATGTGGTGCATTGCCATGCAGCTGACGATGGCGTGGTACTGCTCGGGCAGGCCCGCAAAGATGTCTTGCTGGCGCGTGGTGATGTTGGCAAAGCCCTTTTCATCCAGCACCTGCAGCATGGCGGCCGACATATCCAGCGCCGTGACCTGCGCCACCTGCGGCGCAATGGCGGTGGACAGCAGCCCGGTACCCGCGCCGAAATCGAGCACATGGTCGCTGGCCTGCAAGGGCAGCCGCGCCAGCAGGCGCCCGGGCACGGCGGCCAGTTGCAGCGACGTGGGGCGCTGGTCCCAATCGCGGGCGGCAGTGTCGAAATGGGTGGGGCTGGTCGTCATGGTGTGTCGGTGGCTGAAACAAGTACAGACGGCGCAGGTCGGTGATAATTCCCCGGTGAAGCGCGCCAGACCGCCGCCGGTAGCAATCTGGGAAACCAGGCACTGGAGGAACGTCCGGACTGCACAGGACAGCGTAGCAGCTAACGGCTGCCCACCGTGAGGTGAGGATTAGAGCAACAGAGACGAGTCAGGTCGTTTTCAGCCACCAAGGGTGCTCTATGGGGGAGCCAGCGCAAGCTGGCACCGGCTGGCGCAAGCCAGACGCTCAGGCGCAAGCCTGAAGCCCCATAGCCACCCAAGGCGCGGAACGCGACTTGGGTGAAACGGGCAATCTCTACGCGCAGCAATACCAAGTAGGCCAACGTTGATGTGGTTCCGCAGAGTTGGCGGGTAGGTAGCATCGAGCCGTGGTGGCGACACCCGGCCCAGATTAATGGCGGTCACGCCCAGCCTTCGTAAGGGGGTTCGGGTGCACAGAATCCGGCTTATCGGCGCGCTTCACACTTATTCCTACAAGGCCAGGATTTCAGGTGAAAATGGCCTCCAGCGCTTATCTAGAAAGCGCTGACTGCTATCTTTTGAATAGCGTCAGAACTTCTCCCATGGCTGCAGATAGCGCCACTGCCCCATGGGCACCTTGGCCAGCGGCACGCGCCCGATGCGGATGCGCCGAATGGCCATGACGCGCAAGCCCACGGCCTCGCACATGTCAGGAATCTGGCCAGGCCGGATGCCCTTGAGTGCAAAACGCAGCTGCGTTTCACTCTGCCAACTCACCTTGATGGGCGGCAGCGGCCGGCCGTTGAACGAGAGGCCGTGGCAGAGCTTGCGAAGCCCCCCCACCGCAATATCGCCAGCCACTTCAACCACGCATTCCTGTTCAAGCGACTCGATGTCTTCGGCCAGCTTGCGAGCGATTCGCCGGTCTTGCGTGAACACCACCAAGCCACTGGCCGGGGTGGGCAGCGGGGTGAAGCATTCCAGACGGCGAAAGTGTCGCATCAGCACGCGCTTGCCGGCGGCGTCGCCTTCCATGTGGGTCCTGGGGCTGAGCAGCGAAACCGCCGGCCGATCGCCCTGGCTGCGGCTGCCGTGAGCGGCGCCCTCTTGCGCCACACCGAGGCCGGCTTCGAAACCGGGAGGCTTGTGCAGCAAGATGGTGACGGGCTCCAGCGCTTCCAGGCTGGCGTCTGCTGCAACCACCACGCGCTGCTGTGGCGCGACACGGGTGCCCGGAAGCTCGGCCAGCGCGCCATCGACGCTGACAAACCCGCCCTCGATGTACTGCTCGGCCGCGCTGCGCGAGAGGCCATGCTCAGCCGCCACGCGCTTGGCGAGGCGTTCGGTGTTGTTTGAGGGGAAGGAGAGACTTGGCATGTTCTGGTTCGGTGCGCTATGCGCGACTTGCTGCGGAAAAAGCTGGCGCGGCCCAGATCAGCGGCCGCCGTGCAAGGACTGCCCCGCCGCACGGGCGGCTTCCCCCTGGGGCTGAGGGGCCGCGGCTCCAAGCCCGCCTGCACAGACTTGGACTGCCCCGAAGAGCAGCCGCCTCTGGAGGCCGCACGGGACGCGAAGCGGCTCAGCAGGTATCAATCATTTCCGGGGCCCAGCGAGCGAATACGTTCGATGTGCGCCAGCAGCGAGCGCTGCGCCACGGGCCAGATGCGCGGCGGCACGTCGCCGTACGCATGCGCCACCCAGTCGTCCATGCTGCCGCCGGGCAGGGCCTGCAGCGCGGCAATCACCTTGGCCTCGCGCGCCAGGCGGTGCGCCTTGAGTCTGGCAATGGCACCGCGCGCGTCGCCCAGCACGTAGCCGTGCGCGGGCAGGATGAAATCCACGCCATGCTCAGCGCACAGCGCGTCCAGCTTGTCGAGCGAATCGAGGTAGTCGGCCATGTTGCCGTCGGGCGGGTCGATGACGGTGGTGCTGCCGTTCAGGATGTGGTCGCCGGAGAACAGCAAGGCGTCTTCGACCAGCAGCAGACACAGGTGGTTGGCGGCGTGCCCTGGCGTGTGCACGGCTTGCAAAGTATGGGTAATTTTGCCTTCCAGCGCTTGTCCAGTCAGCGTTAGCAGCTCTCCATCCCGTAGCAAACGCTCGGGCGTGAACTGGCTGTGGGCGCGCGCCGTGGGGGCCGAGGGCAAGCCCAGGATGGGCGGGGCGCTGCGGCCCGCTTGCACGCACAGCGCCTGCAGCGGCGCGGCCCCCGGCGAGTGGTCGGGATGCGAGTGCGTGCAGACGATGAAACGGATGTCGCCGCCGGCCGCGCGCCAGAGCTTTTCCAGGTGCTGCGCATCCGCTGGGCCGGGATCGATGGCAATGTAGCCGGTGGACGGATCGCCCACCAGGTAGCTGTTGGTGCCCGGGCCGGTCATGACGCCGGGGTTGGGCGCGGTCAGGCGCTGCAGGTTTTTGCGCAACCGCACCGTCCGCTCGTTCTGCCAGTCGAGCGGATGGACGATCTGCCCGTCCGGGCACACCATGGCCAGCTCGCCATAGGGCATTTCGTCTTCCATGTAGCGGGCCTCTTTCCCCGCCAGCAAACCGGCGCGCGGGCAGCTGGTCCACAGGGGTGTGCCACTGGCGCAGGCGGCCAACAACGCGTCCGCGCCATCGAACTTGGCCAGCCGCTCCAGTGTGCGAATGGTCGGGTAAATCATGAAGAAGCCGCCGGCGGCGTGGCGCTCGAGCGCCTCCTGCGGGCGCACCCACACGGGCTCGAACTGCTCGGCCTCGTCAGCCACGGGTGTTTGGTTCTCGGGCATGCGGGCGATGAGGAAGGGCACGTCAAAGCGCCGGGGCAGGTCGCGGTCGCCGGTCCAGCGGGCCAGCACGAAGACCTCGTCCGCAGCCAGGCGCAGGCCGCGCGCCGCACACTGGGCGGCAAAGGGCGCGTGGCGGTCGAGCGCGGCAATGTCGGTGGCATCCGCCATGCCGCCATCGGCGCGCCGCGCGAGCAAAAGGCCCAACTCCTCAAAACTCTCTCGAATCGCGGCGACCGCCTGCGTGAGCTGCTCGTCCGACTGGCCGGGGCGGCGCGCGCAGGCGGCGTGCGTCGTGGGGTCGGAATCGAGTGCGTCAATCCCTCCGCCTGGGAAAACGTAAGCCCCGGGGGCAAAGCTGGCCTTGGCCGAGCGCCGCGTCATCAGCACCTGCAGGCCCCCTTCGGGGTGCGGTGCGTCGCGCACCAGGAGCACGGTCGCGGCGGACAGGGCGGGAACGGGTTCGCGCTGCGGATGCAGCAATTGGCTGGTGCGAGTCATGCGGCCATTATCAAACCCGAAGGCCCGCACGTCAGTCCCGCGCGGGAATCAGGAGACCGCGCGCCACCGCGGGCCGGGCGACAAAGGCATCCAGCACACGTTGCACCTGCTGGAAATCCGCAAACTGGACCAGATCGCCCGCGCCATAGAAGCCGATCAGGTTGCGCACCCAGGGGAAGACGGCGATGTCGGCGACGGTGTAGTCGCTGCCCAGCATCCATTCGCGGCCTTCGAGGTGCTTGTCGAGTACGCCCAGCAGGCGGCGTGTTTCGGCCACATAGCGGTCGCGCGGGCGCTTGTCTTCGTACTCCTTGCCGGCAAACTTGTGGAAGAAACCGAGCTGACCCACCATGGGCCCGAGCCCGCCCACCTGCCACATCAGCCACTGCAGGGTGTGCATGCGCGCGGCCGCGTCCTCGGGCAGGAAGCGACCCGTGCGCTCGGCCAGATACCAGAGGATGGCGCCCGATTCAAACAACGCCAAGGGCTCACCGCCCGGGCCCTTCGGGTCGATGAGGGCCGGAATCTTGTTGTTGGGGTTGAGCGAGAGGAATTCGGGCGACATCTGGTCGTTGGTGTCAAAGCTCACCAGATGGGGCTCGTACGCCAGGCCCGTCTCCTCCAGCATGATGGACGCCTTGACGCCGTTGGGCGTGGGCAGCGAATAGAGCTGGATGCGGTCCGGGAAGCGCGCCGGCCATTTCTTCGTGATCGGGAAATCGCTGAGTTTCGTCATGGGGGTCCTTTCCTGTCTTTGGCGGTGCAATGCCCGGCAGCCTAACCCGAACCCGCCAGATGCTCCCGGCGCGGCGGCTGCACCCATAATTGCGGACATGGAAATCGCATTCACCAAAATGCAGGGCGCGGGCAACGATTTTGTCGTGCTCGATCAGACGGCAGACAGCTATCGGCTCTCGCCCGAGCAGATTCGTTTTTTGGCCGATCGCCACTTCGGTGTCGGCGCGGACCAGGTGCTGTGCGTGCGCCCGGCGCCCAGTGCGGACCTGGATTTTGAATACGTGATCTACAACGCCGACGGCGGCGAGGTGCAGCAGTGCGGCAACGGCGCGCGCTGCTTTGCGCGTTTCGTGCGCGACAAAGGGCTCAGTGACAAGGATAGCCTGCGCGTGCAGACGCTGGCCGGTCCCATCGTGCTGCAATTGGGCGCCGACGGCGTCACCGTGGATATGGGGCGCCCGATTTTTGACCCACTCCAGGCACCATTTACCGCGACCGGCCTGCAACCCCAGCCGGAAGGCACATGGCAGACCTGGCCACTGACGCGCGAAGGCCCGGGCCAGGAGACGCTGCTGCACGTGGCCGTGCTGTCCATGGGCAATCCGCACGCGGTGATGCTGGTGGACGACGTGGACAGCGCGCCGGTCGCCGAGCTGGGTCCGCTGATTGGCAACCATTTCCGTTTCCCCGAGCGCGCCAATGCCGGTTTTCTGCAAGTAGTCGACCCGCACCACGTGCGTCTGCGCGTCTACGAGCGCGGCGCTGGGGAGACGCTGGCCTGCGGCAGCGGCGCCTGCGCTGCGGTCGTGGCAGGCATTCGCATGGGCTACCTCGCGTCGCCGGTGCGGGTGCAAACGCGCGGCGGCGAGCTCTCCATTGCCTGGAGCGGCCTCGCAGCCGACTCCGTTTTCATGACCGGCCCGGCCACGACGGTGTTCGAAGGCCGCATTCACATCCCTGAGCCCCTATGAGCCAAAGCGCCCCGATGTCTCCGATCACCGAAGACGACATTGCCCATTTCCTGGCCAACACGCCAGAGTTTTTCGAGCGCCACGCCGAGGTGCTCGCCAGCGTGCAGATCGCCAGCGCGCACGGCCAGCGCGCCGTGAGCTTGCAAGAGCGCCAGGCCGAAATGCTGCGCGAAAAAATCAAGGCGCTGGAGCAGCGCGTGATGGAAATGGTGCGCAACAGCCACGACAACGAAGCCATTGCCGCCAAGGTGCACGCCTGGGGCTGCGAACTGCAGCGCGTGCAGCAGCCGGCAGCGCTGCCGCAGGCCGTGGTGTGCGGTATCGAGAAGCATTTCGATGTGCCGCAAACCGCCATTCGCGTCTGGGACGTCGCGCCCGAGCATGCGGAGCATGATTTCGCGCAGGACGCTAGCGACGACGTACGCGCTTTTGCCAGCTCGCTCACCATGCCGTTTTGCGGACCCAACCTGGGGTTCGAGCCGACCAGTTGGCTGCCCCGCGTCGCGGTCGAGGAGGGCGACAGCCTGGCCGCGCAATCGCTGGCCTTGCTGCCGCTGCGCGAAGGCCCGATAGACAGCGCCACGCCGGCCTTTGGTTTGCTGGTGCTCGGCTCACCGGACGCCCAGCGCTTTGAGGCGACCATGGGCACGGAGTTTCTCTCGCGCATGGCCGAGCTCGCCAGCGCGGCGCTGCAGCGGTTGAAATAGATGCCCCCTGAGTCGCCTTTGGCGCCTTCCCCCTCAGGGGGACGCCACCGGTGCTGCGGGGCGGCCCTTGCACGGTGGCCGCTGGCATGGGCTGCTCGCTTTGCATGGTCCGTGGGCGGCGCACGGCGCTTCGAAGCATTGGGAAGCAGGGGAGTCCGCGCATGATTGACTCTGCGCGGCTGCCTCCTGAAGCCCAGCGCTATCTGGAGCATGTGCGCGTCGAAAAGCGCCTCGCAGCGCGCACCCACACGCTCTACGCGCTCGACCTTGAAAAGCTCGTGCAGTTTGCGAGCGTGGTCAACGTCCGGCTATTGCAGTTGCAGCCGGCGCACATTCGCCGCTTTGTCGCGCAAATGCACGGTGCGGGGCGCAGCAGCCGGGGCATCGCCCTCATTCTCTCGGGCTGGCGTGGGTTTTTCTCCTGGGCCGCGCGGCAGGGACTGATCGCGAGCAACCCTGTGCAGGGCGTGCGCGGCCCCAAGGCGGCCAGGCCGCTGCCCAAAGCGCTCGGCGTGGACGACGCGGTGCGGCTGGCGGATTTCCATGCCGCCGGCGCCGACCCCTGGCTCGAGGCGCGCGACGCCGCCATGGTCGAGCTGCTCTACGGCTGCGGCCTGCGGGTGGGCGAACTGGTGGGCCTGGACCTAAGCGCCGGGCACGGCGCCGCGCGCGAAGGCCGCGGCTGGCTGGACCTGGAGTCGGGCGAAGTGCACGTGTTCGGCAAGGGTGGCAAGCGGCGCAGCCTGCCGCTGGGCGCTGCGGCGCGCCAGGCCCTGGCCGTCTGGCTGGCGCTGCGCGGCGCACAGGAGGGCATGGCGCTGTTCACCGGACTGCGCGGCACGCGCCTCTCTGCGCAATCGGTCTGGAAGCGACTGCGCCAGCGCAGCGGCACGGCCGGGCTCACGACGCCGGTGCACCCGCACATGCTGCGCCACTCGTTTGCCAGCCATTTGCTGCAGTCCAGCGGTGATTTGCGCGCGGTGCAGGAACTGCTGGGGCATGCCAACATCACCACCACCCAGGTCTATACGAGGCTCGATTTCCAGCACCTGGCCAAGGTGTACGACGCGGCGCACCCGCGCGCGCGCAAGAAACCGGCTCGCTAAACTTTCCCCTTCCGTAGTCAAAAGAGCGCAGCCATGTCCCTCATCCCTGCCACCATCCTCACCGGCTTTCTCGGCTCGGGAAAAACCACCTTGCTCAAGCGCCTGCTGAGTGAAGCCCACGGCCAGAAGATCGCTGTGATCGAGAACGAGTTCGGCGAAGAAAACATCGACACCGACATCCTGGTCACGGAATCCAAAGAGCAGATCGTGCAGATGAGCAACGGCTGCATTTGCTGCACGATTCGAGAAGACCTGCGCGAAACCCTGCAGTTGCTGGCCGCCAAGCGGCGCAAGGGCCTGCTCGAGTTCGACCGCGTGGTCATCGAGACCACTGGCCTCGCCGACCCCGGCCCGGTGGCACAGACCTTTTTTATGGATGAAGAAATCGCCGAGACCTACTTGCTCGATTCCATCGTCACCCTGGTCGACGCGGTGCATGCCCCCCAGCAACTCGACCAGCGGCAAGAAGCGCGCCGCCAGGTGGGTTTTGCCGACCAGATCTTCCTCTCCAAGACCGATCTGGTCAGCGCGCAGGACGTGGCTGATTTGACGCACCGCCTCAAGCACATGAACCCGCGTGCGCCCATCAAATCCGTGCATTTCGGCGAAGTGCCGATAGGCGAAGTGCTGGACCTGCGCGGGTTCAACCTCAACGCCAAGCTCGACATCGATCCCGACTTCCTGAAGGCGGGGGATGACCATGACCATGACCATGACCATGACCATGACCATGACCATGCGCACGGCGAGCACTGCAGTCATCCTTCGCACCAGCACGGGCAGCATCACCGGCACGACGACGACGTGAAAAGCTTTGTGTACCGCAGCGCCACACCTTTCGACCCGGCCAAGCTGGAAGATTTTCTCGGTGCGATCGTCAATGTCTACGGCCCGCGCATGCTGCGCTACAAGGGTGTTCTCTGCATGACGGGAACAGACCGCAAGGTGATTTTCCAGGGCGTGCACCAGCTCATGGGCAGCGACCTGGGCCCTGCCTGGGCCAAGGGCGAGCTGCGCGAGAGCCGCATGGTCTTCATCGGCATCGATTTGCCGCGCGACATTCTCGAGCAGGGCCTGGAGCAGTGCCTCACGCCGCACTGAGAAGCCGCTCGAGATGGCCGTGGCCGGGGTTTGTGGGTATTTGGCAACGCCGGCTCGACAGCAAGCCGGTGTCGATACAATCGCGGCCCGGTAAGCACCGGCCCGCGCAAGCCGCGAGACCCCCAGCACTGCGAGGAGACAGGAATTGAACGCTCAGACCAGCAAACCCAAGCCGGCTGCCAAGGCCGCAAGCACGGCAAAGACCGCCGCTTCCAAGGCGGCGGCCAAGGCCCCTGTGAAGTCCTCCGCCAAAACAGCGCCTGCGCCCAAGGACGTGCGGCCCGCGCCCGCGCCCGCTCCGGTATCGTCGGGCGGAGTGCTGCGCAGCCCCCGCCCTTCGTCGCGCCTGACGCAGCTCACCGTGCCTTCCATGGCGCAGTCTGTGGCCTCGACGGCAGCGAAGTCGAGCTATTCGACCCCCGCGCCTTCGCAGGTGCAGATGGTCGCGCCCGCGGCCCCGCCCAAGAAGGACAGCAAGCTGGCCAACAACTGGAAGACCAAGTCGGCCGAAGAACTGAGCGATGCCGAAATCCTGGCCATGCCCGATTCGGAATACATGAACGAAAAGCAAGTGGCGTTCTTTCGCCACAAACTGGTGCTGCTCAAGCAGGACATGCACAACAACGCGGGCGAGACGACCGAGCACCTGCGCGAGGACACCGTCGTCGTTCCCGACCCGGCCGACCGGGCCACGATCGAGGAAGAGCATGCGCTGGAGTTGCGCACGCGGGACCGCGAGAGAAAGCTGCTCAAGAAAATCGAGCAATCCATCGCCCGTATCGATGCGGGCGAGTACGGTTACTGCGACGAAACCGGCGAACCCATTGGTGTCGGGCGCTTGTTGGCCCGCCCGACGGCCACGCTTTCGCTCGAAGCGCAGCAGCGCCGCGAACTCAAGCAAAAAATGTTTGGTGACTAAGGGACTGCCGCGCTCGTAAACTGTTGCGCATGAGCAAGGAAGAAACGCAACCCACCGGTCTGTTGTCCAAGGTTGTGCGTTTTGTTCGCAACCCCACGGTCAACTGGACCGATCTGGACTCGATCGAGGCCGATCGGGAGAGCCAGTACAGCAAGCAGATGCTCAAGGAAATGATCGAGCGCAAGCGCCGCAATGACTTTGTCCGTCGGCGCGAATTCGATCAGCTGCGCAAGCTACGCCAGCGCGACGCGCTTACCGGCCAACGGGTCGAAGACCCGGCGGCGCGGCCCTCGTTCTTTCAAAGCAGCCTCACCTCGCCCGACGACCGGGCCGTCACGATCAAAAAGATCGACGAGATTGAGGCGCAGATGTCCATGCAGTGGTGGAAGAGCAAGCAAAGCTCCGATGCGCCCACCGAGCCCATGGGCTTGCAGCCCCCCAGAACAGACCCCAGCCACCGCGCCGACGCCCAGACCGGTGGCTCGGCCTTTGCGCCCACCGCTCCCATGGGCCTGCCGGGCGCGGTCGAGCCCGGCGGACCGGCTGCGCCCCTGTTTGCCGACGACAGCATGTCGATCGCGGCCTTTGGCAGTGCCGCGCTCGCCCAGCAGCCGCAGGAGCCGGGGGAAATCCGGGCTGCAGGGACACCGGCCGCCCCCGAACTGGAGAAATTTGTGCATGAACCCGATCTGGAGGAGGCGGCCATCCGGTTTGCCAACGGCGATCAGGAAGGCGCCGAAGCTGGCTTGCAGGAGGTCCTTGCGCAGCACGTCGACGATGACCCCGCGTCGCTGCTGGAAATCTGGATGACGCTGTTCGATCTGTACCGCGCCACGGGGCAGCAGGAGCGATTCGACAGCCTGGCCATCAGCTATGCGGCCCGCTTTGACCGCTCTGCACCCCTGTGGTTTTCCATGCCCGCGCAGTTGGGCCTGCAGATGGAGCCATCCGAGGCTGCCCCGCCCGCTCGCCGCGACTTCTCATGGAACGCGCCCCCGACGCTCACGCAGCAGAGCGTCGCCGCACTGCAGGCAGCGCTGGGACGGGCGGCATCGCCTTGGACTCTGATCTGGTCCCGTCTGGCCGCCATTGACGCAGGGGCGGTCTCAGCCCTGGCCAACGAGTTCGGCCGCTGGGCTGAACAGGACGGGCAGATCGTGTTTTCCGGCGTCGACCGCCTGCAGGCCGTGCTGCAAGCACAGACGGTGTCGGGCGAGCGTGGCCAGGACCCCGAGTGGTGGCGTTTGCGCATGGCGGCCCTGCGCCTGATGGGGCGGCCGGATGAGTTTGAAATGGTCGCGCTCGACTATTGCGTGACCTACGAAGTTTCACCGCCGTCGTGGCAGGCTCCGCGCTGCGGCTACCGCGACGACGCAGGCGACCCGCCGGCAACGGAAGCTGCGGCCTCCTCCGCGGACCTGATGGCGCGCTCCCATTGGGATGCGCCCGGTGCGGGCGGCGAGCCCAGTGCGCCCGCGCCTCTGGCAGCGGAAGCGCCCGGCTTGTCCGGCGAGGTCGAGGGCGACGCCACGGCGCTGCTGGAGGCGCTGGGGCAGCCGGCCGACCCTCGTCAGCCACTGCAGGTGCGCTGCGACAGGCTGATCCGCATGGATTTTCTTGCCGCCGGTTCCGTCTTGAACTGGACGGCAGAGCAGCAGGGCCGCGGCCGGGTGGTGCAATTCTTGAACCTGCACCGCCTCGTCGCGGTGTTCTTCAACGTCGTCGGCATCAACGAGCATGCCTGGGTGGTCGCCCGAAAGGACTGAGGCGGCGCGCAGCGCGGCCTGCTTGCAAACACGGCGGCTGTCCCCATCTGTCGGCGCTATGGATTCTTCAAACAATTCGCCGGTATTTCACGGCACCACCATCTTGAGTGTCCGGCGCCAGACGCCTGCCGGCATGCAAGTCGCTATTGGCGGCGACGGGCAGGTCACGCTGGGCAACATCGTCGTCAAAGGGACTGCCCGCAAGGTGCGCAGGCTCCACCATGGCAAGGTGCTGGCCGGTTTTGCTGGCGCCACGGCCGACGCATTTACGCTGTTTGAGCGCTTCGAGGCCAAGCTGGAGAAGCACCAGGGCCAGCTCGTGCGCGCCGCCATCGAGCTGACCAAGGACTGGCGCACCGACCGCGTGCTGCGCCGGCTCGAAGCCATGCTGGCCGTGGCCGACCTGGAGGCCTCGCTCATCATCACCGGCAACGGCGACGTGCTCGAACCCGAGCAGGGAATCGTAGCCATCGGTTCGGGCGGAGCCTACGCCCATTCGGCCGCCAAGGCCTTGCTGCAGAACACCGAACTGGCACCGGCCGAGATAGTGAAGAAGTCGCTGGAGATCGCCGGCGAGCTGTGTATCTACACCAATATGCAGCACACCATCGAGACGCTTTGAGCGGGTGGGCGGCAAGTACTATTAAATTGATAGCTGCTAGCGCTTTCCCATCAAGCGCTAGGGGCCAAAAACACGCAAAATTCATGTCTTCAATGACCCCCCAGGAGATCGTCTCCGAACTCGACCGCCACATCGTGGGCCAAGCCAACGCCAAGCGCGCCGTGGCCATAGCGCTGCGCAACCGCTGGCGCCGCCAACAGGTGGCCGCCGACCTGCGCCACGAAATCACGCCCAAGAACATTTTGATGATTGGCCCCACGGGCGTGGGCAAGACGGAAATCGCGCGCCGACTGGCTCGGCTGGCCGAGGCTCCCTTTGTGAAAGTTGAGGCGACAAAGTTCACCGAGGTCGGCTACGTCGGCAAGGATGTCGACGCCATCATTCGCGACCTGGCCGAGATTTCCGTCAAGCAACAACGCGAACTGCATATGCGCAAGGTGCGCACCCGAGCAGAAGATGCTGCAGAAGAGCGCCTTCTCGACGCTCTGCTGCCGCCCGCCCGCACCGGTGAAGTCAGCGAGGGCGGAACGGCGCGCCAGGTTTTTCGCAAGAAGTTGCGTGAGGGCGAGCTGGATGCGCGCGAAGTTGAAATCGAAGTCCAGGAAGCGCGGCCGCAGTTGGAAATCATGGGGCCGCAGGGTATGGAGGAGATGGCCGAGCAGCTGCGCGGCATGTTCAGCCAGATAGGCCAGGAGAAGCGCCGCAAACGGCGCCTGGCGATTGCCGAAGCGCGGCGGCTGCTCGTTGACGAGGAAGCCGGCAAACTGGTCAACGAGGAAGAGATCAAGACCCAGGCCATCTCCAACGCGGAGCAAAACGGCATCGTCTTCATCGACGAGATCGACAAGGTGGCCACGCGCCAGGAGGTCAGCGGTGCCGACGTGTCGCGCCAGGGCGTGCAGCGCGACCTCCTGCCGCTGGTGGAAGGCACGACCGTCTCGACCAAGTACGGCGTTGTCAAGACGGACCACATTCTGTTCATCGCCTCGGGCGCCTTTCACCTCGCCAAGCCCAGCGACCTGATCCCTGAGCTGCAGGGGCGGTTTCCGATTCGCGTCGAACTGGAATCCTTGTCCGTGCAGGATTTCGAAGCCATCCTGATGGCGACCGACGCCTCGCTCGTGCGTCAGTACCAGGCGCTTCTGGCCACCGAGGATGTAGCGCTGGAGTTCACTCCGGAAGGCATCACCCGGCTGGCGCAAATCGCCTTCGAGGTCAATGAACGCACCGAGAACATCGGTGCGCGCCGCCTGGCAACGGTCATGGAGCGCCTGCTCGACGAGGTGAGTTTTGACGCCGCCCACCGCAGCGGGCAGACCGTGCGCATCGACGCGGCCTATGTCGACGAGCGTCTGCAGGCGCTGAGCCAGGACGAAGACCTCTCGCGCTTCATTCTCTGACGCAGGGGGCAGGTGGGGAGCCACAAGTCCCGACAGCGTCTCGGAGGTTTTACTTTCAGTGAAGCCTCTAACTGCTTCATGTACAACGGTTTTTCTGAATTCCGGCGGCGGAATCACGCCTAAGTCCTTGATTTCATTGCAAGAAGATGTTGCAAACCCCCTTGTCCCCGAGGTATTTCCTGCTACAGTGCAAAAAAGTGCAATTAAGTGGGGAAAAGTGCCGTGCTTGGCCTCGAGCGCGCGGCGCACCCCCAGCAGCAGGGGAATGGATTGGTCTTTCAAGGCGCTTCGTCGCTCAGTCTCGATGCCAAGGGTCGGCTTTCCGTGCCGACCCGGTACCGTGACGTGCTGAGCGCGGACGCCGCAGGCCAGCTCACCATCACCAAGCATCCGCACGGGTGCCTGATGGTGTTTCCCCGCCCGGAGTGGGAGCAGTTTCGCGATCGCATTGCCCAGTTGCCCATGTCCGCCCAGTGGTGGAAACGCATGTTTCTGGGCAATGCCATGGATGTGGACATGGATGGAACGGGCCGGGTGCTGGTGTCGCCCGAACTGCGCCAGTCGGCAGGCCTCACGCGCGACGTCTTGCTGCTCGGCATGGGCAGACATTTCGAGCTTTGGGACAAGGCCACCTACGACGCCCTTGAAGCCCAGGCCGTGCAGGGCGAAATGCCCGACGTGCTCAAGGATTTTTCGTTTTGACCGCCATGACAGCCCCTGCGCTGCAACACACCACCGTGCTGCTTGATGAGGCGGTGGATGCGCTGCTGGCTGACGCGACGGGCCGCGGCGATGGTTTGTGGATCGACGCGACGTTTGGCCGGGGAGGGCACTCGCGGCGCCTGCTCTCACGGCTGCCGCCTGGGGCAAGGCTTCTGGCGTTCGACAAGGACCCCGAAGCGATCCAAGAAGCAGCGCGCATCCAGGATGCGCGTTTTTCCATTCGTCACGCCGGTTTTCGTGAGCTGGCGGATCTGCCTCCACAGAGCGCCGCCGGGGTGCTGCTGGACCTGGGCATCAGTTCCCCGCAGATCGACTCGCCCGAGCGGGGCTTCAGTTTTCGGTTCGACGGCCCACTGGACATGCGCATGGACACCACGCGGGGCCAAAGCGCGGCCGAGTGGCTGGCCGACGCGCCGGTCGAGAAGATAGCGGAGGTGATACGTGAATACGGTGAAGAACGGTTTGCTGGCCCCATTGCAAAGGCGATTGTTGCTCGGAGGCAGGAGCGCGGTCCTCTGGTCCGCACCGCCGAACTTGCCGATCTCGTGGCTGGCGCGGTCAAAACCCGCGAGGCAGGCCAGAACCCTGCAACGCGCACATTTCAGGCTCTTCGGATTTTCATCAACGCCGAGCTTGAAGAGCTGCAACAGGCGCTAGAAGCGTGCCTGCAGGTGCTGGAACCCGGTGGGCGGCTCGTGGTGATCAGCTTTCATTCGCTCGAAGACCGCATCGTCAAGCAGTTCATTGCGCTGCATTCCAGACAGGTGTTTGACCGGCGCGCGCCCTTTGCTCCGCCGCGTGCCATGCAGCTGGAAGCGATGGCACGGGTGCGGCCCAGTGCCGCCGAAGTAGCCGCCAACCCGCGCTCGCGCAGCGCCATCATGCGCGTCGCCCGGCGCACGGAGGCATAAAACGTGGCGCGGGTGAATCTCTTGTTGTTCGTGCTGGTGCTCGTCAGTGCCTTGTATCTGGTGCGTACCCAGTACGAGTCGCGCCAGCTTTACACCGCGCTCGATCGCGCCCATGGCGAAATGCGCCGTCTGGACACCGAGCACGACCGGCTCCAGGTGGAAAAGCGGGCCCAGGCAACGCCGCTGCGCGTCGAGGCCCTGGCGCGCGCTCAGCTTCACATGCGCTCGGCCACGCCGGCGATCACCCGCTATATCTCGATGCCCGAGGCGGCTGCGGCTGCGCTGGCCGGGCCAGCGCCGGCTGCCTCGGCGGCCGGGGGGGCGCCATGAGCCGCAGTGTGCGCTACACGATGAGCCCTTTGCTGGCGAGCAAGACGCCCGTCTGGCGCAGCAAATTCATCGTCGCCATGGTGGCGCTGGGGTTTGTTGCGCTCGGTGCCCGCGCGTCTTACGTGCAGGTCATCAACAACGCCTTTTTTCAGCGCCAGGGCGAGGTGCGCTTTGCACGTACGCTCGAGCTGCCTGCCAACCGCGGCCGGATTCTGGACCGCAACGGCTTCATCCTCGCCTCCAGCGTCCCGGCCGCCAGCATTTGGGCGATTCCCGAAGACGTCGAGCAGAGCTCGCCCGAAGCACGGGCCCAGCTCAAGCAGCTCGCCGGCCTGCTGGGCACGTCCTATGCATCGCTCATGGAAAAGTTGTCTGTCGAAGACAAGACCTTCGTCTGGCTGCAGCGCCAACTGGACTGGGATATCGGCCAGAAGATCGCTGCGCTCAAGATCAAGGGCATTTACCAGCGCAAGGAATACAAGCGCGAGTACCCCGAAGGCGAGGCTGCGGCCCATGTCGTGGGCTTTACCAATGTGGAAGACAAGGGGCAGGAAGGCATGGAGCTGGCCTTCAACGACCTGCTTGCCGGCAAGAGCGGATCGCGCCGCGTCATAAAGGACCGCATGGGCCGGGTGGTCGAAGGTGTGGGCGAAGACCTGCTGCCGGTGGACGGGCGCGACATGCAGCTGTCCATCGACAGCAAGGTGCAGTTCTTCGCCTACCAGAAATTGCGCGACCAGGTCATCGCCAACAAGGCCAAGGCTGGCAGCGTGGTGGTGCTCGATGCCGTCACCGGCGAAGTGCTCGCCCTGGCCAATTACCCCAGCTTCGTGCCCGACAAGCGGCGCAACTTGAGCGGCGAGCAACTGCGCAACCGCGCGCTCACCGACACCTTCGAGCCCGGCTCGACGATGAAGCCCTTCACCATTGGTCTGGCGCTCGACAGCGGGCGCGTCAAGCCCGGCACGCTGGTGGACACCACGCCGGGCCGGCTGATGATCACCGGCTCGACCATCTCGGACACGCACAACTACGGTGTGCTGACGGTGGAGGGCGTGATCCAGAAGTCGAGCAACGTCGGCACCACCAAGCTGGCGATGCAAATGCCAGCGCGCGAAATGTGGGAGACGTTTTCGGCCGCCGGTTTTGGCCAGAAGCCCCAGCTGAGCTTCCCCGGCGTGGTCAGCGGGAAACTGCGGCCCTACAAATCCTGGCGCCCTATCGAGCAGGCCACCATGTCGTATGGCTATGGACTCTCGGCCAGCCTGTTCCAGATGGCGCGTTCGTACACCGTGTTTGCGCACAACGGCCAGATCATTCCGGCCACCATGCTCAAGTCGGACGTGCCGGCGGTGGGCGTTCCCGTCTTCTCCCAACGCACGGCGGACGCCGTGCGCAAGATGCTGCAAATGGCTGCAGGCCCCGGCGGAACCGGGCAAAAGGCACAGACGCTGGGTTATTCCGTGGGCGGAAAATCGGGCACCGCACGCAAGCAGGTGGGCAAGGGCTACTCCACCACCAAGTACCGCGCCTGGTTCACCGGCATGGCGCCCATCGACAAGCCGCGCATCATTGTGGCGGTGATGGTGGACGAGCCCAGCAACGGCGTGATCTATGGCGGCGCCGT
>JAMLIT010000023.1 GCA_023954035.1 Burkholderiaceae bacterium | reverse complement strand
GCCCAGATCCCACAGCGCGGGGCACACCAGGTTGCCCACGTTTTCGATGAACAGCAGCGACTGCGGATGGTGGTGGTGCCCGTGGTCGTGGTCGTGGTCGTGGTGATGGTGCCCGTGTTCATGCGCATGGTCGTGCAGCGCCAGGCGGGCGAAGGCCTGGGCCACCATGGGGGCGTCCAGGTGGCAGCCCTTGCCCGTGTTGACCTGGATGGCAGGAGCACCCGTGGCGCGAATGCGGTCGGCATCGTGTGACGTTTGCTGGTCGCCTTCGATCACCGCCAGCGGCAGCTCGGGGTGCTGCTGCTGCAGCGCGCGGATGGTGGCGCACAGCAGTGTGGTCTTGCCCGAGCCGGGGCTGGACACGAGGTTGAGCGCACGCACGCCATGGGCATGGAAATGCGCCCGGTTCTGCTGCGCCACCTGGTTGTTGGCGCCCAGCACGTCCTGCTCGATGCGGATGGCCCGCGCCTCGCTCAGACCCGGCACGGTAACGCGGGCGGCACCTGCACCAAAGTGCAGGTCGCCCGTGTGGGCATCGACCACAGCACCCCCAGCATCCGGCGCCACCTTCTCGTTCCCCGCGTCAGGGGCATTGCATCCACATACCACGCACATCGCTCAGTCCTTTCGCATCGCTGTCGTTTCTCGGTTAAACCACCTGCATATCGACCACGCGCAATGCCTCGCCGCTTTGGGGGGTCAGCCAGTGGCCGCCACAGCAGGGACAGGGATCACCACGCGCGGCAATCTCCACGGTCTGGCTGCAGCCCATGCACCAGGCCTGGCCCGCAGGCTCGTCGATCACCAGCTCCGCACCGTCCAGCGCCGTTCCAGGGGCCAGCGATTCCAGGGCGAAGCGCAGGGCCTGCACCTCCACCGCAGCCAACTTGCCCACTTCCAGACGCAACTGCAACACCCGCGCAAACGACTCGCGCGCCGCAGCATCTTCCACCAGCTTCAGGATGCCTCCGGCCAGGCTCAGCTCATGCATGCGCGGCTCCCAGGGGGGTTTGTGCCGACACCAGCGTATGGGCCACGCAAGGGTCCCATGCGGCGACCAACAGATCGACTGCGCTCGCCACCTCATGTGGGGCCACCAACTCGGGCAATGCCCGCACGAGCTGCGCGACCGCACCTTGCGGATGAAAATTCCACTCGGTCGGGGCCAATACGCCGTAGCGTTCAATGCAGCCCTTCCCATCCACTTGCAGCCAATGCACCAGCACACCCCGGGCCGTTTCGCACCAGGCGATCGATTCGCCTGCGCCCAGTGACCAGGCTCCTGCCTGCAGTCTTTCGCCTTGGGCGTCCTGTGCCAGAAAAATCAGCTCTGCGAGGCGCATCGCGAGTCGCGCCCACACATCGTGCACGGCGCCCGCACGGCTCCAGCACCCTGTTTCGAGGCATCGCCCGCCCAGGTGAGGACGCGACGTGAAGGCATCGTCGGCGCGCATGCGTGCGCTCAACTGCCTCAACACGGCGCCCCCATCGTCCAGCTCAAGTACCGGCCAGGTGCATTTCAAGGCCCCACCCAGCGGCAGGGCGCCCATAAGCAGTTGTGCAGGTACGGTGGGACTTTCATGCACCCATTGAAGCAGCCATTCCCCCGGGTTTTTCTGACAACCCTGGAGCCAAGGGGACATAGGCATGCCCAGCACGTACTGCTCCAGCCAGGCTTGCAGCGCAAGGCTTTCATACTGCAATTCAGGCTGCAACCCTGGGCAGGACACCAACAATGGCGCGCAAGGTGTGCGACCTTGTCCCAGCAACCTGGGCCAATCCATAAACAGGCGGCGCAGATGCTCACGCAAAGCTTCGCGCCACAGGGCCAGGCGCTGCGGGGCATCGGGACGATGCAGCACCCCTTCGCCCGCCTCTAATGCCGCCAGCGCCAATTGGGAGCAAACCCGGTGCGCCTGCCCACACATCGAATACAGACTGCCCAACAACATGGGCGCCAGCGCGCAGGCGCGCCCTTGCAACAACCGCTGGGCCAGTGGCGCACGCACGCCTGCCACCGGCACAGCGGCACCAGGCATGAACACCAAGCGCTCCTGGCCCGGCATGGCCATCAGGCGGTCCCTTTCATACGCGCAAGGCTGGTCTCAGCGGGTGGCACTGCACTGCGACCCAAAAGAAACCTGCGCCGCTGAGGGTCGGGGGTTTGGGTGGCCACCCGAGGGCTGCGCAACTGCGCAAGGACCTCACGGGCTGTAGCCACAGCAGCATCTTGATCAACATACTCGAACATGGGCGAGGCCAGAGAGCAGATGGCAAAGGCCCCGAATTCAGCCTCAAAGGCCGCAATGAAACTGAGGTGATGACCGTCCCACTGCAGTTTGCCTTCCAGCGACGCATCAGGCGCGTCCCCCAGGGGAAAACGCAGCAAATTCATGAACCAGGGCGTGACCAACACCCCCATGGCCACTGGCGCCTTGGGCTCTGGGGCAAAACCGATCGCCTGTACATGCAGATCAGGGTGAAGCAGGGGCACACCTTCCATCCGCGTTGCCTGGATACGGCGAAAAACCGTTTCCAGCAACGCCACTTTTCTCTCCAGGGTGTCGTGCATCGCGCTGCGGCCTCAATCGGGCAGCAATAAAAATTTGCTGGCTTCGGCATCGCATTGCGGGCACCGCCAGTGCGGAGGCAGCGCCGCAAACGGCGTACCTGGAGCAACTTGCCATACCGAGTCGCCCTCGGCGGGGTCGTACACCCACCAGCAGATCTTGCATTCGAGACGGGCCTCCGCCGGAACCTGCGAGGTGTCGCCAAAGGCAAGTCCTCCGGTGGGTGATGGGGTCATGCCTGGTTCACCCATTCAAGCACCTCCTCTAGCCGCAGCGCAGAGTCCACCAGATCTTCAGGGGCCGCACAGGCCACTTCCGGCATGTCCACCACTTCGACCGAATTGAGAATCATGGCGTCCTGCGAGTTGTAGTAGACGACGCGCCAGGTATTGGCCACGCGGGTACTTGTGATGCGGCAGTTTCCATAACCTCGCGACAGAATCAGCACGCGCCCTGTGCCCAGTTGCTGATCCATAAATCCCACATCTTCAAGGCTTAGCGGCAGAAGCGACAGATTGACCAGGTGCGCGGGCATACCCGGGCGCCACTGCTGGCGCTGGTCATGCAGTTCTTGCAGCAAGCTGGGGGCATTCATGACCCCAGCAGGGGGCGCAGTGTCGGGCTGGTGGCCGCTGGCAGCATCCTTGCGCGCTTCTTGTTTGAGCACTTCTGGAATCGCGCCCACCTCGATGCGATCGTGCAGTGCACCATCGCTTTGGCGTTCCAGCACGCGCCATACACCGGCGAATACCGCCTCCTGCACCTGCACCATCGCTGGTGCGCTCACACCATTGGCTCCTGCCGCACCGGGAGTCGCTATTACCTGCGCGCTGACTTCGCCTTCTCCGAGCACCTGGTTGATCAGACGAAGATCTTCCGGCGCCAATCCAGCCAGTTGCACGGGCGAGACGGCTTCGCCCCGAATGGCCATATGGAGGGTGGACAACAGCGTTGTGAGCACGCGCACCGCAGCCTCATGGCCGGCCAATTCCTCGGGCTCGGGCAGTGGCGGCGGTTGGTAGGTGGCCATGCCACGCGGCATGGGCAAATAGTCCAGCTCGTCCTCCTCGGGCTGGCTTCCCGGGCCCAGAATGTCCACGAGCGGAATGGGAAAAGGGCGTTGGCTAGGGTTGGAGTTCATGGTGTTTTTCTGTCGTTTCAGTGGCAGTGGCTGCCGCCGCCCAGGGTGACCACCGGGATACCGATCCCCGGTTTGCGGCTGGGGGACATTGCCAGGGCCTGCTGCACCCGCTCCAGATAGTCATTCCAGTCGTACATACCCGCCAGCGTGGTGATGTAGTCGCCATTTCGAAAGAACACCAGCGAAGGCCAGCGCTGCACCCCAAAGCGCCGCGCGATATCGTCCTCACAGCTGCCCCGGACTGCACCGATGACAAACTCCTGCCCCAGCGCGGCCCGCAACTCGGGCAGGACTACGGCCACATCCAGTCCTTCTGCAACCCGGATCGGATCACCGCAAAAGAAAAGTACCCGGGCGCCGTCTCCTTGCGTGAAGTCCTGCAAATTGGTCTGGTCGATCCAGCACGCACCGTGCACATCCACCAGCCGTTGCACCAGGGGTGGGGCGGCAACTTCAGCGTTCATCATGGTTTCCTTGGTTGGTTTTGACTAGAACCCAGCAGCGCTGCCAATTGCTCCGGCCCCATGGCCGAAGGCAGCTCGAATGCAGCGTGGGCCGGCGTTGCAGCCTCGTACTGGCCGCTCATGCTGGCCTGCACCAGGAGCAAGGTGGCTTGCACTTCGGCCGCACGCTCAGGGCTGATGCGTTCCCGCGCCGAGCCGAGAAAGACCAACACCCAGTCCCCTGGTTGGCAGTCGCCCACCAGATCGGTGTTGACGCGCTCAGCGTGGTCTGCACCGACCACCAGCGCATGGCCAGGGCTGGTCGATTGCACTTGCATGGGGATACCGATACACATGGACTTGTCGCCCCTCAATCCATGAAACGGTGGTCGCCGATGCGGCAGGCCTGCTCGGCACTGGGGCGGCCCATCTCATACTCGGCCAGGCCCAAATTCGGTACCGTTACAACGTTCTCTCCCACCACAGCTTGGCTGCGGGGCATGGGGCATGCACCCCAGTTTTGCAGTTGGGCCACGGCCATGCCGAGGGCCACTTCAAGCGCCTGTTTGGTGCCGGCACGCAGGCTACCGCCATAGTCCTCCAACTCCTCGGGCTGGCATCCGATCAAGGCAATCTGCGCAGGGAACTTCCCGGTGAGCTGCGCCACCATCAGCACCTCCTGAAAGCCCGTCTGGTGCAGGCTCATTTTTTTGGCACCCAGGAAGCAGGGAACCTCGCTGCCCCTCACCTCCTTGAGCGTGCCCGGCGGCAGGCCGTAATCGATGGCATCGAGAATCAGCAGCGCATCGGCCTCCTGCACATAGGACAGCAGCGCCATGCCCTGGGTGCCACCATCAACGAGCTGCACATGCTCGGCAAAGTCGTAGCGCTGCTGCAGTGCCTCGACACAGCGCACGCCAAAACCTTCGTCGGCCCAGAGCACATTGCCAATACCCAGCACCACGATATTTTGCAAGCTGTTACGTGAAGCGTTACAGGTCATTTCGGGCGTGGAAACAGTCATGGTCAATAGCTCGAAAACAGTGAGAGGGACTCAGTGCAGGGCGCAGGACTGGCGCAGGCTCTTCCATGCATGGAAACTGTCCCACCGGGACTGCAGCGCCAGCCAGAACAAGGCATCGGTGCCAAACACCATGGCGCAGCGAATGGCGGTGTCGGGGGTGATACCCCGGTGACCCTGGACAATTTCGTTCAGGCGCCGACGCGACACGCCGAGCAGCCGGGCGGCATCGGTCTGGCTAAGGGACAGTGGCTGAAGAAAATTCTTTTCCAGAAAGCGCCCCGGATGCTGTGGGCTGCGCAGCGGCACCCCCGCAGGAAGCGGCGGGCGCGGGTGCACCCATCGCTGCGGGGTATCGCTCCGGGGTATTGCCATGGCCCGCTCAATCCTTGAAGGTGCGGTACCCCGAGATCATGGTGCTGACAATGCTCTGGCGCCCCATGATGTCTTCGCGGATGGCGGCATAAATGTGCACGATGACAAACAGCACCAGCGCCCACATGCCCAGGTGGTGCCAGGTGTGCACGCCCTGCGATTGGCCCAGCAGCGGAATCACCCAGCCAAACATCCGGTCGGCCCACGAACCAGTCTGCAGTCCTTCGCCGTACAGGGCAAAACCCGTGACCAGCATGAAGAGCGAGACCAGAAGGTAGCCCACGAACATCATCAGCCGTGCCATGGGGTTGTGCCCCACATACTGGTTGGGCCGCGGACGCAGAAACAGGTACCAGCTGAACATGGCCCACACCTCGCGCCAGTAGGCCAACCGCAGCACGGGCAGCGTGAACAGCTCGCGCGAATGGTGGTTACCTACAAAGGCCCAGTACATGCGCCCAATCAGTCCAATGGCAAAAACATACGCCGCAGCAAAATGTGCGAAGCGGATATAGCCCATCATGAAATGGGCGCTTGCTTCGCCAGACAGGCTGGGCAACGGTGATCCGATGAGGTAGCCCGTAACGCACAGGACGGTGATGGCCAGAGCGTTGACCCAATGCCAGATGCGCACCGGCGCCTCGTACACATAGACCGAACGCACCTGCGCGCCGCTGGCGACCGCACCCTCGTCGATTCCGGTGACATTGCTATTTGCCATGCTGCTCATGCCCGTCTCCTGGTTGTGATCCGTCAGATGCGCGAAACCAGCATGAACAGGCCGGCACCACCGATCAGGGCGCCAGCCAGGCGCGGCAGGGCGGCACGCGCGCGCTGCAGCGCTGCGCCCAGCCCCACGCCCCCCAGATGCAGCAGCGCCGTGGCCAGGGCGAACCCTGCGCCATAAGCCAGGAAGGACGCCCCCGTCACCATCTCCAGTCCATGCGCGGTGCCATGCAGCAGGGCGGATGCAGCCACCACGGGCAGACCGATCACCAAAGGCAAGGCGGCACCGCTGACCAGCAGACCGCCAAGCAGGATGACGCTGCCAGCAATCAGCCATTCCAGAGAACCCCCCAGGGGCAGGACCAGACCGGTGTGGGCCAGCAACGCCCCCAGGGCCATCACTCCGACAAAGAGAGTGGGGGCCTGCCAGCGGCGTTGCGGCATGGCGACGGCCGACCACACCCCGACGGCCACCATGGCCAGCAAGTGGTCCATGCCCGAGACAGGATGCGCCAGGCCGGAGAGGAAGGTGGCGGCGTGCACTCCTTCATGGCCCACGTGGGCTTGCGCAGCGCCGGCCACTCCCAGAAGGACCAGCGCGAGCAGGCTGTTGCGTTGAATGCAGGATGTTTTCATGTGGTTCTCCAGTGCCGTGATGTCAGGCGGCTTCAGCGTACCTTGACGACGGTAAGTTCGTCGCCGTCCGGGCCCATCACGTGGGTGGAGCAGGCAAGGCAGGGGTCAAAGGAATGCAGGGTGCGCAGAATTTCGAGCGGTTGCTCGGGGTTGACCATGGGCGTGCCCAACAAGGCGGCCTCGAAGGCGCCGATCTGGCCTTTGGCGTCGCGCGGGCTCCCGTTCCAGGTGGTGGGCACGACGCACTGGTAGTTGTCGATCTTGCCGTCCTTGATCTTGATCCAATGCGCCAGCTGGCCGCGTGGCGCAGCGACGGTGCCCACGCCCTTGGCCTCCTTGGGCCAGGTGGAAGGATCCCATTTCTCGACGTTCGCGGTGGCCGTGTCGCCAGCCTTGATATTGGCGATCAGCTCGTTCCAGTCATCCTGCAATAGTTCACCCAGGTACTGGCCTTCAAGGCAGCGCGCCGCCGTGCGCCCGATGGTGGTGGGCAGGAGCTGTTTCAGGCTGTACTGCGTTTCGGGCAGGCCCAGCGCCTTGGGAATGCCGCTGTTGACCATGCTGGCCAAATGGTCCACCTGCTCCTTGGTGCGCTGGCAATACTTGTTGCCTTGCGAAGCATGCACATAGGCCAGGATGTACCGCGCCAGTGGGCCCACCTCCATGGCGTGGCCACGCCAGCGCGGCGCCTTGATCCACGAATACTTGGCACTCTCGTCGATCTCCTTGATATCGGTACGCGTGCCTTTGGTCTTCGCGCCCAGCACATAGTGCGGCTCGGTCACGCCATCCCAGGGGTGCAGGCCCTTGTTCTCGTCGTCGTACTTGTACCAGGAGTGCGTCACAAACTCCTGCACCTGCTCGGGGTCGCGCGGATCGACCGGATGGATCTTGCCCCAGTCGCCGTTGATGATGGCGCCGCCGGGCAACTGGTCGGTGCTCTTGTCGTAGTTGATCTTGGGATGCTCGCCAAAGTCCATCACGTTGAAACCGGCCAGTCCGCCGCCATGCAGCCATCCCGCATGCTTGTATAGCGTTCCGATGGCCAGCACATCGGGCAGGTAGACGTTGCGGTAGAACGCATTGCCTTCGTCGATGCGCGCCTTGACAAAGTTCAGGCGCTCCATGTTGATGGGTGCTCCGGCCGCGCCATCTTGGTCGATATTGATGGCGCACGGCATGCCCCCCACGAGGTAATTGGGGTGCGGGTTCTTGCCACCAAAGATGGTCTGGATCTTGATCCACTCTTTGTGCTGGTCCAGGGCCTCGAGATAGTGCGTGACAGCCATGAGGTTGGCCTCAGGCGGCAGGATGTAGGCTGGACTCCCCCAGTAGCCGTTGCGGAAAGGGCCCAGTTGCCCGCTTTCAACAAACTTCTTGATACGGTTCTGGATGTCGCGGAAATACCCTGGAGAAGACAGGGGATGGGCGGGCGAGACGAGTTGCTGCAGCTCCGATGTTTTCTTGGGGTCGGCCTTGAGGCAGGACACCACGTCCACCCAGTCCAATGCATGCAGGTGGTAGAAATGCACCACGTGGTCCTGCATCATTTGTGCCTTGGCCATCATCTCGCGGATCAGGTGCGCGTTCTTCGGGATCCGGATGCCCAGCGCGTCCTCCACCGCGCGCACCGAGGTCAGCGCATGGCTGCTGGTACACACGCCGCAGATGCGCTCGACGAAGGCCCAGGCATCGCGCGGGTCACGCCCCTTGAGAATGACCTCCAGGCCACGCCACATGGTTCCCGTGGAGACCGCGTTGCGGATGACGTTGTTGCTGTCGAGGTTGACCTCGCAGCGCATGTGCCCCTCGATGCGGGTCACGGGGTCGACAACGATGCGCTTGCCGCTGTTGTCGAGCTTGAATGAAGGAGTGTCGTTAGCGCCCATGGTGCATGCTTCCTTGTGCTTGCTCAGTGATCCGCCTTGGCAGACTCGGTTTTGTCAGAGGCGCGTTTGAGCACCGAGACAGCAGCGTGGGCTGCCACGGCTGCGCCAACGCCCACAGCCGCACCAATGCCTATCTTGTCGGCGTTGGATTCGACACCGAAGGCGTTGATATTCGTCAGGCGGTCGTAGAACGAACCCTTGTCCCAGAAGCCCTCTTCCGAACATCCCAGGCAGCCGTGGCCAGACTGCACCGGCCAGCTCGTGCCATCGTTCCAGCGCACCGTCGAGCAGGCGTTGTAGGTTGTCGGCCCCTTGCAACCCACCTTGTAGAGGCAATAGCCCCTGCGCGCGTTTTCGTCGTCAAATGATTCGACAAACTGCCCGGCATCGAAATGCGGACGGCGATAGCACTTGTCGTGGATGCGCTGGCTGTAGAACATCTTGGGCCGCCCCTGGCGGTCAAGCTCAGGAATGCGGTCGAAAGTGAGCATGTAGGTGATCACCCCGGTCATCACCTCGGCGATGGGCGGACAACCCGGCACCTTGATGATGGGTTTGTCGAAAATCACCTTGTGAATCGGGGTGGCGCGCGTCGGGTTGGGCTTGGCCGCCTGCACACAACCCCAGGAGGCACACGACCCCCACGAGATGATGGCCTTGCAGTCTTTGGCCACACGCTTGAGCTTGTCAATGAACGGCTTGCCAGACTGAATGCAGTACATGCCATCTTCATTGAGCGGCGGATTGCCCTCCACCGCCAGGATGTACTGCCCTTTGTACTTGACCATGATCTCTTCAAGAATCTCTTCGGCCTGGTGGCCTGCGGCAGCCATCAGCAGGTCGTCATAGTCGAGCGAGATCATGGACAGCACCACATCCTTGGCCAAGGGGTGCGCCGAACGGATAAATGACTCCGAACAGCAGGTGCACTCCAGTCCATGCAACCACAGCACGGGCGTGCGCGGTTTGGTTTCCATGGCATGGGCAATCTGCGGCACAAAGGCGGGGCCCAGGCCGAGGGAGGTGGCCGTCAGCGAACAAAACTTCATGAGACTTCGCCGTGAAATGCCTTGGCGCCGCATCACCTCGTAAAACGTTTCCACAGTGTCTCTCCTCGTTATGGGGGTCTGAAAGGCAGGCACATGCATGGTCGCGGCCACCTCGCTCAGAGCAATCCATACAAGTTGCGTGCCCAATCGACGCGATCTCGGGAATACCCTTATCGCCAAAGCGCAAGTGCGCGCCAGGACAGGGAGAATTCAAACTGCGGTCGTTGCCGTGAAATCGGCCGCTGCGAAGAACTGGAAAGTCCATTGGCAGCCAAGGCGGAACAGTGGCAACCCGGTTGGCAGTGACTTGCGTCGGGACGTTGGCTTTTCACGGGCCAAGGACGAGACTTCGCAGAGCGCGGACTGCGGGAAACCCTAGGCGCCCGGGACGTTGCGTTCCCCAGATCGCTAAGATTCAACCAAAGCGTTTCGCAGGACCGGCCTGTCCCTCCTGCCATTGCCACCAAGATGAACCCTGCTGCCTTGCTCGAATCGACTCCCGTCCGCCACAGGGTGCGCGGCGCCTGTCCGCACGACTGCCCCGACACATGCGCGCTAATCACCACGGTGGAAAACGGCGTGGCCGTGCGCGTGCAGGGCAACCCCGCGCACGCCCAGACGGGCGGCGTGCTGTGCGCCAAGGTCTCCAAATACCCTGAGCGCACCTACCACCCGGACCGCATCCTCACGCCGCTCAGGCGCAGTGGTCCCAAAGGCAGCGGCCAGTTCACGCAGGTCGGCTGGGACGAAGCCCTGACCGACATCGCGGCGCGCCTGGCCGAAATTGCCGCACGCAATCCCGAAGCCATCGTGCCCTACAGCTACGCCGGCACCATGGGCCTGGTGCAGGGCGAGAGCATGGACCGGCGCTTCTTCCACCGCCTGGGCGCTTCGCTGTTGCACCGCAGCATCTGCGCGGCCGCCGGTGGCGAGGCCATGGTGCAGACCCTGGGGGGCAAGGTAGGGATGAAGGTGGAGTTCTTCGCCGAGGCCAAGCTCATCCTGATCTGGGGCAGCAATTCCATCACCAGCACCCTGCACTTCTGGCGCTACGCACAGCAGGCCAAGCGCGAGGGTGCCCGCCTCGTCTGCATCGACCCCCGCAAGACCGAAACCGCCGAAAAATGCCACGAGCACCTGCAACTGCTGCCCGGCACCGACGCGGCGCTGGCCCTGGCACTGATGCACGAACTCATCGTGCACGACTGGTTGGACCACGACTACCTGGCGCAGCACACGCTGGGCTGGGAAGCGCTGCGCGAACGGGCGCTCACGTTCCCGCCCGAGCGCGCGGCCGAAGTCTGCGCGCTGCCTGTGGAGCAAATCCGCGACCTGGCGCGCGCCTACGGTACGACAAAGCCATCCGCCATCCGCGTGAACTACGGCGTGCAGCGCGTGCGGGGAGGGGGCAACGCGGTGCGTGCCATTGCCTGCCTGCCGGCGCTTACGGGTGCCTGGCGCGAGCGCGCGGGCGGCGTGCTGTTTTCAAGTTCCGGCAACTTCCCGGTGCAGCGCGGCGTTCTGCAACGCCCCGAGCTGCTGGGCCAGCGCCGCCCGCGCACCATCAACATGGTGACCATTGGCGACGACTTGCTGCGGGAGACCTCCGAAGCCTTTGGACCAAAAATCGAGGCCGTCGTGGTCTACAACAGCAACCCGCTGGCGGTTGCGCCCGAATCGGGCAAGGTGGCGCGTGGCTTTGCGCAGGACGATCTGTTTACCGTGGTGCTGGAGCATTTCCAGACGGACACCGCAGACTACGCCGACTACATCCTGCCTGCCACCACGCAGCTGGAACACTGGGACGTGCACCTGGCCTATGGCCACACCGACGTGCTGCTGAACCGCCCGGCGATTGGGCCCTGCGGCGAGGCGCGCTCCAACGCCCGCATCTTTCGCGAACTGGCGGCGCGCATGGGATTTTCCGAGCCCTGCTTTGCCGACAGCGACGAAACCTTGTGCCGCCAGGCCTACGGCGAAAAGGTCGACTTCAACGAGCTGCTGGACCAAGGCTTTGCGGCGCTGCCGATCCCTGACGCGCCCTTTGCCCAGGGCAACTTTCCCACCGCGTCGGGCAAGTGCGAATTTTTCAGCGCCGCGCTCTCGGCTTGCGGGCAGGACGCCCTGCCCAACCATGTGCCCAACTACGAAACCTTCGGCCAGTCGGCCGCGTATCCGCTGGCAATGATTTCGCCGCCCGCGCGCAATTTCCTCAACAGCACCTTTGTCAACGTGGCCAGTTTGCAAAAACAGGAAGGTCGACCTCTCCTGGAAATTCACCCGCACGACGCGGCCGCGCGCGGCATTGCGGACGGCAGCGTGGTGCGCGTGTTCAACGACCGGGGCAGCTATCTGTGCCACGCGGAACTGAGCGAACGTGCCCGCCCCGGCGTGGTCAACGGCCTGGGCATCTGGTGGCGCAAGCTCGGCTTGGAGGGCACCAACGTGAACCAGCTCACCAGCCAGGCGCTGACCGATCTTGGCCAGGGGCCGACGTTTTACGACTGCCTGGTGGAGGTGCAAGCCGCCGCAACTCCATCAAACGCTATCAATAAATGAGCTATTAGCGCTTTATGGATAAGCGCTAGAGGCCATTTTTACTGATATTTTCAACCGCGCCAGTAGTTGTTGGCGGCGGAGACGGTCTGGAAGTTGATGGCAATCACCTGCGAGGCGGCGGTCAATCCATCGGCCGACTGCGCGTACTCGGGTCGCAGTTGCTTGAGCGTCTCCATGTCCGGCTGGGTGTACTTGACGCCGCGGCGGCTCAGCGTAATGGCCAGTTCAAAGCCTTCTTGGGGCGTAGCGGTGATCAGGGAAGGCAGCCAGGTATCGGCCATGTGGTGTTCTCCTTTGAATCGTGGGACATGCAAGCCGGCCAACGCCAGCTCGCCAGTCACTGTAGCCGGCTGGGCGGCGAGCGGCATATCCCTCCCCAAGGAACCCTGTCGCGAGTAGGCGCACCGGACGCCGCCGTTCTTTCAGCGCGAATGGCCCGGCGCAGCAGGCTGCGGCGTGCAGTACGCGTAAGCCCAGTAATGCGGCCACTGCGTCAAGCTGCCTTCGGCCGCTCCTGCTTGGCGCACTGCGGCGTGCAGCTCCTGGGCATCCGGAAAGTTCTTCAGGATGCGGTGCACCGAGCCATCGCGCAGTGGACGCCGCTGCCAGGTATCGCCGTTCGCATCGGTGTCGCACAGCGGGGTGCTGCTGCCGGCGACAAAGCGGTTGTCCAGCAAGACCACGCGCGCTCCTGGGGCCAGCGAGGCGTGCAGGCCTGCAAGAAACTCCACACGCCGCGCCTGCGGCACATGCGAGAACCAGAAGCCTGCAAAGGCGGCATCCCACACCCGCCTGGCCATGGGCAGTGCGTAGGCATCGCCCACCATCCAGTGCACATGCGCGCCCAGGCCGCGCGCGCGCGCCACGCGCAGTGTCTCGGGGGCAGCGTCAAGAGCCCACACGCTGCGCGCCACGGGGGCGATGAATTGCGTCCAGTAGCCGGTGCCGCAGGCGATTTCCAGCACCTGCGCACCCGCAAAGCGCGCTGGCAGCCAAGCCTCGATGGCGCGCAGATCGAACTGGCGCTCGCTCTTGAAATAGACCGCGTCGTATTCCTCGGCGCGGGCGGCGTAGTAGGCCCGCATTTCGGGGCCGCCTTGCCCGACGTCGGAATCTTTCATTGCGGCCATGGCGCGGCCTCGGCCACGGCCTGTTCAATGGCGCCAAACAGGCTGGCACCACTGCTGCCTTTCATCTCCATGCGCAGCACGTCGCCCGGTTGCAGGTAGCCGGTGCTGGCTTGCCCCGCCTCCTGCGCTTCGGCCCGGCGCTTGGCTTGCATGCTGCTGAAGCCGCGCGCCGACTCCGCGCGGCCCTGGGCGAGCGGCCCAGCGGCTGTGGCCAAGGGGCCGCTGCAGACGATGCTGCCGGCGCGCACCGGGCGCGTGCAGGCGGCGTGGGCGATAAGCTCGCCAAACCCCCAGGGCATGCCAGCCACGCCGTCGCACAGACCGAACTTGCGGCCGTTCAGCCCGACCTGCAGCGCCAGCGCGATACGCCCGCCGTCCCAGGCGGCGCCGAGTTCGTCCAGTGTCACTGCCACCGGACTGAAAGCCGTCGCCGGCCGGCTGAGAAGCGGCCCCAGGCCTGCGGCGCGTTCGCGTGCCTCCAGCGCCCGCAGGCTGAGGGTGTTGGCCAGCATCACAAGGCGCACGCCATCGAGTGCCTGGGCCGGCGTGCTGGCAGCGGCAATGTCGCCGGTGATGACCGCCAGGCCAGCGCCGAAATCCATCTCCATGGCCGTGCTGCCAGCAGCGATATCGGCGCAGGCGCCCAGCATTGCGTCGCCGGCAAGCTGAACCATGTCGGGCATGCCGGCGCGTGCCGCAGTCTCTTCACTCAATGACTCGGCACGCTGCAGGCACTGGTAAGCACGCGGCAGCGGCGCCAGGCACTGCTGCGGATCCAAGGGAAAGGCGTGGTGGGTGCGGCCGGCGTTCAGCGCGTCCGACAGGTCCTGTAGTTGCGGGGCGAAAAATCCCCAGTCTTCCAGCACCTGCTGCAGGCGGTTGGCGATGCCGGTGGCGTAATGGGCCTGGGCGAGATCGCGCGAGACGACGACCAACTGGCCGTCGCGCGAACCGTCGTTCAAGGTAGCGAGCTTCATGGAGCGTGAAAAAATGGCTGTGGCAGGTTGCCAGCGCGCAAGACGCCGCATGGTACGCGAGCCGGCCGGCGGTGGTAACGTCAGCAGGTCTTGCCCACTCCCTCCATGATCCCCAAGCGCCTGCTCGTCCTGCTCACTGCGCTGGTGCTCGCACTGCATGCCCTGCTGCTCTCGGGCGCCTCGGCCGGCGTGCGCCGCGCCGCTGGCACCGCGCCGCCGGTGTTTGTGACCCGCACGCTCAGTGCCCCGGTCCCAGTGCAGACCGCGCCGGCGCCCGTGACCCGCGCTGCGCCCCGCCGGCCCACGACGCTGAGCACGGCACCGACCGCTAGGCGCAACAAGGCACCCGCGCCGACTCCTGCACCCGTCGCGGCGCCGCCAGTGCCTGTGGCTCCGGTCTGGGTGGCGCCTAGCGACAGCGAACTGCTGGCCCTGGACGCGGCGGGCGGGGAGCAGGCGCCCGCCGTGGCGGCCGAGCCGCAGGAGGCGCCCACGCCCCCGCCCGGGCGGCCCGATGGCGAGCGTCCGGCCGCAGCAGCGCCAACCCCCGCCCCCGCCTCCGCGCCAGAGCGCTCTGCTCCGGCCGACGCAGACGTCGCACCGGTGAAGCTTCCGCCACCGGCGCGCCTGCGTTTCGATGTCACCGGAAAGGCCCGCGGCTTTGGCTACAACGCGCACGCCGAGCTGCTGTGGCAGCACGACGCCACCAGCTACAGCGCCCACCAGGAAGTAAAAGTGATCTTTCTCGGGTCGCGATCGCAAAGCAGCGTCGGCAGCGTTACCGAACGCGGCCTGCAGCCGCGGCGCTTTGGCGACCGCTCGCGCAGCGAGCGCGCCGCGCATTTCGACTTTGCCAAGGGGCAGGTGACTTTCAGCGCGAACACGCCGGCCGCACCGATCGAACCGGGCGCGCAGGACCGGCTGAGCGTATTCCTGCAACTGGCGAGCATGCTGGCTGCCGCGCCCGAGCGCTACCCCACAGGCGCGCAGATCGCGATGACGACGGTGAGCGCCCGCGCGGCCGACGTCTGGACCTTCACCGTCGAGGGTGAAGACACCCTAGAACTCCCCGCAGGCACGATGCGCACCGTGCAATTGCAGCGCCCGCCGCGACGCGACTACGACCAGAAGGCCCAGCTATGGCTTGCGCCCGCGCTGGGCTACCTGCCCGCGCGCATCCGCATCACCGAGGCCAACGGCGACTTTGTCGAACTGAACCTGAGCGAGCACGAGGCGCCCTGAGTGCGTCGCCCGCCGACCTGGCGAAGCACCGCTGTAGGCGCAAACAGACAATGCGTGTAGAACGTATAGGCGCTTGAACTCTGGCGCATCGATTCCATCTGACAATGACTACAAGCGCAGGAGGAACGCCATGAACATGCTCTACGACTCGGATTCTTTTGTGGTGGTGCACATGCTGCCCGATGCCGACCGCGTGGAGGATGCCTCCCACGACGGGCCGGCGCCGCTGCAATTGGCGCGCCACGGTTTTGAAATTGTCGACAAACGCACCGGCAAGGAGGTCTACCTCGACGGCTCCTGGGCTGAGATGTTCCAGCTGCAGATCCTGGCCTGGCAGCGCGACGCGCCGACACAGGAAGAGGTGGAAGACACGCTGGAAGGCTATACCGGGCTTGCGCAGCACCCGGTGGTGGTGCATTGAAGGGTTTTTTGGATAAAAATTGGCTATAGCGCTTATCCCATAATCGTTTATAGCTCCTAAATCAATAGCAATTATTGCGGTGCACCACGGCGTTGGCGCATGTCCTGCGCCATGGCTTGAAGCGCAGCTTCGTCCATGGCTGCCCGCGCCGCTGGGTACACCAGCGATTCTTCAACCTGAATGTGCTCCGCGTAGCCGGCAGCAAAAGCAGCGAGCGCCGCCACCTGCTCTTCCGAAAACTGCGTGATGCTTGCGTCCGCGAGCGCCAGCAAGGCGCTGCGGGCCCGCGTCCAGCGCAGGGCCATGGCGACATGCTCATCCTGCAGGCGGGCAACTGCAGCCCGCAAGCCTTCGTCCTGCACTGCCTGCAGCGCGGGGAACACATGGCGCTCCTCGTCTTCATGGTGCAGGGGCGCAGCGATGTCGAAATAGCGCAGTACGTCCCGCGCTGCGCTGCGCGCCGAATCGTCGCAGCCCGTGGTTTGCAGGTACGCTCGCAGGCGCTGCTGCAGTGCCAGCGAGCGCTTTACGCGCTCGTGGCATGCCAGCAGCATTTCGAATGGGGTATCGAAGCCTACGGCGGGGGCGCCAAAACCGGGCAAGGGGGTGCCGCGCGGCACGCTCAGTCAATCCGCACGGCGTGACCCGTGCGGTCAAACGGAATCAAACCCGAATGCACGCCGCGCTTGACGGCGTCCACCATGCGCTCCAGCGGCGCCTGGGCGTCGTCGCTGGTGGGCGCATGGCCGACGTTGCCCGACAGGGCCGCAGCAAACACCAGGGTCCAGTCCTTGCCAAACTGGGCGGCTTCCTCAACGAGGGCATCAAAGGACACCAGATCGTCCGGTGCCTTGTCGACACACATCTGCGGCACCAGCGCACCCCCTTCGCCCTGCGCGAAGCGCTCGCGCTGCTCGGGCGTCGCGTCGTCGGGCAGTTCCACACCGGCAAATACGAACAACAGGCGTTGCGGTAGGGGCTGCGCATGGGCAGCCTGTAAAAGGTCGTCGAAACGGGAAATTTCCATGGCTTGGTTTCCAAAGTTCAGAAAACGGGGCTCGTTCAGGAGGCGGTCGGCGGAGGCGCTTGCAGCACGCTGAAATAGGCGTCCGGAGACGGCCGAAACCGAGCCCGTTTGGGCGCGACCACGGTGCCGATGTTGACGAAACAAAGCGCCTGTTGGCTGGATGCGAGCCCAAACAGCGTGCGCAGTGGAGCGGAAGACAGCGCCTTGCCGCTGGTCAGCGCCGAGCCAAAACCCAGGGCAGTTGCCATCAACAGCAGGTTTTGCACCGCGCAGCCGGCCGACACCATGCGTTCGGCGGCCTCGATCTCGGGGTCGCCGCAGAGCAGATCAACCACCACCAGCAACAGCACCGGAGAACGAAAAGCCTTTTCGCGTGCCTGCGCCAACTGCTCGGGTGTGGCCAGTGCGTCGCGCTCCTGCAGCGCCTGCGCAAAGGCTTCGGCCAGTGCGGGCCTGGCCGCAGCGGGCACCTGCACCAGCCGCCACGGCAGCAATTGGCCATGGTCGGGCGCATGCGCCGCGCCGGCGACGATGTGCGCCAACTGCGCCGACGTCGGCCCGGGCTCGCCCAGACGTTTGGGCAAAATGGTCTGGCGCGCCTGCATCAGCGCCGCTGCAAAGGCCGCGCATTCCTGGCCGGACGCGAAAGCGGCGTGGGTGGCGGGGTCGTGCATGGGCGCCATTGTCACCCGGCGCGCCCGTCGGGGCGCAGCCGGCCGTACCAGGAGCCAAGCCGCACCGCCCACGGCAGGACAGCCGCCACCCACAGCACGGCAGAGAGCAAGAGCAGGCTAGGCGCTGCCGATTCTGCGGGCACCGCCATCAGGCGCAAGACCACCGCCGCCTGGAGCAGACCGAACAACGCCCATACCGTCGCGTCCGCCACCTGCGCCCGACCACTGTGTCCTGCGGACACCCGCGTCACCATGGCCAGCATCAGCGAAGCGAAGCACCCCATGCCAAGCGCGTGCGTGGCGCCCAGGCTCCACTGCGGCGCGCCCGCCAGGGCGAGCCAGCGCGACGCGCCGTGCAGAAGAAAGGCCAGGCCCAGCCAAACGAAACCCAGAAAAAACATGCGCAGCAGGCGGTTGCGCAGGCTCTGGCGTCGCGCCCAGCCCCACGCGCGCCAGAGCAGCACCGTACCCACTGCGCATTCCACCCATCCATGCAGCAGCCCCCAGCCAAGATCCCAGGGCGACCCGTACGGCACCACCGCTTCCATCCAGACCGCCAGCGCTTCAAAAGTGGCCGCACCCGCCAGCAAGCCCAGCGTCCCCCACGGGTTGTCACCGCCCGCGCCATGGTCAGAGGGCAGGGAGAAAAAGGGGAGCATGCGGTGCGCCACAGTCACAAAGACCATGGCGTCCAACCCCCAGAGCCCGGTAAGGACGAACCGGCGCGCGCCCCGGTCTGCGCCCAGCGCCAGCGCCAGCGCCAGGCCGGCGACGCACACCGTGCCGACCGCGAAGGCTGCGGCAAGGAGGCGCGCATGCACACGGTCTTCGACCTGGCTCTGCCCCAGCAAACGCCAGAACAGCCCGCTGACCCACGCCATACCGAAGGCGGCCAAAAAGGTCCCGGCAAGCGCCAGCGCCGGATGCCATTGCGCGCCCAGCAGCCAGGCAAGCCAGCCGAGCGCGAGCAGGATCCAGGGCGGCAGCAAGCTGCGTACCGGCCAGGGCGGCACCCGCAGCCACTTGGGCCCGGCGGTGAACAGAAAACCCGAGAAGAACAGCGGGAAAAAGCCAAACACCATGAGCGCGCCGTGCACCAAAGCTGCAGGAAGCGCGGGCTCCATCGGCGCTGCGCCGGTCGCGCGCACCGCCTGCACCAGCGTCCACCACAGCGAGCTTGCAGCCAAGACGAGCAAGCCCAGAAAAAACGCCAGGCGGTGCGGAGCGATCAGCAGGTGCGCAAGACGCCAGCGCAGATCCAGCCGGGCGCGGGCCTCGGCCGAAGGTTTGGAGGGAGCCGGCGGACCGGGCGGCACGCGCGACGCGCCGGCTTCAGCCGCAGCTGCCCAGATGGCCGCACTGGGTGCAGTAGTCGCAGCCGTCCTTGCGAATCATGGCGTGGGCCCCGCATTCACTGCACTTTTTGCCGGCCATGACGGGCGAGACGGCGCTGAGCGCGCTTTCGCCGGCCAAGAGATCTTCGTCGCCGGCCAAGGGCCGGGCGCGCCGCGCCAGGATATTTTGAATGGCGTAGGCGATGGCAGCGACTTCGGAGTCGTGCCACATGGGCACCAAGGTGCCGTCCGCCTTTTGGTACGTTCCCAGCCGCACGGGGCCGCGGTCCCAGGCCACCTTGCGCATGTCGCTGAGGGCCCGCTCAAGAAAGCCGCCGCGCGCAGCCAGCGAAAGCAGGCGCATGCTCGACGTCACCCACTGCTGCGACTCGCCGCTCTGCCCCACAGGCATGAAAAATTCAATGGCACGGTCAATGAGTCCCCCCGTTTCCGGGTCCTGCACGGGCAGGAAGGAAACCACGAGATACAGACGCTTTTGCCCCTCCTGCGTCCAGTAATCCACTTTTTCGGCCACCGCCGACAGCGCGCCCTTGGGCCGACTTTCGATGACGGTGCGCATCGGATCCACGGGAACCGCTTGCGCCGCTTGCTGCGCCTGATCGTCGGCAGCGTGCGTCTCCAGCACCGAACCGAGAATGCTGTTGGGCCGATAGGTCGCCAGGCCCTTGAGCTTGGCACGCCATGCCTGCAGGTACAGACCCTTGAAATCTTCGTAAGGGTAGTCGGCCGGGATGTTGACCGTCTTCGAGATGGCCGTATCCACGAAAGGCTGCACCGTCTTCATCATCGCAATGTGGCTCTCGGCCGACATTTCCAGCGCCGAGACGAAGTAGTCGGGCAGTTGGTTGACGTCACCGCCCAGTTCGCGATACAGCCGCCAGGCATGGTCTTCCACTGCGTATTCGGCCATGGAACCATCGGACTCGCGCTTGCGGCGCTTGTACATCCAGGAGAACGGCGGCTCGATGCCGTTGGAGGCATTGTCGGCAAAGGCCAGGCTCACCGTCCCGGTGGGTGCAATGGAGAGCAGATGGCTGTTTCGGATGCCATGCGCGCGGATGCGCGCCTGGATGGGCTGGGGAAGGCGGCTGGCAAAAGTACCCTTTGCAAGATAGCCGTCAGCGTCGAATTTGGGAAACGCGCCCTTTTCGACCGCCAGATCCACCGACGCCGAATATGCGGCATTGCGCATGTGCTCGGCAATGCGCGCAGCCATGGCACGGCCTTCTTCCTTGTCGTAACGCAGACAGAGCATGGCCAGCGTATTGCCCATTCCAGTAAAGCCAACGCCGATGCGGCGCTTGGCGTGGGCTTCGTCGCGTTGCTGGGGCAGCGGCCAGAAGGTGACGTCCAGCACGTTGTCCAGCGCCCGCACCTGGAGCGCTACGGACTTTTCGAAGGCGGCAAAGTCGAACGCCGGCACGCCATCGAAACCGAAGGGGTGGCGCACGAAACGCGTCAGGATGATGGGGCCCAGATCGCAGCAGCCGTACGAGGGCAAAGGCTGCTCGCCACACGGATTGGTGGCGTTGATGTCCTCGCAGTAGTGCAGGTTGTTGTCGGTGTTGATCTGGTCCAGGAACAGGATGCCCGGCTCGGCGAAGTCGTAGGTAGACTTCATGATCGTGTCCCACAGGTCACGCGCCGGCAGGCTCTCATAGACCCACCGACCGTCTGCGCGCTGGTAGGCCCCCTTCGCCATGACCGTCGCCCCAGGGCGCGCCTTGTGGACGAGTTCCCAGGGTTGGTCATCCAGCACCGCCTGGACAAAGGCGTCGCTCACGCCCACCGAGACGTTGAAGTTGTTCCAGCGTCCGGGCGTGCGCTTGGCGGTGATGAAATCCATCACGTCGGGGTGGTCGATGCGCAGCACGCCCATTTGGGCTCCGCGGCGCGCGCCCGCGCTCTCCACCGTAGAGCACGATTGATCGAATACGTTGATGTAGCTGCACGGCCCCGAGGCCATGGAGTGAGTGCCTTTGACCTCGGCGCCGCGCGGCCGGATGCGCGAAAAGTCATAGCCCACGCCACCGCCGCGCCGCATCGTTTCGGCCGCTTCGCGCAGTGCCTCGTAAATACCGGGAAATCCCTCGTCGTCCACGCCCTGGATGCAGTCGCCCACGGGCTGCACGAAACAATTGATCAGCGTCGCCTGGATGTCCGTGCCGGCCGCGCTCATGATGCGTCCGGCGCCAATCGCGCCCGCCCGCATGTTGGCCAGGAACAGCGCTTCGTATTTCTCCCGCTCAGCTTCTGCCTCGACCGAAGCCAGCGCCCGTGCAACGCGCCGAAACAGCTCGTCGACGCTGGTTTCCCCCGGTTTGAGATATTTTTCCTGCAGTACATCTTGGCTGATGGGCTGAATGGCCGTGACGTCTTGCGCGCGGCCCAGGTCTTCTCTCTTCATGGTGGAGTCCGTAGGTGATGTGACGAAAACGCGCCGCAAGGCGCGTCGGGCGAAGTCCACCCACCGGGGAAAAAGTGGGCTGGGAAAGCGACGCCAGTTTAGCCCTTTCGGCACTTGCCGGCGTGCCTGACGGGTTTCACCATTTGTGCTAGTTCCCGCGGCAGTCAGCGGGCGAATTCAAGTGTGGCGCGCACTTAGCGCGCACTGTTTGCAAAGAAGATTTTTACAATTTTCTACCGGACTAAGGGTTTTCATCCGATAGAACCTGCCCGTCGTGTTCGACGTAGGGAGCGTAGGGTCCGGTACCACTGTGCGTGGCCACCGAGGCCGCAAGAAAACGTCCAGTCTCTACGTCAAAGACGTGCACCTCGCCCTCTTCGATCACGTAGTGCCAACCGTGCAAGCTGATCTCACCGGCCAGCACACGACTGCGCACCATGGGAAATTCCATCAAGCGGCCCAGTTGCAGCACCACGGCGCGCTGCTCGGTGCGGCGAAATGCTTCCTCACAGGGCTGGACCGGAAGCGCTGCATCCCGGCCCAGTTCCAGCCAGCGCTGCAGGTTGTGCGCTTCGGGCGGCACCCCTTCGTACAAAGCCCTGATCGCGCCGCAATGGCTGTGCCCGCACACCACGATGCGGCTGACGTGCAGGTTCAGCACCGCAAACTCGATGGCCGCCGCAGTGCCGTGGTGACCATAGGAACCGTCGTAGGGCGGCACGAACGCACCGACGTTGCGCACCAGGAACAGTTCCCCCGGCCCCGCTCCGGTCAACAGGTAGGGCAGCAGGCGCGAGTCCGAGCAGCCGATGAACAAGGTGGTCGGATGCTGGCCGCCTTCCACCAGCGACTTGAACTGCTGACGGTACTGCGGAAAGGCGTCTCGCTTGAAGCTGCGCAGGCGGTCAAGCAAGTCGTCGTCTGGCATGGCGAAGGGTTTTGACGCTACTGCACCAGCGGGGAGTCTGCCGCCGTGAGCTGAATATGTTCCAGATCGGCTTCTCCTGCGAGCAGCGCCATGTATTGGTGCAGCGCCCGGCCCCGGGTTTGCATGGTCAGAAGCCGCTCGATGCGCTCCCGTACCGCCTCATAGGATGGAATGGTCCCAGCCCGCCGCTCGAGCACGTCGACGATGTGAAAGCCAAAGCGGCTGTGCACCAGGCGGGGGTGAATTCCGACCCCATGCTGGGACCCCTGAAACAGAGCGCGCGCCAGTTCCGGCGCGCAATCGTCCGGGCCGACCCAGCCCAAATCGCCCCCCTGGGTGCTGCTGGGGCAGTTGGAGAGATCCTCGGCGAGTCGAGAGAAGCGGGAAGCAGGCGTGTCCTTGTGGCACAGCTCCAGCAGTGCCTTCTCTGCGTGCACCGCAAGCGCCTGGACGTTGATGCCGGGGGTCACCGCAAAAAGAATGTGCCGCAGCCGAACCGCCTGGCCTACCGTGAACTGCGCTGCATGCGCGTCGTAGTAGCGCCGGCATTCGTCCTCCCGGGGCTCGGGGGTGACCACTTCGCGCTCCACCATCTCCTCGATAAGCTGGCGCTCTGGCTCTTGTAGCTGCGGCGCCGTCGGACCCGCGTGGGCGGGCAGCAGTCCGAGGGAAACTGCGCGCTGGCGCAGCAGTTCGGTATACGCCCGCTCGCGCAGTTCGTCGGTCGACGGCCGCTCGTCTGGCCCGTGAAGCGGCACACCGTTGACGCGAGCGGTCGCAGGAGCAACCGCGGGGGCCGCGCAACCACAGTGGCCGCTGCCGCAACCGCCGTCCGGCACATCGGGTTGGGTCGTTGGGGTAGACATGCGGTCCACCTCTCAGTGCACGCTGCGCGAATGCGCCGCGGGCTGGCCGGGCCGGCGGACATCGGGCGCCGGAGACGAGCGCGTGTTCGCTCCGACGTCCGGGCGCCGGGTTCGCACGACCTGGTAGGGACGCAGCAGGTAGCCCACGGAGGCGAAGCCGCTCCATACGTGCACCAGCCGGCTGAACGGGAACAGCAAAAAGATCGTCATGCCAAACACGATGTGGAACAGGTAGGGCCAGGGCAGGCCCGCGAGGACCTCGGCATCCACCGTACGCAGCGTCAGGATGCGCTGCGCCCAATCGGCGAGGATCAGCATGACGGCTCCGTCCGAATGCGCCCAGGAAAACGGCAAGGTGATCAGGCCCACCACCAGCTGCACCCAGAGAATCCACAGAATGGCCAGATCCGTCTTGTGGCTCGTGTAACGAATGCGTTCGTCAAAAGTGCGGCGGTAGATGAGCATCGACAGACCGATGAAGCACAACACTCCGAAAAAACCGCCAGAGTAAATGGCGACGCGCTGCTTGACCGACGCTTCGAGGAAATGCGCGTAAAACGCGTGCGGCGCCAGCAAGCCGACGAGGTGGCCGAAGAAGAGGAACAGAATGCCGACGTGAAAAAGGTTGCTGCCCCAGCGCAGCAGCCCAGTGCGCAGCATCTGCGACGAATCGCTTTTCCAGGTGTACTGATCCCGGTCGAAGCGCAGCAGGCTGCCGAGCAGGAACACCGTCAGACAAATGTAGGGATAGACCCCAAAGAGAAAACCGTGCAGGGAGGTCATTGCTGTGCTCCTAGGGATTTGAGTGCTTCGCGGGCCGATTTCGGCACGATGTGGATGGGTTGGACTTGGTCAGGACGTGATTGGCCCTTGGAAGAACAGCCGTCGAACACGACAGGCTCTTCCCACACGGCGTCGATCGATTCCTCGGGCGCAATCTCGACCGGGGAGGCTTTCTCGCCGGCCAGTTCCAGCAGCGCGCCGAGCACGGCGGCATAGGGACTCTCGCGCTGCTGCAGCGCTGCGAAGATGGCATTGAAAATGTGCGCCATTTCCGCAAGAAAATCGCGCGCCTGGCGCGGCGCCAGCGTAGAGGCAAATTCAAGCACCACAGGCACGAAGTCAGGCAGTTCGCCTTCGCCCAGGAACAGGCCTTCTTGCTCGTAGGTTTTGGTCAGATCGATCATGGCGGGGCCGCGGTCGCGCGAATCGCCATGCACGTGTTCGAACAGATGCAGCGACGTTGCACGGCCGCGGTCAAACAGCTCGACGTAGTCGGCCTCGACCTCCAGTTGGGCCTTGCGCCCGAGCACGTCGATGAGCGCATCGAGCTCTGCCAGACGCGCGGCCGGCAGCGCGCGCTCAGCGTGCAGCGCAGCGCGCAAATCAGCCAAATGGCCGCGCAGCCCTGCGTCCGGATACGCCAGCAGATGGGCCAGCACGCGCAGGCTTTTGCTGGCGTCTGGAACGTGATGAAACAGTGCCATGCTCACACCTCCATCTTGATGGGAATGGTGCGCCGCTTGGTGCCGCCAAACAGACTCACCTCGGTGCTGCCCTCGGAGCAGCCGTTGCCAAAGGTGAAGCCGCAACCTCCGCGCACGTCGAATGCATTCTCGGCGTACTCACGGTGCGTCGTCGGAATCACGAAGCGATCCTCATAGTTGGCAATGGCCATGACGTGGTACATGTCTTCGACCTCTGCCATGGTCAGTCCCACCTGCTCGAGCACGGCCAGGTTCTCTTCATTGTCCACGTGCTTGCTGCGCTGGTAGGAGCGCATCGCCAGCATGCGCTGCAACGCACGAACCACCGGCGCGGTATCGCCCGCCGTGAGCAGATTCGCAAGGTATTGCACGGGGATGCGCATTTCGGCGATGTCGGGCAGCTCGCCGTTGACACCGATCTTGCCGGCGTTGGCCGCCGAAGTGATGGGTGAGAGCGGCGGGACGTACCACACCATGGGCAACGTGCGGTACTCCGGGTGCAGCGGCAGTGCCACCTTCCAGTCGACCGCCATCTTGTAGACCGGGCTTTTGCGCGCGCCTTCCAGCCAGGCTTCGGGAATGCCGTCGCGGCGTGCCTGCTCGATGACGACCGGGTCGTGCGGATCAAGAAAGATGTCGAGTTGGGCCTGGTAGAGATCGCGGTCGCGTTCCACGCTGGCCGCTTCCTGGACGCGGTCGGCGTCGTACAGAAGCACTCCGAGGTAGCGGATGCGACCGACACAGGTTTCCGAGCAGACCGTGGGCTGACCGGCCTCGATGCGTGGGTAGCAAAAGGTGCACTTTTCGGCCTTGCCACTCTTCCAGTTGTAGTAAATCTTCTTGTACGGACAGCCCGAGACGCACATGCGCCAGCCCCGGCACTTGTCTTGATCGATCAGCACGATACCGTCTTCCTCGCGCTTGTAGATCGAGCCGGAAGGGCAGGAAGCCACGCAGGCGGGGTTCAGGCAGTGCTCGCACAAGCGCGGCAGGTACATCATGAAGGTGTTCTCGAACTGCCCCACCATGTCCTTTTGCACCTGCTCGAAGCTGTCGAAGTTGGCGTCCTTGCTTCGCTTGGAAAATTCGCCGCCCAGGATCTCCTCCCAGTTCGGGCCCCACTCGATTTTTTCCATGCGCTTGCCCGTGATCAGGCTGCGGGGACGGGCCGTGGGCGACGCATTCATCTCGGGCGCCGATTGGAGGTGGTCGTAATCGAAGGTGAACGGCTCGTAGTAGTCGTCGATCTGCGGCATGTTCGGGTTGGCGAACAGCTTCATCAACATCGCCCATTTGCCGCCCTGGCGCGGCACGATGGAGCCGTCGGCCCGCCGAATCCAACCGCCGTTCCACTTGTCCTGGTTCTCCCATTCCTTGGGATAGCCAATGCCGGGCTTGGTCTCCACGTTGTTGAACCACGCGTATTCCATGCCGGGACGGCTGGTCCAGACGTTCTTGCAGGTCACCGAACAGGTGTGGCAGCCGATGCATTTGTCCAGATTCAGCACCATGCCGATTTGCGCGCGAATTTTCATGCCGACTCTCCCTGTTGCTGCACCGCGAAGGCGCGTTCGTCGTCCCTTGGCGTATCCAGCCAGTCCACCTTGTCCATCTTGCGAACCACGACGAATTCGTCCCGGTTGGTACCAATCGTTCCGTAGTAGTTGAAGCCGTAGGACAACTGCGCGTAGCCACCGATCATGTGCGTGGGTTTGAGAACCACGCGCGTGACCGAGTTGTGAATGCCGCCGCGCGTACCGGTGATCTCCGACCCCGGGGTATTCACGATCTTCTCCTGCGCGTGGTACATGATCACCATGCCGGGCTTGACCCGCTGGCTCACCACGGCCCGCGCCGCAATCGCCCCGTTGACGTTGTAGGCCTCGATCCAGTCGTTGTCCTCGACGCCGATGGCCTTGGCATCGTCTTCGCTCAGCCAGATGATCGGTCCGCCCCGGCTGAGCGTGAGCATGATCAGGTTGTCGGTGTAAGTCGAATGGATGCCCCACTTCTGGTGCGGCGTGATGAAGTTCAGCAAGATTTCGCTGTTGCCATTGCTACGGATCTTGTGCATTCCTGCCGTGGCCTTCAGGTTCACCGGCGGCCGGTAGCTGGCAAACCCTTCGCCGAAGGCAATCATCCACGGATGGTCCTGGTAGAACTGCTGGCGGCCGGTCAGCGTGCGCCATGGAATCAGCTCGTGCACGTTGGTGTAGCCCGCGTTGTACGACACGGTCTCGGACTCGATGCCGCTCCAGGTGGGCGAGCTGATGATCTTGCGCGGTTGCGCCTGGATGTCGCGGAAGCGAATTTTCTCGTCTTCGCGGTGCAGCGCCAGGTGGGTATGGTCGCGGCCGGTCTGCTTGCTCAGGGCGGCCCAGGCTTTGACCGCCACGTGGCCGTTGGTCTCCGGCGCCAGCTGCAACACCATTTCGCAGGCATCGATGTCGCTCTGGATGCGCGGCATGCCTTGCGTCACACCCGCTTCGGTCACAATGCCACTGAGCTGACCGAGTTGCGTGACCTCGGTCTTCGTGTCCCAGGAAATGCCCTTGCCGCCATTGCCAATCTTGTTGAGCAAGGGGCCCACCGCAGTGAAACGCTTGTAGAGGTTGGGGTAGTCGCGCTCGATCACCTGCATCTGCGGCGCGGTCTTGCCCGGAATCAACTCACACTCGCCACGTTTCCAGTCCCGCACGTCCAGCGGCTGCGCGAGTTCGCCCGGCGAGTCGTGCTGCATCGGGGTGAGCACCATTTCCTGTTCCACGCCCAGGTGGCCCACGCACAGCTCGCTGAATTTCTTCGCGAAACCCTTGTAGATTTCCCAGTCGCTCTTGGATTGCCACACCGGATCCACGGCGGTGGACAGAGGATGGATGAACGGATGCATGTCGCTGGTGTTGAGGTCGTTCTTCTCATACCAGGTGGCCGTAGGCAGCACGATGTCCGAGTACAGACAGGTGGTGCTCATGCGGAAGTCGAGGGTGACCAGCAAATCGAGTTTGCCCTCCGGCGACTTGTTGTGCCAGACCACTTCCTCGGGCTTGGCTTCTTCGGTGCCCAGATCCTTGCCCTGCACGCCATTGCTGGTGCCCAGCAGATGCTTGAGGAAGTACTCATGCCCTTTGCCCGACGAGCCAATGATGTTGGAGCGCCAGACAAACATGTTGCGCGGCCAGTTGGCCGGATGATCGGGGTCTTCGCAGCTGAGCTTGAGAGAGCCGTCCTTGAGCGACTTGACGACGTAGTCCCTGGGGTCGATACCGGCAGCCTGCGCGTCCTTGACCACCTGCATGGGATGCGTCTGCAGTTGCGGCGCGCTGGGCAGCCAGCCCATGCGCTCGGCACGCACGTTGTAGTCGATCATGCTGCCGCCATACAGCTTCTTGTCGGCCAGCGGCGAGAGCACCTCATCGACGCCCAGCTTTTCGTAGCGCCACTGGTTGGTGTGGGCGTAGAAAAAGCTGGTGCTGTTCATCTGGCGCGGAGGACGAATCCAGTCGAGCGCAAAGGCCAGCGGCGTCCAGCCGGTCTGCGGGCGCAGTTTTTCCTGGCCCACATAGTGGGACCAGCCGCCACCGCTCTTGCCGACGCAACCGCACATCATGAGCATGTTGATGACGCCGCGGTAGTTCATGTCACTGTGGTACCAGTGGTTCATGCCGGCGCCGATGATGACCATGGAGCGGCCTTCGGTCTTGTGCGCGTTGTCTGCAAACTGGCGCGCGACGGCGATGATCTGGTCGCGCGGCACGCCGGTGATCTGCTCTTGCCAGGCGGGCGTGTAGGGCGTGTTGTCGTCGAAATCGGCCGCTGCCAGCTCGCCGTCCAGGCCACGGGCGACACCGTACTGCGCGACCTGCAAGTCGAACACCGTGGCAACCAGGGCTTCCCCGCTTCCCAGCGCAATGCGCTGCACCGGGACGGTGCGCACCAGCACGTCGCTTTGCTCGTTGTGGGGAAAGTGCTCGTGGGGAATGCCGCCAAAATAAGGAAAGCCCACGCGCGCGCTGTCGGCCGACGCGCTTTCCACGCCATCCTCGCCTTCCATGACCGAGAGTTTGAGCGAGACCGCGCTGCCTGCCTGCGCTTCCTTGGCCTCCAGGTTCCACTGGCCGGCGTCGGCCCGGCCGTCGGGTCCCCAGCGAAAACCGATCGCGCCCTGCGGCACCACCACCTTGCCGTCCGCGTTCAGCGCGACGGTTTTCCAGTCCGGATTGTTGTCCTGGCCAAGCTGGTCGGCAAAGTCGCTGGCGCGCACGTAGCGGTCGGGCACCAGGCAGGTGCTGCCGTTCTCCAGCGTATGCTGCTTCAACATCACCAGCATCGGCAAGTCGGTGTAGCGGCGCGCGTAGTCGTCGAAGTAGGCCGAGCGCGGCTGGCCGTTGCCGCCAAAGTAGAAGTCCTTCAGAATGACGTGACCCATGGCCATGGCGACGGCCGCGTCGGTGCCCTGCTTGGGGTGCAGCCAGAGGTCGGACAGCTTGGCCACTTCGGAATAGTCGGGGGTGATGGCCACCGTCTTCGTGCCCTTGTAGCGCACCTCGGTAAAAAAGTGCGCGTCCGGCGTGCGCGTCTGCGGCACGTTCGAGCCCCAGGCAATGATGAAGCCCGAGTTGTACCAGTCGGCTGATTCGGGCACGTCGGTCTGCTCGCCCCACACTTGCGGGCTGCTGGGGGGCAAGTCGCAGTACCAGTCGTAAAAGCTCATGCACACGCCGCCAATGAGCGACATGTAGCGCGAACCCGAGGCGTAGCTGACCATGGACATCGCCGGAATGGGCGAGAAGCCGATGATGCGGTCCGCGCCATGCTGCTTGATGGTGTAGATGTTGGCTGCGGCGATCAGCTCGTTCACCTCGTCCCAGGACGAGCGCACCATGCCGCCCAGGCCACGAACGCTCTGGTAGTCGCGGCGCTTGGCGTCGTCCTGCACCACGGCGGCCCAAGCCTCCACCGGCGGCAGGCTCAAGCGCGCTTCGCGCCAGTGCTTGAGCAGCCGGGCGCGGACCATTGGATACTTGACGCGGTTGGCGCTGTACAGGTACCAGCTGTAGCTCGCGCCGCGGGAGCACCCGCGCGGCTCGTGGTTGGGCATGTCCCAGCGCGTGCGCGGGTAATCGGTCTGCTGGGTTTCCCAGGTCACGATGCCGCCCTTGACGTAAATCTTCCACGAGCACGAGCCGGTGCAGTTCACGCCGTGCGTGCTGCGCACGATCTTGTCGTGCGCCCAGCGGTTGCGGTAGGCGTCTTCCCAGGTGCGGTCCTCCGCAGTGGTGACGCCATGGCCTCCGGAAAAGGATTCGCGCGGCTGCGAGAAATGGGTGAGGCGGTCAAGGAAATGGCTCATGGGTTGTCTCCGAAAGGCAGGGAAAGGGGGCAAATTCAGGGATTCTTGATTTCTGCGTTCTTGCGCAGATAGAACCACCAGTTGAGCAGCAGGCACAGAGCATAGAACACTGCAAACCCGTACATCGCCATCTGCGGCGTACCGAGCTTGATTTGCTGGCCGATTACCACCGGCGCGATGAAGGCACCGTAGGCGGCCACCGCCGACGTCCAGCCCAAAACGGGGCCGGCCTGCTGGCGGTCAAAGATGACGCCGATCGTTCGGAACGTCGAGCCATTACCGATACCGCTGGCGGCAAACAGGACCATGAACAGCGCAAGGAAGATGAAGAAATACTCTTCGGGGTGGGCCGACTGGTAAGCCAGCTGCATCACGTAGCCCACGGCCACGCCGGCAATAGCCATGGTGGCGCAAACCCATTGAGTCACGATGGAGCCGCCGAGCTTGTCGGATATCCAGCCGCCAACCGGACGGATTGCGGCGCCCACAAAAGGGCCGATCCAGGCATAGGCCAGAACCGGGGGGCCGTTGGGATTGACCAGGGTGTGCTGCAGGACGCCGTTGGCGTCGGGTACGTGGCTGATACCGAAAATCACTTTCATCGCCAGCGGCAGGGCCATCGAAAAGCCAATGAAGGAACCGAACGTGACGATGTAGAGGATGGTCAGCGACCAGGTGTGCTTGTTGCTGAAAATCGCAAACTGCTTGGCCACGTTGTCCTTCATGGTGCCAAAGGCGGTCAGCTTCATCACCATCAGCGTGCTCACGATGATCAGCGGCATCGCCAGCCACATGTTGAGCATTCCCAGTCCGCTGGGCGCGGGAAGGTAGAGGTACAAGCCCACGCCAGCCGGAATGAACGACAGGGTGTAGAGCCAGATGATTTTCAGGAATGCCGTGATCGGCCCGCCAGTGTCCGGCGAAACGGTCTTGAGGTTGTTCATGCCAAACCAGCACAGGATGGACAGCGGTACCAGCGACAAGACCCAGGCAAAGCCGGCGTTCTGGATCCAGGTGGGCGTGCCGGGCGGGATGGCGCCGAAGATCCAGCCGCTTTCCTTTTGCAGCGTCATTGACTCCCCGCCGAGCGAGCCCAGCAAGGGCACGGTCATCACCAGCGGAATCACGATCTGCATCGTGGTCACGCCAAAGTTGCCCAGCCCAGCGTTCAACCCCAGTCCCGTGCCTTGCAGGCGTTTGGGAAAGAAGGTGGAGATGTTGGACATCGACGAGGCGAAGTTGCCGCCGCCCACGCCGCACCACAAGGCCATGAGCTGAAACGACCACAGCGGCCACTCCGGATGCTGCAGCACGATGCCGGTGCCGATGGCCGGGGCCAAAAGCATGGCCGTGGTCAAGAAAATGGTGTTGCGCCCGCCCGAGAGGCGGATCAAAAACGAGGCCGGAATGCGCATCGTCGCGCCGGCCAGGCCGGCAATGGCAGTCAGGGTAAACAGCTCGGCCTGGCTGAAGGGGTAGCCGAGGTTGAGCATCTGCACCGTGATGATGCCCCACATGCCCCAGACGGCGAAGCCGCAGAGCAGGGCAGGAATGGAAATCCAGAGGTTGCGGTAAGCGATTTTCCTGCCGGTGGATTCCCAGAACTGTTCGTCCTCCGGGCGCCAATCGACGATGTCGGCGCCGCTGGTGGTTGTCTTGTTCATGATGAGGGCCTAGTTTTGAAGGGAAAGGGATTTGCTTGCGTCGCCCATGGGGCTGGCCCTGCGCACTTCCGTCCAGTACATCCAGATGAGCGACACCCAGACCACCGCATACATCAGCATGAAGGCGCTGGAGCGGATTCCGGTGATGTCCACCAGCGCGCCAAACATGATGGGAAGCACGAAACCGCCCAGACCGCCCGCCAGGCCGACGATTCCGCTGATGGTGCCGATGTTCTCGGGGTAATCGTCGCTCACGTACTTGAAGACGCTGGCCTTGCCGAAGGCAAAAGCGATGCCCAGCGCAAACATCAGGGCGGTGAATGCATAGACGTTCAGGCCCAGGCTCCAGGTCTGCACGCCGTCGATGGTCTTGATCGTGAAATCGGTCTGCGGATAAGACAGCAAGAACAGGCAGATCCAGCTGACCCACATGACCCACCAGGTGACGCTGTGCGCGCCGTACTTGTCCGACAACCAGCCGCCAATGGCGCGCAGCACGCCACCGGGCAGTGAGAAGCAGGCTGCGAGCAAGGCCGCGACGCGGATGTCCAGGCCGTATTCGCCCACGTAGTACTGCACCATCCACAAGGAGAGCGCCACGTAGCCGCCGAAGACGATGCTGTAGTACTGGCAGTACTTGAGCACGCGAGGGTCTTTCAAGGACTTGAGTTGGTCCATGAAGCTCGCCTTGGAGGTCACCAGGTGGCGCGGGTCGCTGGCGCTGCCAAACCAGAAGATGATGAGCGTGACCAACATGACGGCCGCGTACACCTTGGGCACCATGGTCCAGCCAAAAGCCACCACCAGGGCGGGCGCGATGAACTTGTTCACTGCCGCGCCGGAGTTGCCGGCGCCAAACACGCCCATGGCCATGCCCTGGCGGTTCTTGGGAAACCAGCGCGCCACATACGGCGTGCCCACCGAAAACGAGCCGCCCGCCAGGCCCAGCACCAGGCCAATGACCAGGAAGTGCCAGAACTGCGTGGCGTAAGCCATGAACCAGATGGCTGGTACGGTGATGGCCAGCAACGCCGCCATCACGATGCGGCCGCCGTACTTGTCGGTCCAGATGCCCAGCGGCACGCGGACCAGCGAGCCCGAGAGCACCGGCATGGCCGTCAGCAGGCCGAATTCTGTGGCGTTGAGACCCAAGGTCTTCTTCAGCGGGATGCCGATGACGGCGAACATCATCCACACCATGAAGCAGACCGTGAAGGCCAGGGTGCTCACAATGAGCACGGACCAGGCTTCGCGGCCCTTTTCCGGACCGTTGCCTGTAAGTGGGGCGGTAGCCATTTTGCGCTTTTCCTCTCTTTTGAATGAGTGGAGCGATGGTCGCGCAGGCGCCGCCCGCTGCCTATCCTTCGGGCGGAGGGGTGGCCCAGGGAAAAAGAACGAGGGTTTGCCCGGGGGAGTAGTTCGAAAGAACTACTGCACCGGAGTCGGCTTTATGCGCTGTCGCCGCGGGTGCGGTCGGTGGCGTACACGGCCGCCTGCACGCGGGAGTTGAGCCCCAGCTTGCGCAGGATGTGCTGGACGTGAATTTTTACCGTCGTCTCGGCGATGTCCAGCGTGCGCGCGATTTCCTTGTTGCTCGCGCCCAGCGCAATCTCGCGCAGCACGTCTTCCTCGCGCGGGGAGAGCGCCGGCGGCGCAGCCGCTGCCATCGCGTCTGGCGCGGTCGTTTCCACCGGCTCAGCGGGCGCCCGATGCGCATGGGGAGGAGGCCCGCCTTGCGATTGAAAAGCCGCCACCAGCTTGCCCATCAGCTCCGGGCTGACCACCGGTTCGCCAGCCGCCGCGCGGGCAATCGCCTGGCCCAGCAGGTCGCCGTCGATGGTCTTGAGCAGGTAGCCCTGGGCGCCGTTGCGCAGGGCAGCCGCCAGGTCCTGCGCATCCTCGCTCACGGTGAGCATCAGCACGCGGCTCGCAGGCGACGCCGCGCGCAGACCGCGCACCGCGTCCACCCCGAGTACGCCGGGCAGGTGGTTGTCCAGCAGGATGACGTCGGGCCGCAAGCCGGGCACCAGGCGCAATGCCTCGCCCGCATCGCCCGCCTCGCCAACGACGCAGAGGCCCTCGTCCTGCGACAGCAACGCCACCAGGCCGCGACGGAACAGGTTGTGGTCGTCAACGACGAAAACCGTGATGGCGCGGGCTGGGTTCACACTGAACTCCACGCGGGCACCTTCGGCGCAGGCAGTTCGGATACCGGACCGGCGGGCGCCGCGGAGGCAGGGTGCGGCAGCTCGATGCAGACCGTCGTGCCCAAGCCGGGTGCGGAGCGCACGTGGACCTGGGCGCCAATGCCTTCGGCGCGCTCGTGCAGGATGCGCAGGCCCACGTGCAGGGAGTCGGCGGACAGGGTGCGCCCGGCGTCAAACCCAATACCGTCGTCCTGCACCTCGAAGCGCCACGCAGGATGGCGTCGCACGCGCAGCTCGACCCGCGTGGCCCGTGCGTGCTTGCGCACGTTGGAAAGCGCCTCCTGCACCATGTGCAGCACCTGGATCTGCACGTCCGCGTCCAGCGGCAGGCCGTGGCCCTCCATGGCAAGGTGGGTGGCGATGCCCGTCTGGTGGCCGAACTTGGAGAGCGTGGTGCGCAGCGCCTCCTCAATGTCTTCTTCGCTGGCGCGGGTGCGAAAGTGCACGAGCAGCTCGCGCACGTCGGCATAGCACTCGCGCACGCCGGCGTCGAGTTCGGCCATGCTGCGGTCGCGCGCCGCGTCGTTGCCTTTTTTGACGGCGTCGCGCAGCAACTGCGTTTGGATCTTGAGGAAGGCGAGCGACTGCGCAATCGAGTCGTGCAGCTCGCGCGCCAGCATGCCGCGCTCCTCGGCCACCGCACCCTCGCGCTCGAGCGCCGCCGCGCGCAGTCCCTCCATGCTGCTGGCCAGGTGGCGCACCATGGCCTCGAGCAGTTCGCGCATGTCGGCAGACAGCTCCAGGCTGGAGCGAAAAAACAGGTTCAGTTCGGCCAGCACGCGCTGGTGCACCATCACGGGCAGAACCACCAGCGTCTGGTAGCCCGCTTCGTGGCAATGCGGCAGCACCATGGGCGTTGCACTGCTGATGGGAATCACGCGCGCGTCGGGCCGGCTCGGGGTCTGGCCGCAAAAGCAGTTGCTGGCACGCAGGCATTGCTCCTGGTCGATGGTGGCCTGGGGCAGGCCGTCGGCCGCCAGGATCACGTAGTGCTCGTTGCCTTCGTCGGACCAGCGCACCACGGCGGCGTCGGCGTGTGCGGCGCGGCGCACCTGGCGCACGAAACCTTGCGTCAGCGCCTGCAGATTGGGCGCCTGGGCGGCCATCGCACTCACTTCGTACAGGGCAGACAGGCGCTGGTTCTTGTCCTCGATGCTCGCCGTTTTCTCGCGCACCTTGAGCGCCAGGTCCTCATGCGAAGCCTGCAGCGCCTGCGCCATGCGGTTGAAGCCCTCGTTGAGCTGGCCGAACTCGTCGTCCGTGTCGACCGGCAGCCGCGTTCCCAGGGCGCCCTGGCGGATCTGCAACAGCGCCTCCTGCAGGCGGGCTACCGGATTGATGACGACCAGGCCAGTCACGACCATGGCGCCAAAGGCGGCCAGAAGCGTCAAGCCCATCATGAAAAGCTGCAGCACGTGCAGCGCGGCCGTCCAGCGGGCAATCTGCACTTCGATCGCGTCGACAAACCGGTTCATGACTTCGGCCACCGCGTCGGCGCGCGCCACCAGCACCGGCACCGGAGGCGCTTGCGGCGCCAGCCACTCCTCGCGCACCGCTGCCCACTGGCTGCGCACCTCGTCAAACCGCGCACGGGTCTCATCGCTCCAGGGAACATAGAGCGGATGGTCGGGGTCGCCGGTGCGCAGCAGCTCCAGGCTCGCTTCGATCTTTTGCGCATTGGCCAGCAGCTTGTCGCGCGCACCGTTCTCCGCTGCCAGCGCCATGCGCATGGTGCGCATGCGCAGGCGCCCGGCCTCGTTGACCGCCGCGGCGCCGCCTTCGAGCTTCCAGGTGACCCAGAGCGTCAGGCTGATGGAGCTGAGCGTGACCAGCAAAAACACCATGCCCATGGTCAGGAGCTTGGTGGTGAGCGTGGTGCGTGAGCGCATGGCTGGCAGTGTACGAGAGCGCTGGCTGGCGGTGCAGCGCTCCCGCCCGGTAGCATGCAGCCGATGAAACCGTATTTTCTTCTCGCGCGCTCAGGCGTTGCCCGCGCCGTGATGGCCGCCCTGCTCGCCCTCGTGCTGGCGGGCTGCGCTGCCCCGGCGCGTCTGCCCCCGGGCTGGCCCCAAAGCCTGGCGGCCTTGCTGCCGGCCGATGCGATCTTGCTGGGCGAGCAGCACGACGCTGCGGAGCACCAGGCGCTGCAGGCAGCAGCCGTGCAATGGTTGGCCGTGCAGGGCAGGCTCTCGGCGCTGGTACTGGAGATGGCCGAGGCCGGCCACGGCACGGCGCATTTGCCTGCCGAGGCCCAAGAGGCCGCGGTGCGCGCCGCGCTAGCCTGGGACGAGCGGCAGTGGCCGTGGAAGCCCTACTCGGCGGCGGTGATGGCCGCGGTGCGCGCTGGCGTTCCAGTCCTCGGCGGCAACCTGCCGCGCAGCGCCATGCGCGCCGCCATGCTGGACGAAGCACTGGACGCTGCCCTGCCCCCGGCCGCGCGCAGCGCGCAGTTGGAGGCGGTGCGCGAAGGCCATTGCGACTTGCTGCCGGAGACGCAGCTGCCCGGCATGGTGCGCATCCAGATCGCCCGCGACCAGAGCATGGCGCGCACGCTGGCGGCGGCGCCGCGCGCAGCGGGCCAGACGGCGCTCCTGATTGCCGGCGGCGGCCACGTGCTGCGCAGCCGCGGCGTGCCGGCGCATTTGCCGGAAAATTTCAGGTCAAAAGTGGTTCTAGCGCAGGCGGGACAAGCGCAAGCAGCTATTGAAAACGAAGCAGATGCGGCACCCGTCACGGCCCCGCTACCGGCCCACGATGCCTGCGCGAGCCTGCGCCAGCCCGCCAGGAACTGATCAACCCCGGGCTTGCTCGCGCAGCAGCGCCTCGAAGGCGTCGGGCGGAACCGGGCGGCTGCGCAGAAAGCCCTGGAAGCGGTCGCACCCGCGCTCCCGCAGGAAGTCGAGTTGGGCCTGCGTCTGCACGCCTTCGGCCAGCACCGCCAGCCCCATGCTGTGCCCCATGGCGATGATGGCCGAGCTGATCGCCATGTCGTCGCCGCTCTGCGGAATTTCGCGGATGAAGCTCTGGTCGATCTTGAGCACGTCGATGGGAAAGCGCTTGATGTGCGCGAGCGACGAGTAGCCGGTGCCGAAGTCGTCCACCGCCAGGCGCAAGCCCAGATCGCCCAGGCGATTGAGCAGCGCCAGGGCCCGCTCAGGGCGCTCGGCGAGCGCGCTTTCCGTAATTTCAAGTTCCAGCGAAGTGGCTGCAAACCCGCTTTGCGCCAGGGCCTGGCCCACCTCGTCCACCAAATCGCTGAGCGCGAACTGGCGCGGCGACACATTGACCGCCATCGTCATCGCGCCCAGACCGGCCACGCGCCAGCGCTGCGCTTGCTGGCAGGCCTCCTGCAGCACCCACCGGCCAATGGGCGCTATCAGGCCGGAAGACTCTGCCACCGGGATGAAGCGTCCTGGCGGGACCAGGCCGTGCTGCGGGTCCTGCCATCGCAGCAGGGCTTCGGCGCCCACGATGCGGCCGCTTGCCACATCGCACTGCGGCTGGAAATGCAAACGCAGCTCGCCTCGCGCCAGAGCGCGGCGCAGTCCGGCTTCCACCGCCAGGCGCTCGCGCGCTGCTTGCGTCATGCCTTCTTCATAGAAGCACCAGGCGCCGCGCCCCAAGGCCTTGGCGCCATACACGGCCGCGTGCGCGCCTTGCAGCAGCGCCTCGCTGGAGTCCACATGCTGGGGAAACATGCAGATGCCTACGCTCGCGCCCACAACGACGTCCACGCCCTCGGGCGAACGCCAGGGGCTGGCCGCCGCTTCAATAAGGTGGCGCGCCACGGCGGCGGCGCCATCGCCATGGCGCAGTTGCCGGGCCACCACGGCCAGCTCGTCGCCGGCCAGGCGCCCAATGACGTCACCCGGGCGCAAGGCCCGCTGCACCTGGTTGGCGATGTGGCGCAGCACGGCGTCGCCCACGGTGTAGCCGTAGCTGTCGTTCACTTCCTTGAAACGGTCCAGGTTGAGCTGCAGCACGGCGAACTGCTCGCCGTTGTGCAATGCCTGCTGGCGCACGGCTTCCAATTTCTGGGCAAAGGTCTCGCGGTTGGCCAGGCCGGTGAGCGCGTCGTGGCCGGCCAGGTATTCAATGCGCTGTTCGCTGGCCTTTTGCTGCGACTGGTCGGTGAACATGCAGATGAAGTGCGTGGTGCTGCCGCCCGCATCGCGCACCGCGCTGATCGCAGCCTGCTCGGGAAAAATCTCGCCGTTCTTGCGCTTGTTCCAAAGCTCGCCCTGCCATTGGCCAGTGCGCAGCAATTGATCCCAGAGCGCCTGGTAGAACGGACGGTCGTGGCGGCCGGACTGGAAGATGCGCGGATTCTGGCCCAGCAGCTCGGCTTCGCCATAGCCCAGAATGCGCTGCGCAGCCGCGTTGGCCGAACGGATGTTGCCCAACGCATCGGTCACGACCACCCCCTGCGCCGCGTTGTCCACCACGGCCGCTGCCAGGCGCTGGCGCTCTTCGGCATGGTAGGCGCCGCTCAGGTCGGTCAGCAGGCCGGTGAAGCGCTCGGGCCCGCCGTGCGCGGCGGCGTACCGCTGGCCACGCGCCTCGAACCAGCGCAATTGGCCGTCGAAACACCGCACGCTGAAGGTCTCCACCAGCGGTTGCCCGTTCTTGATCGCGCGGCGCGCGGCGGCAAGCAGCCGCCGTCGGTCGGCCAGGACCATGCATTCGCTCAGGCGCAGGTCGCGCTCCAGGCAATCACCGGTGTAGCCCAGCATGCGCTCGATGCCGGGCGAGCAGCTCAGACGCTGGGCCTGCAAATCCCAGTCCCACACGCCGCTGGCGCTGCCTTCGAGCGCCAGTTGCAGACGTGCCTGACTGCGCTCGAGTTCGCTGCGGGCGCGCACGACCTCGCTCAAGTCCTGCAGCACGCAGACCAGGTGCGCCGCAGAGCCCTCGCTCTCGGGCACCGTGGTGGTCGTGCACAGCGTGGGCAGGGGCTCGCGCCCGTCGGCGGGTACGCACTGGCGCTCGCCGACGAAATGATCGATCTCTCCGACCAGCAGCCGCCCCATCTGGCGGGCGACCCAGACCGGCTCGCGCGGCGGTGCAACGGCGCCAAAATCGACCGCGCCGAGCGCCCTTTCGTCGATCCCCAGCATGTCCAGCAGCCGCGCATTGGCCCAAAGCACGCGACCATCGAGCGCGACGCGGGCGATGCCGGCCGAAGCATGCTGGACCAAGGTGCTCAATTGCTCCTCGCTGGCCCTGCGCAAGCGCTCTGCGCGGCCCAGGCGCCAGACCAGCCAGGCGGCGAGGACGGCCGTGAGGGCGACGTAGGCACCGCCCTTCCACCCCTGCGCGCGCTCGAGCGCCTGGGCATCGTGCACCACTTGAAACAACCATCGATCGCCCAGCCAGACCCAGGCAAGGCCCAGGGCAAGGTACAGGGCGGCCGCTTTCCCGGGCGTCCAAGCCCGCTCGCGTCTTGCCAACCACCGTGCTTTCATGCCCATCCTTGCGCCGCGGCGCGCCGCCCTGCTGCGACAATTCTCAGCCATGACCCACGCCTACGTTCTCACCCTGTCCTGCCCCGACCGCCTCGGTCTGGTGCACGCCGTGTCCGGCTTTCTGCTCGAGCGCGGCGGCAATATCGAAGAAGCCGCCCAGTTCAACGACGCGGCCACAGGCCTGTTTTTCATGCGGGTGCAGTTTGCCTGCTCCGCGCACGAACAGGCCGAACTCGCCGCGCACCTGAAACTCTTTGCCGAACCCTACCAAATGCACTGGCAGTTGCACGCCACGCACCAGCCCATGCCCACGGTCCTCCTGGTCAGCCGCGAAGGCCACTGCCTCAACGACTTGCTGTTCCGCTGGAAATCGGGCCTGCTGCCCATCGACATCCGCGCCATCATCAGCAACCACCGAGACTTCTACCAACTGGCGGCCAGTTACAACATCCCTTTTCATCACATTCCCGTGACCGCCGCCACCAAGGCGCAGGCCGAGGCGCGCCAACTGGAGATCATCGAGCAGGAAGGCGCCGAACTGGTGGTTCTGGCGCGCTACATGCAGGTGCTCTCCGACGGCATGTGCCAGCGCCTGTCGGGCCGCGCAATCAACATCCACCACAGCTTTTTGCCCAGCTTCAAGGGTGCCAAGCCCTACTACCAGGCGCATGATCGCGGTGTCAAACTGATTGGCGCCACCGCGCACTACGTCACCGCCGATCTGGACGAAGGCCCGATTATCGAACAAGATGTTACACGTGCCGATCACACCGATACCGTCGAAGACCTGACGGCACGCGGCCGCGACACCGAAAGCCAGGTGCTGGCGCGCGCCGTCAAGTGGCACAGCGAGCACCGCGTGCTGCAGAACGGGCACAAGACGGTCGTTTTTCGATAAACCTCAGCAAAGGGGCGCATCCGCATGATTTCGCTTGCCGAAGCTTCCGGGCCGCTGCGGCGCATCCCGCCCATTCAGTGCCTGCTGACCTTCGAAGCGCTGGCGCGCCTGCGCAGCGTGACGCTGACGGCCGACGAACTCTGCGTGACGCCCAGCGCGGTCAGCCACCGCGTCAAGCAGCTCGAGCAGATCATCGGCACCCGGCTGTTCGGCCGGGCGGATTTTTCGCTCACCACCGACGGCATTGCCTACCTGGCCAACGTGCGCGAGGGCCTGGTCGCGCTGCAGCGCTTTCCCGGTCTGGCCAGCGCCCCTGGCAAGCGCCGCCTCAAACTTGCCGTCACCCCCACCTTCGCGCGGGTGATCCTGATTCCCCGGCTGCGCCATTTCCGCGAGGCCTACCCCGAGATCGACCTGGCACTGCAGATCTCCATTCCCCTCATGGACGTGGTGGCGGAGGACGCCGATCTGGTGGTGCGCTTTGGCACCGGCCACTACGCCGACGTGGAGTACAGCGAAATCGTGCGCGACATCGTGACGCCGCTGGCCTCCCCCGCCTGGCTGCGCGAGCACGGGCCGTTTGAGCGTCCGGAAGAACTCGACCCGGCCACGCTGCTGCGCAGCCCGCTGGAGCCCTGGCGCAGCTGGTTTTCCGCGGCGGGCCTGCCCTGGCAGGAACCGCGCGACGGCTCACAGTTCAACGACGTCGGCCTGATGTGCGACGCCGCCGCCGCCGGCATGGGCGTGGCCCTCGTGCGCCTCAAGCTCGGCGCGCCCTGGGTGGAGAACGGCACGCTGGTGCGCTTGTTCGACCTGGACGCGCCCAGCCCGCACGCCCACTACCTGTGCTGGCGCACCGGCGCCATGGACCGCTGGGAGTGCGCGGCCTTTGCCGACTGGCTGCACAAGAGCATGGTGTAGTGGCAGGACCATCCCACGGGGTGGCTGCGCTACCGGCCTGGGCCGCGCCAGTTGGACGTGCCCACGGCAACCAAAGGAGGCGTGTAGATGGGAAAAATTCAAGTTAAATTGGCCTCTAGCGCTTATCCATCAAGCACTGACTGCTATCTTTTTAATAGTATTCATTGGTTCTGCCCAACGCAATTCACGCAAGGCTGAAACAATCTTCACACCAGGGCGCGCGCGCTTGGCTACAGTGCAGCCATGAACACCGCCGCTGCCCAGTCGCCCACGCACACTCCCGTTTTCGCTGCGCCCAAGCCGCCCACCGAACCCGACCGCGCCGCGCGCCAGCGCGAAGTGGTGGCCGCACTGGCCAGCGTGCTGCCGGCGCACAGTCTGCTGTGGAATGCGGAAGACACCACGCCCTACGAGTGCGATGGCCTGACCGCGTACCGCCAGCGCCCGCTGGTGGTCTGCCTGCCCGAGACCGAAGACGAAGTGCAGGCCGTGCTGCGCACCTGCCACCGCCTGAGCGTTCCCGTAGTGGCGCGCGGCGCCGGAACCGGGCTCTCCGGCGGCGCCATGCCGCACGCGCTGGGCGTGACGCTCTCCTTGGCACGCTTCAATCGCATCGTTGAGATTGACCCGCGCGCCCGCACCGCCCGCGTGCAGTGCGGCGTGCGCAACCTGGCCATCAGCGAGGCCGCGGCGCAATACGGTCTGTACTACGCGCCCGACCCGAGCAGCCAGATCGCCTGCACCATTGGCGGCAACGTGGCGGAAAACTCGGGCGGCGTGCACTGCCTGAAGTACGGCCTGACGGTGCACAACGTGTTGGCGGTGCGCGGCTTCACCATGGAGGGCGAACCGGTGCAATTCGGCAGCGCCGCGCTCGATGTGCCCGGCTACGACCTGCTGGCCACGGTGATCGGCAGCGAAGGCATGCTGGCCGTGGCGGTGGAAGTCACCGTCAAGCTGATCCCCAAGCCGCTGCTGGCGCGCTGCATCATGGCCAGCTTTGACGACATCCGCAAAGCGGGCGACGCCGTGGCCGCCGTGATTGCCGCCGGCATCATCCCCGCCGGCCTGGAGATGATGGACAAGCCGATGACCGCCGCCGTGGAAGACTTTGTCCACGCCGGCTACGACCTGACGGCCGAAGCGATTTTGCTGTGCGAAAGCGACGGCACGCCCGAAGAGGTGGAGGAAGAAATCTCCCGCATGCGCGCCGTGCTGGCGGGCGCCGGCGCCACCGCCATCTCGGTCAGCAAGGACGAAGCCGAGCGCCTGCGTTTCTGGAGCGGGCGCAAAAACGCCTTCCCGGCCAGTGGCCGCATCAGCCCCGACTACATGTGCATGGACTCGACCATCCCGAGAAAGCGCCTGGCCGACATCCTGCTGGCCATCCAGCAGATGGAAAAGAAGTACCAGTTGCGCTGTGCGAACGTGTTCCACGCGGGCGACGGCAACCTGCACCCGCTCATCATGTTTGACGCCAACGACCCGGACCAACTGCACCGCTGCGAGCTGTTTGGCGCGGAGATCCTGGAGACCAGCGTGGCCATGGGCGGGACGATTACCGGCGAGCACGGCGTGGGCGTGGAAAAGCTCTCGAGCATGTGCGTTCAGTTCTCGCGGGAAGAAAACGCGCAGATGATGGCGCTGAAGCACGCCTTCGACCCCGAAGGCCTGCTCAACCCTGGCAAGCTCATTCCCACGCTCAACCGCTGCGCCGAGTACGGCAAGATGCTGATTCGCGGCGGCAAGCTGGCGCACCCCGACCTGCCCCGCTACTGAGCGACCCCTGCGATGCAGATGCTGCAAGGCCTGGCCATTCTGCTGACCTTGCAGTCGCTGGGCGAGGCGCTCTCGCGGCTGCTGCACCTGCCCTACCCCGGCCCGGTGATTGGCATGGTGCTGCTGCTCATCGCGCTGCGCTGGCCTGCCGTGCAGCTGCGCGTGCGCTCGGTGGCCGATTTTCTGCTGGCGCACCTCTCGCTGCTGTTCGTGCCCGTGGGCGTGGGCGTCATCACCCAGCTTGACGTGCTGGCGCAATATGGCCTGCGGCTGGCGGTGGTGCTGGTGCTCTCGACCTGGATTGGCATGGCGGTGTCGGCGCTGGTGCTGCGCTGGTTGATGAAGTGACCCCCCTATGCCGCTGCGCTCCTCCATGCAGCCACCAGAGACGGCTGCCCTTCGGGGACGTCCAAACCTGCGCAGGCAGGCTTGGAGCCGTGCCCCTCAGCCCCCGCTCTCGCACCGCTGCGCGCTGCGGGCGGGGGGACGCCACCCGCGCGGCGGGGCGGCGCGGCCGGCCAAGGCCCTTGCACGGTGGCCGATGGCCTGCGCCGCGCGGGCACTCTGCGCCGCGGGGAGTGCGACGCACAATGGAAAACGGATAAGCAGTTCAGCGCCACCGGACAGAGAAACGCCATGACCGACTTCGTGCAGCTCTGGGTCTACCTCTCGGCCACGCCGCTGTTCGGCCTGAACGCCACGCTGGTGGTCTATGTGCTGGCGCTCGCTTTGTACCAGCGCCTGGGCCAGGCGCCATGGGCCAACCCGGTATTGCTCTCCATCATCGTTCTGGGTGCCGCGCTTCTGGTAACCGGCACCGCCTACCCGACCTACTTCGCCGGCGCACAGTTCATCCACTTTCTGCTCGGGCCGGCGGTGGTGGCGCTGGCCTGGCCGCTGTGGGAGCGGCGCGTGCAGCTGCGGGCGCACTGGGCGCGCTTCACGCTCGCAGCGCTGGTGGGCGGCGCTGCGGCAGCAGGCAGCGCAGTCGCGATTGCCTGGGCACTGGACCTGCCGCGCGAAGCCGTGCTGTCGCTCGCGCCCAAATCGGTCACGGCGCCGGTCGCCATGGGCATTGCCGACAAGATTGGCGGCGTGCCCTCGCTGGCTGCCGTGTTTGCCGTGGTGACCGGGCTGATCGGTGCGCTCAGCGGCAAGGCGCTGTTTGCGCTGCTGCGCATCGGCACCGACCCGATCGGCTGGATGGCACGCGGCTTTGCCATGGGCACTGCGGCCCACGGCATTGGCGCAGCACGCGCCCTGCAGGTGAATGCGGATGCCGGCGCCTGGGCCGCGCTGGCACTGGGACTGCAGGTGGTGGCGGCCGCGCTCCTGATCCCGCTCTTTGCCGCCTGCTTCTGACCCCCCTTGTGGACTCCCTTGCCATGCCGAGACCATCGTCCTCCATTCCATCGCGCGTGCGCACCGGCGGCCAGATCCTGGTCGACCAGCTCGTGCTGCACGGCGTGCGCCACATCTTCTGCGTCCCCGGCGAGAGCTACCTGGCCGTGCTCGACGCGCTGCACGATGCACCGATCGAACTGACCGTCTGCCGCCAGGAAGGCGGCGCGGCGATGATGGCCGAAGCGCACGGCAAGCTCACCGGGCAGCCCGGTGTGTGCTTCGTCACGCGCGGCCCCGGCGCCACCAACGCGGCGGCGGGCGTGCACATCGCCATGCAGGATTCCACGCCCATGGTGCTGTTCGTCGGCCAGATCGAACGCGGCGCGCGCGGGCGCGAGGCCTTCCAGGAAGTGGACTACCGCGCCGCCTTCGGCCCGCTGGCCAAGTGGGCCACCGAGGTGGACGACGCGCGCCGCCTGCCCGAGATCGTGGCGCGCGCCTTCAGCGTGGCCTGCAGCGGGCGCCCCGGCCCGGTGGTGGTGGCCCTGCCCGAGGACATGCTGACCGAGCGCGCCGAGGTCTCCGACGCGCGAGCGCTCCAGCCCATAGCGAGCGCGCCCAGCCCGGCGCAGATGGCGCAGCTGCTCGAACGTCTGCGCCAGGCGCGCAACCCGGTGGCCATCGTCGGCGGCAGCCGCTGGGACGCCGAGGCCGTGGCGCGCTTCCAGGACTTCGCCGCCGCTCACGCCCTGCCCGTGGCCTGCTCGTTCCGGCGCCAGATGCTGTTCGACCACCAGCACCCCTGCTACGCGGGCGACCTGGGCCTGGGCGTGAACCCGGCGCTGCTGGCGCGCATCCGCGCGGCCGACCTGCTGCTGCTTGTGGGCGGTCGGCTTTCAGAGGTGCCCTCGCAGGGCTACACCCTGCTGGACATTCCCACGCCGCAGATCCCGCTGGTGCATGTCTACCCCGACCCGGACGAGCTGGGCCGCGTGTACCAGGCGCAGTGGCCCATCAACGCATCGCCCGCCGCCTTCTGCGCCGCCCTGCCGACCACGGCGGCGCAGGCGCCCAGCGCGCAGCGCCAGCAGGCCGTGCACGAGGCCCACGCCGCCTACCAGGCCTGGAGCGACCCGGCGCCGATCCACATTCCCGGCAATCTGCAGATGGGCGCAGTGATGCAGCACCTGCGCGAAGTGCTCCCGCCCGATACCGTCTTTTGCAACGGCGCGGGCAACTTCGCCACCTGGGTGCACCGCTTCTGGCCGTTCCGCCAATTCGGCACGCAGCTCGCACCCACCAGCGGCAGCATGGGCTACGGGCTACCGGCCGGCGTGGGGGCGCAGCGCCTGTGGCCCGAGCGCACGGTGGTGGTGTTCGCAGGCGACGGCGACTTCCTCATGCACGGCCAGGAGTTCGCCACCGCCGTGCAGTACCGGCTGCCCCTCCTCGTGGTGTTGCTGGACAACGCCATGTACGGCACGATCCGCATGCACCAGGAGCGCGAATACCCGCACCGCGTGAGCGGCACGCAGCTACAGAACCCCGACTTCGCCGCCTACGCCAAAGCCTTTGGTGGCCACGGCGCGCGCGTGGCACGCACCGAAGAGTTCGCCCCTGCTTTTGCACGCCTGCGCGAGGCCGCAGCGGCCACGCGCCTGCCCGCCCTGGTGCACTGCCTGATCGACCCGGAGGCGATCACGCCGGGGCGCTCGCTCAGCCAGATTCGGGGCAAGTAAAATTCAAGTGTTTTAGGCCGTTAGCGCTTATTCCACGGGCGTTAGCAGCTATAAATAAGAGAGTTCTCTTTTCCCTTAAGCGCCGAGGGTACGCGCAAGCTCTCTCGCGTGCGACAGCACAAACAACACCAGCCCCACCAGCCCGCCCACCAGCGTGCCGTTGACGCGAATGAACTGCAGGTCGCGCCCGATGTGCAGCTCGATCAACGCCGACATCTCGCGCGCATCCCAGGCACTCACGGTCTGCTCGATGTGCTGGGCAATGAAGCGCGACGCCTCGGGCGCCAGGCCCTGCACCCAGCGCTCCAGCCGAAGGTTGAGCGAGGCGCGCAGGGCCGCGTCGCCCGCCAGCGCGTGGCCCAGCCACAGCGCCATGCGGCGCACGCGCGCCGCAGTCCCGGAATCCTGACGCTCCAGGTCGGCCAGCAGCGCGCTGCGGGCGCTGCGCCAGAGCGATTGCAGGTACTCGGCCAGCGCCGCATCGTGGCTGAGGTAATGGCGAAAATCCTCGGCACGCTGCAGCCAAGCCGGGTCGCTGCGCAGGCGGTCAATCCATTCGTGCACCGCTTCGTCAAACTGCGCGCGCAGCCGGTGCTCGGGGTGCGCGGCAATGTCGGCCAGCAGGCTCTCCAGCGCATTGGCCACCATGGCCGAACCTTTGTCGCCCAGCCAATCGGTGGGCAGGAGCTTTTCCTTGCGCGGGTGCTCGCGTTTGAGCCAGCCGACCAGCGTGCTGGCGATGAGCTGGCGCGTGTCTTCCTCTTGCAACACGGCGATGAGCCGCGCGAGCGCCTGGTCGAGCAACTGCTGGTGGCGCCCGCCCTGGGTGAGCGCGGCGAGCAGTTCGGAGGCCAGGCGCGCCAGGTCCATTTGCCCCACCACCGAGCGCAGCGCGCGCTGCACAAAACGCTCGACCTGCGCGTCTTCCAGCGCCTGCAGCGCAGCCGCCAGCATGCGCGCCACCTGCGCCGCCACCAGGCGGGCATTGGCCGGGCGGGTGAGCCAGTTGGCGACCAGGGCGGCCGGGTCGCGGCGGCGGATCAGCGCGACCAGGGAGTCGGCGTCGAGAAACTTCTCACGCACGAACTGCGCCAGGTTGCGCCCAATGCGGTCTTTGTTGCGCGGGATGATGGCGGTGTGCCGCGAGATGAACGGCAAGGGCACGCGGTGAAACAGCGCGCGCACGGCAAACCAGTCGGCCAGCGCGCCCACCATGGCGGCCTCGGCCACGGCTTTGAGGGCCAACACCGCCAGATGCGGGGGCGCGAAGCTGGTGGCGGCAAACACGGCAGCCGCCAGCGCCAGCAAGGCGAGCGCCAGGCGCTTGGCGCGCACAAGCTCGGTGCCGGCGTCCTGCACGCCCTGCCCTTACTTGATGCCGAGCAGCTCGACTTCGAAGTTGAGCGTGGCATTGGGCGGAATCACGCCGCCCGCACCGCGTGCGCCGTAGGCAATGGCCGGCGGGCAGGTGAGCCTGGCCTTGCCGCCGACTTTCATTTTCTGCACGCCCTCGGTCCAGCAAGGGATCACGCCCGACAAGGGGAACTCAATGGGCTGGCCGCGCGCGATGGAGCTGTCGAATTCCTTTCCGGTTTCAGGGAAGGTGCCGCGGTAGTGCACGCGCACGGTGTCGCTGGCCTTGGGGCTCGGGCCAGTGCCTTCCTTGAGGCTCTCGTAAATAAGGCCGCTGGCGGTGGTGACAGGTGCTGCAGCGAATGCGGGCGCGGCAGCAGCAACGGCCAGAGCGGCCAATGCGCCCAGGGCGCTCCGGGGTCGAATGAAGGGTGTCATGAAATAGGAGAGGTAGAAAAAGTGGAATGACCGGGAAAACTGAAAAAAGTTGCTCCGCTTAGCCCTTGGCAGCAATGGCATCCAGCGCCGCGGCCAACTGTCCCACGGTGCGATCCACGTTGTGCCATTTTTCCAGGCCGAACAGCCCCAGGCGGAAGGTTTTGAAATCCGGTCCTTCGTCGCACTGCAGCGGCACGCCCGCAGCGGTCTGCAAACCAACCTCCGCAAACTTCTTGCCGCTCTGGATGCCGGGGTCGGTGGTGAAACTCACCACCACGCCCGGCGCCTTGAATCCGTCGGCCGCCACGCTGGGAAAACCGCGCGATTCCAGCAGCGCGCGCACCTTGTCGCCCAACTCGATCTGCTCGGCGCGCACCTTCTCGAAGCCGTATTCGCGCGTCTCCAGCATCACATCGCGCAGGCGCACCAAGGCGTCGGTCGGCATGGTGGTGTGGTAGGCGTGCGCGCCTTTTTCGTAGCCTTCGGCGATCTGCATCCACTTTTTCAAATCGCAGGAAAAGCTTGAACTCTGCGTATCCTCAATGGCCTGGCGGGCACGTCCGGAGAGCATCACCATGGCGCAGCAGGGCGAGCCGCTCCAGCCTTTTTGCGGCGCCGAAATCAGCACATCGACGCCCGTAGCCTGCATATCGACCCACATGGCGCCTGAAGCCACGCAGTCGAGCACGAACAGCGCGCCGACCTCATGCGCCGCAGCGCTCACGGTGCGGATGTAGTCGTCGGGAAGGAGAATGCCGCTGGCCGTTTCCACATGCGGCGCGAACACGACCTTGGGTTTCTCGGCGCGGATGGCTGCGGCGACCTCCCGCGCTGAGCAGGGCGCCCAAGGCGCCTGCGGACCCTCGCCCTGGCGGCGCGCCTTGCACACGACCGAGCCGCCGCCCAGGCCTTTGTCTGCGTCGAAAATCTGCGTCCAGCGGTAGCTGAACCATCCGTTGCGCACGATGAGAACCTTTTCCTGGTTGGCAAACTGGCGTGCAACGGCCTCCATGCCAAAGGTGCCGCTGCCGGGCACCAGTACCGCAGTATGGGCGTGGTAGACCTCTTTGAGCGTGGCGAGGATGTCTTTCATCACGCCAGCAAAGCGCTGGGACATGTGGTTGAGCGCGCGGTCGGTGTAGACCACCGAAAATTCGAGCAGACCGTCGGGATCGATATCGGGCAAAAGTCCTGGCATGGGGGTTCTCCGAGAAATGGGGGAGCGCGCCAGGCTGCCTGGCGGTCGCTGTCAAGCGGTTCAGCTTAGCACGGCGGTGCTGGCACAAGCGTGCGGCGGGGCGGCACGAACGCTCCTGAAAAAATAGCTGTTTACGCTTGTTGGATAAGCGCTGCACGGCATTTTCACTCAGTATTGACTTGGCAGATCGGTCGCAGCACGACACAATGCCCGCGATTCCCCAGCTACGGAGACCTTGCGATGAATCCCTTGCGACCCGCTCTTTGGCCCGCCGCATTCCTGTGTGCAGGCCTGGCATTCACTAGCGGCGCAGCCGCTCAGTCCATCCAGCCCGGCCTGTGGGAAATGCACACGCGCATGACGCATACCGACAAGGAAACGCAGCAGGCCATGGCGCAGATGCAACAGCAGATGGCCAGCATGCCCCCCGCCCAGCGCAAGCAGATGGAGGCCATGATGGGCAACATGGGACTGGCGGTCGATGGCAAGGGCGGCATGCGCGTGAAATCCTGCGTGACACCGGAAATGGCCGAGCGCTCGGAGGTGCCGGTGCAGGAGGGTGACTGCAAGACGACGCCCGCCAAGCGCTCTGGCAACACCATGAAGTTCAGCTACCAGTGCACGGATCCCGACATCCGGGGCGAGGGCACCGTGACCTTCATCAGCCCGAAGCAATACAGCATGCACAGCGAGAGCGTGCAGACGGTCAAGGGCAAGAGCGAAAAAATCACCATGGACGTCGACGGCAAATGGCTCTCGTCCGATTGCACGGGCGCCATCAACGCGCCGCGCAAGAAGTAGGCGGGGTCAGGCCCGCGCTGCGCGCTGCCCAAACAGCGCGCTGCCCACACGCACCAGGGTGCTGCCAGCCGCGACAGCGGCTTCCAGATCGCCGCTCATGCCCAGCGACAATGTGTCAAAGCGCTCAGCGCCCGGCAAATCGGCAGCGCGTATCTCGTCAAACACCGCACGCGCTTTGAGATGCAGGGCGCGCTGGCTGTCAAAGTCCGGCGCGGGCTCGGGAATGCTCATCACTCCTCGCAGCTGCAGGCGGGGCAAGGCGGCCACTGCGCACGCCAATGCCAGCGCGTCCCCGGGCGCCACGCCGGCCTTGTTGGCGCCGCCGTCCACATTCACCTGGATGCACACCTGCAGCGGCGCGAGGCCGGCCGGACGCTGCTCGGACAGACGGCGGGCGATCTTTTCGCGGTCCAGCGTGTGCAGCCAGTCAAAATGCTCCGCCACCAGACGGGTCTTGTTGGCCTGGACCGGACCAATGCAGTGCCACTCAAGGCCGCTCACGCCCGCGTCTTCCAGTTGTGACATTTTTTCCACAGCCTCCTGCAGGTAGTTCTCGCCAAAGGCCCGCTGTCCTGCCAGCGCTGCGCGCGCCACCGCCTCGGCGGGAAAGGTCTTGGACACGGCCAGCAGCGACACCTCGGCCGGCGCCCTGCCCGCAGCCCGGCACGCAGCGTCAATACGGGTGCGCACCTCTTGGAGCTTGTCTGCAATCGTGGTCATAATGTTTACCGAGCGTACCAAACGACCGAGGGAACCCCGTGGACATCACCCAGCTGCTCGCATTCAGCGTCAAAAACAAGGCGTCCGATCTGCACCTCTCCGCAGGCCTGCCGCCGATGATCCGGGTGCATGGCGACGTGCGGCGCATCAACGTCGATGCGCTGGACCACAAAACGGTTCACGCCATGGTGTACGACATCATGAGCGACTCGCAGCGCAAGACCTACGAAGAATTCCTGGAAGTCGACTTCTCATTCGAGATCGAAGGCCTGGCGCGTTTTCGCGTCAACGCCTTCAACCAGAACCGCGGCGCCGCCGCCGTGTTCCGGACGATTCCAAGCAAGATCCTCACGCTGGAGCAGCTCAACGCGCCCAAGATTTTTGCCGACCTCTCGCTCAAACCGCGCGGACTGGTACTGGTCACCGGCCCCACGGGCTCGGGCAAATCGACCACGCTGGCCGGCATGGTCAACCACCTCAACGAGAGCGAATACGGCCACGTGCTCACCATCGAGGACCCGATCGAGTTCGTGCACGAATCCAAGAAGTGCCTGATCAACCAGCGCGAAGTCGGCCCCATGACGCTGTCCTTCGCCGCCGCCCTGCGCTCTGCGCTGCGCGAAGATCCGGACGCCATCCTGGTGGGCGAAATGCGCGACCTGGAAACGATTCGGCTGGCGATGACTGCGGCAGAAACCGGGCACCTGGTGTTCGGCACGCTGCACACCTCGAGCGCTGCAAAGACCATCGACCGGATCATTGACGTGTTTCCAGCGGAGGAAAAGGAAATGGTGCGGGCCATGCTGTCCGAGTCGCTCCAGGCGGTGATCTCACAGACGCTGTGCAAGCTCAAGGACGGGTCGGGCCGAGTTGCGGCACACGAGATCATGCTGGGCACCAGTGCCATCCGCAACCTCATCCGCGAGGCCAAGGTGGCGCAGATGTACTCCACCATCCAGACGAGCAACAGCGTGGGAATGCAGACGCTGGACCAGAACCTGACCGACTTGGTGCGCCGCAACATCATCAGCCCGGCCGAGGCCCGCAGCAAGGCCAAGATTCCGGACAACTTCCCTGGTTGATCGCACCCTTTTTTGTATTGGCACCCTGAAGTGCTCGCCTACTGGAGTTCCCCATGAAAGGCATTCTTGGCCTGTTGCGCGGCTCGCGTTCCTCCAAACCCAATCCGGAGCACGGAGACTCGGTCTTCTTTTCCACCGCCTTTGCCAACCAGGGGGTCGATTCGAGCATGCTCGTCCCCTGGGAAGCGCGCGCGGTGGAAGTGGGCGCCAAGCGCCTGCCCACCAGCCGGGGCGGCAAACTGCTGCAGGCGCTGTGGGCCAAGGACAAATACATGGCGCACCTGGACAACGACGCCGTGCACCGCATGGAGCAGTTTTTCGAGTTTGCCCACATCCCACCCAACCGCGACGTGATCCGCCAGGATGAATACGGCAACTTCATGGTGGTGCTGCTGACGGGCACCATTGCCGTAGACCGTCTGCAGCCCTGGGGCGAGCAGCTGCGCCTGGCCGAAACCCGGCCCGGGGACATCCTGGGGGAAATGTCCTTGCTGGACAGCGGCATCCGATTTTCGGCCTGCACGACATTGACCGATTGCGAGATCGCGGTGCTCTCGGCCGACGGCATGGACGAGATGATGATGAAAGACCCGCAGCTTGCCGCGAGTCTGGTTGCGCTTTTGGCGCGCAAGCTCTCGCTGCGTCTGCGCGCCGTCAGCGCGCGGTTGAGCGAAAACCAGAAATAAGCTGGTGCAACTCCCTTTGGCTTGCCCTAGCCGAGGACTGCTTGCGCACAGCCCCGGGCACAACAGGTGCCCACGCTGAGAGGAAACTGCGATGGAACGCGATCAGGCCAGTAAATTCATCAACGACTTATTGAAGCTGCTCGTCAGCCGCGGCGGCAGCGATCTGTTCATCACGGCCGACTTTCCGCCCGCCATCAAGGTCGATGGTTCTATCGGCAAGGTCTCGCCCCAGGCCTTGACGCCCGGACACACATTGACGCTGGCGCGCTCGATCATGAGCGACAAGCAGGCCGCCGATTTTGAGCGGACCAAGGAATGCAACTTCGCCATTTCGCCTGCAGGCATCGGTCGCTTCCGCGTCAATGCCTTCATCCAGCAGGGCAGGGTGGGCATGGTGCTTCGGGTGATTCCGCTCACCCTGCCCACGATCGACGGCCTGGGCGTCCCTCAGGTGCTCAAGGAAGTAACCATGGCCAAACGCGGCCTGTGCATCCTGGTCGGCGCGACGGGCTCGGGCAAATCGACCACGCTGGCGGCCATGGTGGACTGGCGCAACGAACATTCTTTCGGCCACATCATTACGGTGGAAGACCCGATCGAATTCGTTCACCCGCACAAGAACTGCGTGGTGACGCAGCGCGAAGTGGGGCTGGATACGGACAGTTGGGAGGCGGCGCTCAAAAATACGCTGCGCCAGGCACCCGACGTCATCCTGATGGGCGAGATCCGCGATCGCGAGACCATGGAACACGCTATTGCCTTCTCCGAGACCGGCCACCTGTGCCTGGCCACGCTGCACGCCAACAGCGCCAACCAGGCACTCGACCGCATCATCAACTTCTTCCCCGAGGAACGCCGCGCGCAGTTGTTGATGGACCTCTCGCTCAACCTGCGTGCACTGGTTTCGCAGCGCCTTCTTCCCAAGCAGGACGGCAAGGGACGCGCCGCTGCGGTCGAAATCATGCTCAACACGCCGCTGATTTCCGATCTGATCTTCAAGGGCGAAGTGGCCGAGATCAAGGAAATCATGAAAAAAAGCCGCAACCTGGGCATGCAGACGTTCGACCAGGCGCTGTTCGATCTCTTCGAAGCCAACGTCATCACCTACGAGGACGCCCTGCGCAACGCCGACTCGCTCAACGACCTGCGGCTGCAGATCAAGCTCAGCAGCCAGCGCGCCAAGACCAGCGATCTGGCTGCCGGCACGGAGCATTTCGTGATCGTCTGAGCCCATGCGCGCCGGCATCTCCCGGCGCGGCCCCGCTTCCAAAGGTCTTTTGCCCATGGCCCTGTCGTCTTCTCGCACCTACGAACCCGTTGCCCCGCAGAAAGTCGCTTTTCTCGGTCTGGGGGTGATGGGCTATCCCATGGCCGGCCACCTTGCCCGGGCCGGGCACGCGGTAACGGTCTACAACCGAACCACTTCTAAATCGATAGCATGGTGCGCTGAATACGCAAGCGCTGGAGCCAAGAAGCATGCTGATTGTCCCCGCGAGGCGGCACGCGGGGCCTCGCTTGTGTTTTGCTGCGTGGGCAACGACGACGACCTGCGGGCAGTGACGCTGGGCGCCGATGGAGCTTTCGCCGGCATGGAGCCTGGCGCCGTCTTCGTCGACCACACCACCGCCTCGGCTGAAGTCGCCCGTGAGCTGTACGGCGCCGCGCGCACCCTGGGACTGTCCTTTGTCGATGCGCCGGTGTCTGGCGGTGAGGCTGGAGCCCAGAACGGTCAGCTGACGGTGATGTGTGGCGGCGACCAGGCGGCCTTCGATGCAGCGCGGCCGGTTGCCATGGCCTTCGCGCGTGCCTTCACCCGCATGGGAGAGGCGGGTGCCGGGCAACTGACCAAGATGGTCAACCAGATATGTATTGCCGGCCTGCTGCAAGGCCTGGCCGAGGCGATTGCATTTGGCAAGCGGGCGGGCCTGGACATTGCACAAGTGCTCGACGTCATCGGCAAGGGCGCAGCGCAAAGCTGGCAGCTCGACAACCGGGGCAAAACCATGGCGTCTGGCCAATTCAACTTTGGCTTTGCCGTGGATTGGATGCGCAAGGATCTGGGATTGGTGCTGCAAGAAGCCAGGCGCAACGGCGCACGCATTCCCGTCACGGCGCTGGTGGATCAGTTCTACGCCGACGTGCAGGCCCTGGGCGGACAGCGCTGGGATACCTCCAGCCTGATCAAGCGGCTTGATTGACCCGAGCGCCGACGAGCGCGGCGCGTCTCTGGCGCTATCTGGCGGGGGCGGAATCGGGATTGGTGTCGGTCACCGGCGCACGAGATCCGGTGTTCATCCGCGCCAAATCTTCGTCGCTCACGTACTCGAAGACCCGAACGACTTTGCGCACGCCAGTCACGCCGCGCGCTATTGCTGTGGCACGCGCTGCCTCGCGCTGGCTCACGATGCCCATCAAGTAGATCGCGCCGCGCTCGGTAACCACCTTAAAAGCGGTGGCGGTCAGGTCCTTGGCGTCAAGCAGACTCGCGCGCATCTTTCCGGTGATGAAGGTGTCGTTGGATCGCTCGGTGATGGAGGTATTGGGCATGACCGCCAATTCATTGACGATGGAGCGCACATTGGCGACCTGAGAGACGGTCTTCTGAACGGCATCGCGTACCTGCTCGCTGGAGACTTCTCCTGTCAACAGCACCTGCCGGTTGTAGCTGGTGACGTTGACGTGCACCTTGTCGCCATAGTCCCCAAAAATGCGGTTCGTGGCACGCAGCTCGATGCCTTCGTCTTCCACCTGGGTCCCAGCGGTTCGGCGGTCGACCGCCATTATCCCTCCCACGGCCGCCCCCCCGATCACGAGCGGCGCGGCGCAACCGCCCACGGTGGCAGCCAGCAGCATTACGGCGAGCAGACGGTAGGTCAAAGTTAAATTCATGGGTTCTCCTGTTCACCAAATAGTTGCGAATCGATGCCGTCGCACAAGCAGTTGAGCAGCACGGCGTGCACCTCGCGTACACGGGCAGCGCGCTCATGCGGAACGCTGATAAATATATCTGTTTCGCGCAACAAAGCGGCTAGCGTGCCCGCGGCGCGGCCGCTCAGGGCGACGACGACCATCTCGCGCTCGTGCGCGGCCGCTACGGCGCTAAGCAAATTCGCGTCGTTTCCCGCGACGCAGATCAGCAGGAGCACGTCGCCCGCCTGCCCCAGTGCGCGCACCTGGCGGGCAAACTGCAGCGTGCCGTCGCCCGCCCCGCCGCTGGTGAGAACCGCTCCGTCCGCGCCAAGCGCAATAGCCGCCATGCCGGGTCGGTCTCGCTCGAAGCCCGCCACACAGAAGGCCGCGAACTGCTGGGCGCTGGCGGCCGACGGCCCGTTGCCGCAGGCGAGTATCTTGCCGCCGCTGGTCACGCACGCCACCAGCGCGTGAACGGCGTCCGCCAGCGGCTTGCCCAGCAGGGGCGCCACCTGGTACTTCAGGTCAGCGCTGTCAATGAAATGCTGTTGGATGCGCTGTTCTAACATGAAGGGTCGAATTCACGAGAATGCCCGAATCATAACCGCCGTCTGTTACAGCTTTTGTAGCAACAAGTAGGGATGTGGACCTTGGGTTCAATCGGCATTGAAGGCCGCCTTGAGCCATTCGATCTTGTCCTGCACCAGCACCACGTCAAAGCGACAAGGCGGTGGCGAGCGCATGCGCAGGAGATAGTGGCGCGCAGCGAGAACGATGCGCCGCTGCTTCGCAGGCTGAATGCTTGCACCCGCACCGCCGAATGCGCTGGTTCCGCGGCGGCGGACCTCGACGAAGACCACTGTTCCATCGCAGTCGCGGAGGACCAAGTCGATTTCCCCACCGCCGCGCCCAGGAGTTCGATAATTGCGCTCAAGCAAGCGCAGTCCTGCCGCCTCCAGATGAGCGAGAGCCCAATCTTCGGCCTCTTTGCCTCTTTGCCGCGTGGTCTGGACGGCTGGTCCAGCGTCCGGGCTTTTACCAGGAAACCGCATTTGAACGTCTCTTTCGCTTCCGTCTTGCGCGCCGCCAGCGACATCGCCTCGGGCCAGCATTATCCTCATGGCGCCCTGTACATGGTCGCTACCCCCATTGGCAACCTGGCGGATATCAGCCTGCGCGCCCTTCACGTGCTGCAACTTGTCGACTGCATTGCTTGCGAAGACACTCGCCATAGCCAGTCGCTGCTGCGCAGCTACGGCATTGAGAGAAGCGGCTCGCAGCTGCTTGCAGTGCATCAGCACAACGAGCAAGAAAGCGCGCAGAGCGTCGTCGCGCGTTTGCAGCAAGGACTGCGCGTGGCCTTCGTCAGCGACGCCGGGACGCCTGCAGTCAGTGACCCAGGTGCACGACTGGTCGCTGCGGTGCATGCCTCCGAGCTGCAGGTGGTGACCATTCCCGGCGTCAGCAGCGTGACGGCGGCGATCAGCGTTGCGGGCGCTGTCGCCGCGCCAGGTGCTGGAAGCGGATTCGTCTTCGCGGGCTTTTTGCCGTCCAAACCCGGCGAACGCAGCGCAGCCATTGAGGAGTTGCGCAGGGAGTCGCGCTGCGTGGTCTTGCTCGAAGCCCCGCATCGCATTCGGGACTTGGCCCATGCGCTCACCGTGTTGGGAGATCGCCGCGTCACGCTTGCAAGGGAATTGACCAAGCAGTTCGAAAGCGTGACGAACCGGCCGGCCAATCAGCTGGAGCACTGGCTCGCTGGCGATAGCAATCGCTCACGCGGTGAATTTGTGGTGATTCTTCATCCAGCGAGCATGGCAAAAGACGATGCACTGCCGAGCGCCCTACTGCAAAAACTCCTGCCGGAACTTCCGCTCAAGACCGCCGTGCGCATTGCCGCGGAGGTCACAGGTGCGCCACGCAACGCGTTGTACGAGCAGGCGCTTGCGCTGCGACAGGGCGGCGAAAGCCAACCGCATGGGTGAATGGCCGAACAAATGGTGTCAGGGAACCCGTGGACGCGTGCCACCGCTTGCGCAGCGCCTGTCAGGTGAGGGTATTCGCTTTGGCTT
>JAMLIT010000022.1 GCA_023954035.1 Burkholderiaceae bacterium | reverse complement strand
ATCGACCCTTCGAGCACGGTGTCGGGTGGGTCCATCCTGGGTGACAAGACGCGTATGGAACATCTCTCTGTGCACGAGCAGGCCTTCATCCGCCCCAGCCCCAGCAGCGGGACCCTGGGCGGCGTTGCCGAGAAGACGCGCGAGGCCATGCTGGTGTGCGAGGCGGCCGGCTACGACGTGGTGATTGTGGAGACCGTGGGTGTGGGCCAGTCCGAGACGGCCGCCGCCAGCATGACGGACATGTTTGTCCTGCTGCAGTTGCCCAATGCGGGCGACGACCTGCAGGCCATCAAGAAGGGCGTGATGGAGATCGCCGACCTGGTGGTGATCAACAAGGCCGACCTCGACCCCCATGCCGCCATGCGGGCCGATGCGCAAATTACTTCGAGCCTGCGCATTCTCAGCCAGCAGGGCAACCCGGAGCATTCCCGCCACGACAAGGCGCTCTGGCACCCCAAGGTGCTGCAAATCAGCGCGCTGCTGGGGCAGGGCGTCGATGGTTTTTGGGATGCTGTTTCGCAGTACCGCGAGCTGCAAACGGCCAATGGCCGTCTGGCCACGCGGCGCGAAAAACAGGCCCTGGCCTGGATGTGGGAGCGCATCGACGCCGGTCTCAAGCAGGCGTTTCGCCAGCACCCGCAGGTGCGCGCCCTTTTGCCGCAATTGCAGCAGGACGTGGCCGCAGGGCGCATTGCAGCCTCCACCGCAGCAAGAAATCTGCTTTCAGCGCAATCAGGACAAGCGCTTACAGCTATTGAATAAGTAGCAAACTACCCAACACAAGCTCACTCAAAGGACGACCATGCAAGACATCCTCGATCAACTGGAGAAAAAGCGCGCGCTGGCCCGTTTGGGCGGTGGGCAAAAGCGCATCGATGCGCAGCATGCCAAGGGCAAGCTCACGGCGCGCGAGCGCATCGAGCTGCTGCTGGACGATGGCACCTTTGAAGAATGGGACATGTTTGTCGAGCACCGCTGCACCGACTTCGGAATGCAAGAGCAGAAGATTCCGGGCGACGGCGTGGTCACAGGCTACGGCCTCATCAATGGGCGCCTCGCCTTCGTCTTCAGCCAGGATTTCACCGTATTTGGTGGAGCCTTGTCCGAGACGCATGCCGAGAAAATCTGCAAGGTCATGGACCAGGCCATGAAGGTCGGCGCACCAGTGATCGGCCTGAATGACTCGGGCGGCGCGCGCATCCAGGAGGGGGTGGCCAGCCTGGGCGGCTACGCCGACGTGTTCCAGCGCAACGTCATGGCCAGCGGTGTGGTGCCGCAGATCAGCATGATCATGGGCCCCTGCGCGGGCGGCGCCGTGTATTCGCCCGCCATGACCGACTTCATCTTCATGGTCAAGGACAGCAGCTACATGTTCGTCACCGGCCCCGAGGTGGTGAAAACCGTGACGCACGAGAGCGTGACGGCCGAAGAACTGGGCGGCGCCATCAGCCACACCACCAAGAGCGGCGTGGCCGACATGGCGTTCGAGAACGACGTCGAGGCGCTGCTGATGCTGCGGCGCCTGTACAACTACCTGCCGCTGAACAACCGCGAAAAGGCCCCTGTGCGCCCCAGCAACGACCCGGCCGACCGGGCGGACAAGTCGCTCGACACCCTGGTACCGGCCAACGCCAACCAGCCCTACGACATGAAGGAGCTGATCGTCAAAACGGTGGACGACGGCGACTTCTTCGAGCTGCAACCCGACTACGCCAAGAACATCGTCATCGGCCTGGCCCGCATGGAAGGCCAGACCGTCGGCATTGTTGCCAACCAGCCGCTGGTGCTGGCCGGGTGCCTGGACATCAAGAGCAGCATCAAGGCCGCGCGTTTCGTGCGCTTCTGTGATGCCTTCAACATCCCCGTGGTCACCTTTGTGGACGTCCCCGGCTTCATGCCCGGCACTTCTCAAGAATACGGCGGCATCATCAAGCACGGCGCCAAGCTGCTGTTTGCTTATGCTGACTGCACGGTGCCCAAGGTCACCGTCATCACGCGCAAAGCCTACGGCGGCGCCTATGACGTGATGAGCTCCAAGCACCTGCGCGGCGACGTGAACCTGGCCTGGCCGAACGCCGAGATTGCCGTGATGGGTGCCAAGGGCGCGGTGGAAATCATCTTCCGCGAGGACAAGAACGACCCCGTCAAACTTGCCGCCCGCGAGGCCGAGTACAAGGAGCGTTTTGCCAACCCGTTTGTGGCGGGCGCCCGTGGCTTTATCGACGACGTGATCCTGCCGCACGAGACGCGCAAGCGCATCTGCCGCAGCCTCGTCATGCTGCGCGACAAGAAGCTGGAGAATCCGTGGCGCAAGCACGGGAACATCCCGTTATGAAGCACATCCGCAGCAGTGCTTTCACTGCAGAAAAGGCTTGGGGCAGTCTGCCTATCGCCAGTATGCAAGGCATCAGCGTCAAATTGCACTGGACCGATCAGCCCTACAAGTGGCATGTCAACGACGGCGACGAAGTCTTCGCCGTGCTGGACGGCGCCGTTGCGATGCACTACCGCAGTGCGGGTCAGGAGCACATCGCCTTGCTCAACACGGGTGATGTTTTTTATGCCGAGCGGGGCACCGAGCACGTTGCGCATCCCCAAGGCGAAGCCCGTATTCTCGTGATTGAAAAAGAAGGAAGTGTGTGATGTTCACCAAGATTCTTATCGCCAACCGCAGTGTCCTGGCACACGGCCAGGCGAAGCAAAACGCCCCCGCATCGGACGTTTCTATAAATTGCGTGCCGCAGCCCGCGCAGCGGGCTTCTACACGCCATCCCATCGCATAAGGAGTCGACGAATGTTTACCAAAATCCTGATCGCGAACCGGGGCGAAATAGCGTGTAGGGTGATCGCAACGGCCAAGAAAATGGGCATCGCCACCGTCGCCGTCTATTCCGACGCCGACAAGGAAGCACGCCACGTCAAGCTGGCCGACGAGGCCGTGCGCCTGGGCCCTGCGCCTTCGCGTGAGTCGTACCTGCTGGCCGAAAAAATCATTCAGGCCTGCAAGCAGACCGGCGCGCAGGCCGTGCACCCCGGCTACGGATTCCTTTCCGAGAATGAAGCTTTTGCCCGGCGCTGCGAGGAAGAGGGCATTGCCTTCATCGGCCCCAAGGCGCATTCGATTGCGGCCATGGGCGACAAGATTGCGTCCAAGAAGCTGGCCAACGAGGCCAAGGTCAACACCATTCCCGGCTACAACGACGCGATTGCCGGTGCCGAACAGGCGGTGGAGATCGCCAAGGGCATTGGCTACCCCGTGATGATCAAGGCCTCGGCCGGCGGCGGTGGCAAGGGCCTGCGCGTGGCCTTCAACGACAAGGAAGCGTTCGAGGGCTTTACCGCCTGCCAGAACGAAGCCATGAGCAGCTTTGGCGATGACCGCATCTTCATCGAGAAGTTTGTGCAGGAACCGCGCCACATCGAAATCCAGGTGGTGGGCGACAGCCACGGCAACGTCGTTTATCTGAACGAGCGCGAATGCTCCATCCAGCGCCGCCACCAGAAGGTGATCGAAGAGGCGCCCAGCCCCTTCATCAGCGACGCCACCCGCAAGGCCATGGGCGAGCAGGCCGTGCAACTGGCCAAGGCCGTGAAATACCAGAGCGCGGGCACGGTGGAGTTTGTCGTCGGCAAGGACCAGGACTTCTATTTCCTGGAGATGAACACCCGCCTGCAGGTGGAGCACCCGGTGACGGAATGCATCACCGGCCTCGATCTGGTGGAGCTGATGATCCGCGTGGCAGCGGGCGAAAAGCTCCCGCTCACCCAGCAGGACGTCAAGCGCGACGGCTGGGCCATCGAATGCCGCATCAACGCCGAAGACCCTTTTCGCAATTTTCTGCCGTCCACAGGCCGGCTCGTGCGCTTCCAGCCGCCCGAGGAAACCATGTTCCAGTCGGAACCGGAGAAAAAGCACGGCGTGCGCGTGGACACCGGCGTGTACGAGGGCGGCGAAATCCCGATGTACTACGACTCCATGATTGCCAAGCTCATCGTGCACGGCGTGGACCGGAACGACGCCATCCACAAGATGCGCGCCGCACTCAATGGCTTCGTCATCCGCGGCATCAGCAGCAGCATTCCGTTCCAGGCGGCGCTGCTGGCCCACCCGCGCTTTGTCTCGGGTCAATTCAACACGGGCTTCATTGCCGAGCATTACGCCCACGGCTTTGTCGCCGAAGACGTGCCGCACGACGACCCGCTATTCCTGGTGGCGCTCGCCGCCTTCATGCACCGGCGTTACCGCGCGCGCGCCTCGGGCATCAGCGGGCAGTTGGCGGGGCACGAAGTCAAAGTGGGCGAAGCTTTCGTGGTGGTGGTGCTGGGCGCCGAGGGCCGGCATCAGCAGTATCCCGTGGAGGTGACCGATTTTGAAGATAAATCGGGCTCTAGCGCAGTGCGTGTGGGCGACAAAAGCTACAAAATTGAGAGCACTGCCACCTTGGGCCAAGTCCGTGTGCAGGGCAGTTGCAACGGGCAGGGCTTCACCGCGCAGGTCGAGCGCGGTGCGGGCAAGAACCCGCTGGCCCTGCGCATTGCACACAACGGCACGCAAGTCGAAGCCTTGGTGCTCTCCCCCTTGGGCGCGCGCCTGCACGCCCTGATGCCGTACAAAGCGCCGCCAGACCTCTCCAAGTTCCTGCTCTCGCCCATGCCCGGTTTGCTGGTGCACATCGCGGTACAAGAAGGCCAGAAAGTACAGGCAGGTGAAAAGCTCGCCGTGATCGAAGCCATGAAGATGGAAAACGTGCTGCTGGCTACCCAGGATGGTGTGGTGGCCAAACTGGTGGCCGGCAAGGGCGAGTCGCTCACGGTCGACCAGGTCATTCTGGAGTTCGCATGATGCGCACGCCCCGTCCGTTCAAAGTTCTGGGCATCCAGCAGATCGCCATTGGCGGCGCCGACAAAACGCGCTTGCAAAAGCTCTGGATCGACATGCTGGGCCTGGAGATGACAGGCAGCTTCAAAAGCGAACGCGAGAACGTGGACGAAGACATTTGCACCATGGGCAAGGGCGCCACCCGCGTCGAAGTCGACTTGATGCAGCCGCTGGACCCCGAGAAGAAACCCGCTGTCCACACGACGCCGCTCAACCACGTCGGCCTGTGGATCGACGACCTGCCCAAGGCCGTGCAGTGGCTCACCGCGCAGGGCGTGCGTTTTGCGCCCGGGGGCGTGCGCAAGGGCGCGGCCGGCTACGACATCTGCTTTCTGCACCCCAAGTCCAACGACGAATTCCCGATTGCGGGGGAGGGCGTGCTGATCGAGCTTGTGCAGGCGCCGCCGGACATTATCGCCGCCCTGAGTTGACTGCGCGCAAGCCGCGCAGCCCTTTGAACATTCTGCGGAGACTATCAAAAAAATAGCTGCTAGCGCTTACCAAATAAGCGCTAGCAGCCATTTTTATCTCAACTTTTCAGTGTTTTTTCATCGGACAGGTCTTGATTCCCAGCAGCGAATACGCCGGACAAAAACCAAACAGTCCGGTGGCCACGGGAATCACGCCGATCCAGCCCCACAAGCCCACTGTGCCGGTGGCGGCCAGGGCGATCAGCACCAAGCCCACCAGCACGCGCAGCACGCGATCCCAACTTCCTACATTGAGCGTCATTTCATTTTCCTTTCGTTGAAACGGCCCCCCGGGACGGGGGGGATTCATTTCAGGCGCACGCCCTCGGCGTCGAACACCTGCAACTCGATGGCAATGCCCTGGCCGACGCTTTGCGTCACAGTGCAATACGCTTCAAATTGGTCCAGCACGCGGTCCAGGTGCTGCAGGGACGCAGCAGCCACGCCCAGGCGCAAAACCGCCGTCATCTTGAGCACGCGCAGGCGCTTTTCTTCGTTGCGGCCCACTTCGGCCGACACCGTGCATTCCAGTGGCTCGGGTGCCTGCTTGAACTTGCGCAGGGCGAACAACAAGGAATCTGACAGGCAGTTGCCGACCGCAGCGGCAAGCAACTGCACGGGAGAAGGGCCTATGCCGCTTCCCAGCGGCGCTGGTTCGTCGGCGGCCAGGATGGGGATACCGCCACCAAAATCCACGTCGAACTGGTAGTCCTTCTGTTGCCGCAGGGTGATCTGCACCAGGTTGTCACTCATGCCAGAGTCCTTTCCATTGAAATATCTCAAAAGCCTGCAATGGCGCAAGCCTTCGCTCAGCAGCCAGGTTGTATGCCCGCCTTGCGCAGCATGGTTTCAAGCAGGCACCAGTGGGTCAGCGCACTTTGCAGCAGGTTGGCGCCGACGAAAGCCGTGAACGCCAGGAACCATTGGCTGACGAACACGGGACTTCCCGGAATGCCCAAGGCCAAAGACAGGAGGATGAAGACGCCCGCGAGCAGGCGCACGAGTTGCCAGGATTTCATGATGACTCCACAGTTTTGTTACGAAAACTGATTATTTAGCCAAACAACTAAATAGTCAATTGCTGTATTATGCCAGCATTCGGGGGCGGCGGTACGCGGTCCCCCGATCCACGCGAGTCCACGCCATGAAAAACCTGCCCCCCGAAGCCATTCAGCAAGTCGCGTCCTACTTCCAGACGCTGGCCGAGCCCACGCGCCTGCGCATCCTGAACCTGCTGCGCGAGGGTGAGCACAACGTCGGCGAGCTGGCCCAGCTCTGCGGCTATACGGCGGCCAATGTCTCGCGCCACCTCAGTTTGATGACGCAGCAGGGTTTCGTCACCCGCGAGAGCCGGGGAACCAGCGTGTACTACCGCATCGCCGATGCGTCTGTGTATGCGCTGTGCGATCTGGTCTGCGACAACATTGCGCGCCAGTACGAGCGCTCAGTCAAAAACCAGCAAGCGATCTTTGCGCGCGGCGACGAGGCAGCGTAGTTCGGCGCGTTCTCCAATGGGCGACGATGCGGGCGGGGCGTGCGTCGGTCCATCAAGCCAGCAAGGTCTCCACCCGTTCGCGGATCGGGCCCTGCAAGTGCTGGGGCTGGCTGATCAGCGCCGCCGCCAGGGCAGTATGGGCGTCCGATGCAGGGCGTTCGGCACCGAGCAGCTGCACGGCAGCGCGCGAGATCTGCTGGGCATGGCCGGCGTTTTTCAGCAGATTGGCCAGCGCGAAATCCGATGTGACATGCGGCGCGCGCGGGTTCCAGCAGTCGTAGTCGGTGACCATGGCCAGGCTGGCATAAGCAATCTGCGCCTCGCGCGCCAGCTTCGCCTCGGGCATGTTGGTCATGCCGATGACGCTGGCCCCCATGCTGCGGTACCAATGTGATTCGGCCATGGTCGAAAACTGCGGGCCCTCGATGCAGACGTAGCTGCCGCCGCGGTGCAGGCGCTGCTCCTGCGGCAAGCCCGCGGCTTGAACCGCCCGGGCCAGCACGTCGGTCAACAGCGGGCACACGGGCTGCGCCATGGAGACGTGGGCGACGGCGCCGTCGCCAAAAAACGTGGATTCGCGCCGCCGGGTCAGGTCGATGAACTGGTCTGGCAGCACCATGTCCAGCGGGCGCAGGTCTTGGCGAAGCGATCCGACGGCCGAGAGCGAAATCAAATACCGCACCCCCAAAGTCTTCATCGCAAATACATTGGCGCGGTAGGGCACCTCCGAGGGGATCAGCTTGTGGCCGCGCCCATGGCGCGCCAGAAACGCCACAGCCACACCATCGACCCGGCCTGTCATGATGGCGTCCGAGGGTGGGCCAAACGGCGTGTCGATGCGCAGCTCCTGCACGTCTTGCAGCGAATCCATCGCATAAAGTCCGCTTCCCCCGATGACACCTACCAGCGCTTTGTCCATGTTCGCCTTTCTTCATCGCATGAGCCAGCCCGCATCATCCCAGACGCAGCGGGCCTGCGCATGAAACGGCTGGTTCTGGCCGGAGGAGGGCACGCGCATCTGGCGGTGCTCGAACACTTTGCCAAGGCGCCTGTTGCCAACCTGGAGCTGGTACTCGCCACACCCTCCCGCTACCAGTACTACTCGGGCATGTTGCCAGGCTGGCTGGCGGGCCACTACGCGCAGGCGCAATGCCGCATCGATCTGGCTGCCCTGGCGGCGCGCGCCGGCGCCCGCCTGATACAGGCGCCTGTGAGACAGCTTCGCGCGGACGCCCGGACACTGGAACTTGGCGACGGCGGGCGCCTGGCTTACGACCTGCTGTCGCTGGACGTAGGCAGCGCCACGGAGGTTTCTGCCTTGCAGGCGCTGGGCGACAAGCTGTTGCCGATCAAGCCTCTGGATGCGTTCTTTGCCCGGTGGCCCGACGTGCTGCAGGCGGCGCAGGCGCGCGCCGGCTTTTGTCTGGTGGTGGTGGGTGGGGGCGCTGCGGGACTGGAAGTCGCCCTGGCCGCTGCATACGCACTGCGCGGCGCTTCCTGCACCGCCAGCGTTCACCTGGTGGCGTCGGAATCGGGAATGCTTGCGGGCCATGCCCCGTCCGTCCAGCAGCGGGCGCTGCGCTGCGCCCAGGCGGCGCGTCTGAACTTGCATTTCCAGCGCGCAGAAGGGCATCAGGACGGGGTGCGGCTGGCCGATGGCCAGCTGCTGCCAGCCGATTGTGTGATTGCCGCCACCGGCGCGCAGGCACATGCGTGGCTGGAATCGTCGGGCCTCAATCTCGACGCTGCGGGCTTTGTGCAGGTGGGCGCCGACCACCGCAGCAGCTCGCACTTGCAGGTCTTTGCCGCGGGAGACACCTGCGCACGCAACGATCTGATGTTGCAGAAATCGGGCGTGCACGCCGTGCGCGCAGGCCCAGTCTTGGCGCACAACCTGCGCGCAGCGATCACGGGGGCGGCACTGCGGTCCTATGTGCCGCGCAGACACACGCTGTACCTGCTCGCCTGCGGGCCACGTCAGGCCATTGCCTCGTGGGGTGGTCTGTCGGCGCAGGGGCGCTGGGTTTGGCGCTGGAAGAATCACATCGATCAAGGCTTTGTGCGGCGCCATAGCCTCGCCAAGTCCGGTTCAAAGCCCGCTGGCTGACAAAAAAGAACCCTTGTTTGCGCAAAGTTGCAAAACATGGTGCACTGCTTTGGACCTTTTTCCATCGACCATGCACGCCACACTTCCGCTGCTACAAGCTACCGATTTCCCCGCCCTGCAACGTGAGAGCCTGACGACGCTGCAGGTCAACCTGGGCTACCAATGCAACCAGAGTTGCCAGCATTGCCACGTCGATGCGGGACCCCACCGCACCGAAATGATGGACGACGCCAACATCGAACTCATTCTGCAGGTGCTTGAAGCACAAAAGATCAAGACCCTGGACCTTACTGGCGGTGCGCCGGAACTCCATCGGCGGTTTCGCGACCTGGTGCGGGCGGCCCGCGCGCAGGGCGTGCACGTGATCGACCGCTGCAATCTGACCATTCTTTTTGAGCCCGGACAAGAAGACCTTGCACCGTTCCTGGCGGCGCACGGCGTGGAGGTGGTGGCCTCGCTGCCTTGCTATTCGGTGGACAACGTCGACCGCCAGCGTGGAAAGGGCGTATTCGACAAGAGCATTGCCGGCTTGCAGGCGCTCAATGCCCTGGGCTATGGCTGTCCTGGCTCCGCGCTGGGGCTGAACCTGGTCTACAACCCGCAAGGCCCCAGCCTTCCGCCTGCGCAGGCCCAGTTGCAGGCCGACTACGAGCGCGAGCTGGCGCAACGCTTTGGCATCGTGTTCCACCAGCTTTACGTGCTGGCCAACATGCCGATCCAGCGCTTTGGCTCCATGCTGATTTCCAAGGGCCAATTCAATCGTTACATGCAATTGCTGCGCGACAGCTACCAGGAGGACAACCTGGCCGGCGTGATGTGCCGCAGCCAGATCAGCGTCGACTGGCAGGGCCATTTGTACGACTGCGACTTCAATCAGCAACTGGGACTGGCGCTGCATCCCGGTGAACGCGACACCATGGCGCCGCGCGCCCATCTGCGCGACCTGCTGCGCTCTGACCCGCGCGGCCAGCGCATTCGGGTGGCGGACCATTGCTATGGCTGCACCGCAGGCCAAGGCAGCAGTTGCGGCGGAGCCCTGCATGGTTGATCAAGCGTCGAGACAGAGCCGTGTCCTTCATCGGGACGTTTGACAGAAATCGCTAAGAGTTAACATAATATACATCGTATCGACTAAAGTCAACGGGTCGTGGCTCGGGGATGGTTTGTCTGAGGCGATTACCGGTTGTCCTGGCTCAAGCAATGAATCAAAATTCAACCTTTGAACGACTATTCATTTCTTATGGCCTACCGACGAACACCCCGCGTTGCTCTGCGTTTGGCCGACAACCGCCACTGCATCCTCGCGGCCGCCCGTGGCCTGGTGGGTGAAGGCGGCTGGTCCGCGGCGCAGGTTAGCCACGTTGCTGCAGCCGCTGGAGTGGCGACGGGGACGGTGTACCGCCATTTCCCCTCGAAAGTACACCTGTGCGTTGAAGTGCTGTCCGCAGTGTCTCAGCGCGAGGTCGACGTTCTCCAGGCCATCGCCGATGGCCCGGGAACGGCGATGGAGCGGCTGCACGCCGGAGTGAGCGCCTTCGTCATCCGCGCCATGCGCAATCGCCGACTGGCTTATGCGCTGATTGCCGAGCCATGCGAGGCAGAAATCAACCAGGCCCGCCTGACGTATCGGCACGCCATCAGCGAACAAATCGCGCGCATCGTGCGCGCAGGCCAGGAGGCCGGGGACTTCCGTGCCAACGTCGATCCAAACACCGCCGCCACCGTCATCGTGGGCGGCTTTATGGAAGGCCTGATTGGCCCGCTGTCTCCGCTCAACACGGATTTCGGTCCCGCTTTGGCGCACGGCGCCAGCGCCGTCGGCGCGTTGGCTGGCGACATTGCCGACATCTGTTGCGCTGCCATTGCAGCGGCGCCCGGTCAGGTTATGAAGCTTTCGCAACCCCAAAATGCAACCCGAAGGAGACACGCATGAACGCCCCCCTGACCCTTAGCCAGTTGCAGCCAGCCCCTGCGGCGCCAGATCGGTATGCCACCCACCTCGTGAAAAACCAGGCAGCGCCCGCTGCAGGCTTTAACGCCTTCGACGGCGACGTGGTGCTCAAGGCGGCGATGGCGCGCGAGTCTGCCTGGGCGGCGCCTGCAGCGTCTGCGCTGGGCGCGCTGGCCGGCGATGCCGATGTGCAAGAGCTTGCGCGCCTCGCGAACAAGCACCTGCCCGAACTCAAAACGCACGACCGCTACGGCAACCGCATTGACTGGGTCGAGTTTCACCCGGCCTGGCACGAACTGATGGCCTTGGCCTGGAAGCACGAGGTGCACTCGCTGGCGTGGAACGCAACCGCACCCCACCCACATTTCGCGCGTGCCGTGCAGTCTTACCTATGGAATCAGGTGGAGCACGGGGTCGGTTGCCCCACTGGCATGGCCTACGCGGCCTACGCCGGCTTTGAGTCCGAGCCGGCGCTCAAAATTTGGGCGGAGAAGGTGCGCGGCACGCAGTACGAGTTCAGCCGCCGCGAGGTCGCCGAAAAACCGGCGGTGGTTATCGGCTACGCCATGACGGAAAAGCAGGGCGGCTCTGACTTGCGCGAGACGCAGACCACGGCGGTGCTGTCGCACTCATCGGACTACCATGGCGCGATGGCCCACTGGTACGAACTGACTGGCCACAAATGGTTCTGCTCGGTGCCGCAGTCCGACGGCTTTTTCACGTTGGCCAAGGTGGCTGGGGGAGTGACCTGTTTCTTCCTGCCGCGCACCCTTCCGGACGGCAGCTACAACCGCTTTTTCATCCAGCGGCTGAAGGACAAGAGCGGCAACAAATCCAATGCGTCAAGCGAAATCGAATACAGCGGAACGCTGGCGATCCGCGTGGGCGCCGAGGGTGCTGGCCTGCGGGAAATCCTGTCCCACTCCCATTTGACCCGCCTGGATTTCGCCGTGGGTTCGGCGGGCCTGATGCGCCAGTCGCTCACCTTGGCGCTGAACCATTGCGCCACCCGAACCGCCTTTGGTGGCCCGCTGGCCCGCCAGCCGATGATGGCCAACGTGCTGGCCGACATGGCTGTCGAGGTGGAAGCGGCAACGCTTCTGGCCTTGCGCGTGGCAAAGGCGACCGACTACATCGGGCGCGACGCGCAGCAAACGGCCTTTGCGCGCGCCGCCACGCCCATGGCGAAATTCTTCAACTGCTCGCGTGCGCCCGCAGTGGCCAACGAGGCGCTGCAATGCCACGGCGGCAATGGTTTCATCGAGGAGAACCCGATGGCGCGCATTTACCGCGAGGCGCCGCTCAACAGCGTCTGGGAAGGCGCCGCCAACATGATGTGCATGGACGTGCGCCGCGCCATGCGCAAAGACCCCACCTGCCGCGACGCGCTGCTCGAAGAAATTCACAGTGTGCGCGGCCAGCACACTTTGTTCGACGCGTTCGCCGCCCACTTGGCGCCGCTGGTGGATGGCATGCTGGAAGACGAATTCCTGGCGCGGCCGGCGAGCGAAGCCCTCGCCCGCGCCATCCAGGGCGTCGAGCTGCTGCGGCATTCAACCCCCGAGGTGGTCGATGCGTTCATGACCACCCGCCTGGGCAGCACGCCAGCCAGCTGGGGCGCGATGTTCGGCAGCATGGGCGCGTCCGTGAGCAAGGCACAGGCCGACACCATCGTGGACCGTGCCCAAGTGGTTCGATGAAGGATCTTTGAACCATGGACGCCACCGCCGCCTCCCCTACCCGCTCCAAACTGATGAGCGGCGACCAGTACCGCGAATCGCTGCGCCGCTACCAACCCGTCGTCTATGTCGATGGTCACTTGGTCGAAAGCGTTGCCGACGAACCTTCGCTCAAACCGGGCGTCAACGCCCTGGCCTTCACCTACGATTTTGCGCTGGACCCTGCCATGGCGCCCATCGCGCTGGCCACCCAGTCCGAGCGCAACCGGGTGGTCAACCGCATGCTGCATGTGAATGAGTCTTCGGGTGATTTGCTCAACAAGCTCGAAGCGGTCCGGGTGCTGTGCCAGGAAACGGGCTGCGCCCAGCGCTACCTGGCGCACGACGCGCTCAACGGGCTGGCGCAGGCGACGGCGCATATCGACGACGCGCGCGGCTCGACCGAGCACCGCGCCCGCTTCAAGGCCTACCTGGCCGATGTGCAGGACCGCGACTTGTCGCTCGGCATCGCCATGACGGACGCCAAAGGCGACCGCAGCAAAAAGCCGCACGAGCAAGCCAACCCCGACACCTACGTCCACGTGGTGGAGCGAAATGCCAAGGGCATCGTCATCAGCGGCACCAAGGCCATCGTCACCGGCGGGCCGTACATGCATGAACTGCTGGTGATGCCCAGTCGCAACATGACGCAGCGCGACGCCGACTTCGCCGTGTGCTGCGCCGTGCCCATCGACGCCAAAGGCATCACCCTGGTTTCCCGACCTGCGGGGCGCCCCGGTGAGAAACTCGAGCACGGCGACGCGCTGTTCTCGCGCAAGTACGGGCAAGCAACGGCGGTGGTGATTTTCGACAAGGTGTTCGTGCCTTGGGAGCGGGTGTTTTATGAAGGCGAGTGGGAGCACACCCACGTGCTGACCTACAGCTATGCCACCCACCACCGGCACAGCTGCATTGCCGCGCGCGCAGGCTTTGGCGACCTGTTGATTGGCGCCGCCGCGCTGATGTGCGAGGCCAACGGCTTCGACCCCGGCAAGAAGAGCAATTTGCGCGAGCCCATGGTGGAACTGATCAAGATCGTCGAAGGCTTTTACGCCTGTGGCGTCGCCGCAAGCGTCTTTGCCACCCAGGACCCACACAGCAGCTCGTTCATGCCCGAACCGGTGTTCGCCAACATCGGCAAACTGCTGCTCGCCACGCAGATTTACGACATGCACCGGCTTGCGCACGAGGTCTCCGGCGGCCTCATCGTCGCCCTGCCCGGCCCCGACGAAGATCACAACCCTGCTACTGCCGCCACGCTGGCCGAGGTGCTGCGCGCCAACCCCGACGTGCCTTACGACAAGCGCATCGAAGTGGCGCGCTTCATGGAAGACCTGACGGCCTCCTACCAAGGCGGGTGGTACTCGCTCATCAGCCTGCATGGCGGGGGCTCGCCTGCGGCCATGAAGCAGGAAATCTGGCGCAACTACCCCGTAGGCAACAAGGTGGAGCTGGTGGAACGGCTGCTGGAGCGTGGTGTACTGCACCAGGAGGATCGCGCCATCACCCGCAACCGCCAGCCGGGACGTTGCTGTGACACCGGGTGCACCACGCCGGGCCAGCCCGTGATGGTGCCGCTTCCCGTGGGGCGCAAGGCCGCCGAGGAGCCCGGCGGAAAGGCTGGAGGGTCCTGAAGCGCCCGCCGAGCGCCATTGCTACCATTGGCGCATGCCAGTATCGCCTTCCCGATCAACGACCACCATCTCCTTCGGCCACGCAGGCCGCGTCTGCCTCGTGACGGGCGCTGCGCAAGGCATAGGCGCCGCCTGCGTGCGGCGCTTCGCTGCCGAAGGTGCGCATGTCGTGCTGGCGGATGTCGACGATGCGCGCGGACAAGCACTGGCGGCCGAGCTTTCGGGCCGGTATGTGCACTGCGACGTCGGCAACAAAGCGCAGGTGGATCAACTGCTGCAGCAGGCGCTCGCCTGGAAGGGCCGCGTCGATGTGCTGGTCAACAATGCCGGCATCTTCCGCGCGGCCGATTTTCTTGAGGTCACCGAAGAAGATTTTGACGCTGTCCTGCGCGTCAACATCAAGGGTGCGTTTTTGGTGGGCCAGGCGGTGGCGCGTGCCATGGCGCAGGCTGGGCGCGGCTCAGTCGTTAACATGAGCTCGGTCAACGGTACCCTCGCCATCCCCAACATTGCCAGCTACAACGTCAGCAAAGGCGGTATCAACCAGCTCACGCGCGTAATGGCGCTGGCGCTGGCGCCGCACAACATTCGTGTGAACGCCGTCGCGCCCGGCACGATTGCCACCGAGCTGGCGGCCAAGGCGGTCCTCACCAGCGATGAGGCCAAGAGAAAAATCATGAGCCGTACGCCCATGGGCCGGCTGGGCGAACCGTCCGAGATTGCCGATGTGGTGGCCTGGCTTGCCAGCGATGCGGCCAGCTATGTGACGGGCGAGATCGTCACCGTCGACGGCGGCCGGATGACCTTGAACTACACCATGCCCGTGTGAAATCATCCTGCGAGACAATGGCAGCCATGCGATTCCTCCACACCATGCTGCGCGTCGGCAATCTTGAGCGCTCCATCGCGTTCTACACCAACGTGATGGGCATGCAGCTGCTGCGCCGGTCCGAGAACCCGGATTACAAGTATTCGCTCGCCTTCCTCGGTTTTGACGGCGGCAACCCCGGTCAGGCCGAAATCGAGCTGACCTGGAACTGGGACACCGACCGCTACGAGATGGGCACGGCCTACGGCCACATCGCCCTGGGCGTACCGGATGCGGCGGCTGCCTGCGAGAAGATCCGCGCCGCCGGCGGAAAAATTACGCGCGAAGCCGGCCCGGTGAAGGGTGGGCGCACGGTGATTGCCTTTGTCGAAGACCCCGATGGCTACAAGATCGAGCTGATCGAGCGGCCCGCCGAGGGCCCAGGAGGCGGCTTACGTTGACCCTGTTTGCGTCAGCGATGCAATCGAATTGATAGCGTGTCCTCCTTTACCAATAAGCGCTAGAACTGGTTTTTAATGTTATTTCTAGCTCAAATGAGTGGCCCGGAGAAGGCCCTGGCCTCTGCCGTTCGGTGACGGGGTGATACATGCGCCCCCTTCCCTGCTGGAGCGAACCGTCCAGGAGTGGCGCGGCCTGCGAGGGCGTGGCCAGGGCGATCTCTGGGTCTTTGGCTATGCCTCGCTCATCTGGCGTCCCGAATTCGACTATCTGGAGCAGCGCGCGGCGCGCGTGCACGGCTGGCACCGCGCACTGAAGATGTGGAGCCGCGTCAACCGCGGCACGCACGAATGCCCAGGCCTGGTCTTCTGCCTTCTTGCAGGGGGAAGTTGCTGTGGCATGGTCTTTCGCATCGCCGAGGCGCAGGGCGAGCAGACGCTGGCCAGGCTGTGGGAGCGGGAAATGCCGATTCCGGTCTATCAGCCCCGCTGGCTGCCCTGCCGCACGCCTGCCGGCACGGTGCGCGCACTCGCATTCACACTGGCGCGCGAGCACCCGAGCCATACCGGCGAGCTCGCACCGGAGGAGTACCGTCGCATCTTTCGGCAGGCCCAGGGGCGCTACGGCAGCACCCAGGACTACGCCCGCGCCACCTACGAAGGCCTGCGTGCCGTCGGCATCCATGACCGTGTGCTTGAACGGCTGATAGCCACGGCCACCCGAGACCCCGCCGAATAAGGGCACCGCATGGGCTGGGCCGCGACAGGCGGCAAGCAAGAGCCCAGTGGCGCCGGCGGCAGGTTGCGATTTTCGCTGACAACACCGCTCAGCGACGCGTGCCAGCATGAGGCGCGGCAGTTTCGCCCCCAAACCAGTTTTTTCGTAGGAGGTTTTCATGCAACGCTTCCCCCTCACCGCCGCCGTGGCGGCCACCCTTGTTCTTGCGGGCTGTGCCGGCGGCATGCACACCCGCGTGGCCGGCCAGGTGGAGGGCCCGAACGCCACCGCCCAATTGGAGCCCACGCGGGGCAACCTGACACGCGGCATGGTGCATTTCACCCAGATGGGCGACACGGTGCGCGTGCAAGGCGAAATCCTGGGCCTGGCGCCCCATTCCGAGCATGGCTTCCATGTCCACGAAAAAGGGGATTGCTCCAGCGGCGATGGCAGCAGTGCGGGCGGACACTTCAACCCGCACAACACGCGGCACGGCATGGCGATGGGGGCCGAGCACCACACGGGCGACCTGCCCAGCCTGAACGCCGACGCCAAGGGGGTGGCGCGCATCGATGTCAAGATCAGCGGCATCCGCGTGGGCAGCGGCATGGACGACATCGTCGGCCGTGGCCTCATCGTGCACCGCGACCGCGACGACTTCACCTCCCAGCCCAGCGGCAACGCCGGCCCACGCCTGGCCTGTGCGGTGATCCGGCGCAAGTGATCGGTCGCGCGCCTGGGCAATGTCCGGGGCACAGCGCAAGCCTGGCGACATGCCGCGTCGCTCAGCCATCTGGCGCGATCTGGCATGAGGGCGTTCGTGCATGCCATACTGAGGCAATGGCCTCCCTCACTTTGCAGTCCGCGCTGCCCGCGCAAGCCAAACCCAGGCACGCAGGCGCCAAGGCGAACGCGCAGATGTGCATGCCAACCCGATCGTGAGCTCCCGGCGGACCGGCTGCTGCGATGCGACAGCGGTCGTGCTGCGTGCGCGCGGGCTGTGCAAGTCCTACGGTATGGGCGAGGTCACGGTGCATGCGCTGCGCGATGTCGATCTCGACCTGCATTCTGGCGAACTGATGGTGCTGCTGGGCGCCTCGGGCAGCGGCAAGTCGACGCTGCTCAATATCCTCGGCGGCCTCGATGTGGCCACCAGCGGCACCGTCACCTACGTCGACGGCCAGGGAAATCTTCAACTGGACCAGCTTGACAGCGACGGGCTGACTGAATACCGGCGCGCGCACATCGGCTTCGTGTTCCAGTTCTACAACCTGATCCCCAGCCTGACCGCGCGCGAAAACGTGGCGCTCGTGACCGACATCGCGCAGGATGCGATGTCGCCCGACGACGCGCTGGCACTGGTGGGCCTGGAAGAACGGCTGGACCACTTTCCCTCGCAGCTGTCCGGCGGTGAACAGCAGCGTGTGGCGATTGCGCGCGCCATTGCCAAGCGGCCCGACGTGCTGTTCTGCGATGAGCCGACCGGCGCGCTCGATGCCGAGACCGGCAAGCTGGTGCTGCGCGTGCTCGACCAGGTCAATCGAGAGACCGACACGACGATCGCGATCATCACCCACAACGCCGCCATTGGCGCACTCGGCGACACGGTGCTGCGCATGAGCAGCGGCGAGATCGTCGAGCGCAAGCGCAATGCACAGCGCGCCAGCGTGGATGACATCGCCTGGTGAGGGCGCGGTGAATAGGCCCCCACGCTCACTGCATTCGCTGCCCCCCGAGGGGCGCATCAGTCCCTTCAGAGCGGCCGGGCGGTACTGACATGAACACCCTTCACAGCAAGCTGCTGCGCGAACTCTGGCAACTCAAGGGCCAGATGGCGTCGATCGCGCTTGTGGTGGCCACCGGCATCATGACGGTGCTGACCATGCGCGGCAGCTACGACACACTGGTGCAGGCGCAGCAGTCGTACTACGCACAGACACGCTTTGCCGACGCCTGGGCGCCTCTCAAGCGCGCCCCCAACAGCCTGCGCGAGCGCATCCAGGCGATTCCTGGCGTAGCCAATGTCGATACCCGTGTCAGTTTTCTTGCCACCCTCGACCTGCCCGGCCTGGACGCACCGGCGCAGGCACGGCTGGTATCGCTGCCCGAGCAGCGGCGCCCCGAGATCAACGACATCCGCATTCGCAGTGGACGCTACCTCGCGCCAGGGGCTGCGAGCGAGGTGCTCATCAGCAGCAAGTTCGCCGACGCTCGCGCACTCAGGCCGGGCGACACGCTGCGCGCCATCATCAACGGCCGCGCGCGCACGCTCGACATCGTCGGCATTGCGATTTCACCCGAGCACACTTATGCCGTTCCGCCCGGCGCGCTGTACCCGGACGACAAGCGCTACGGCGTGCTGTGGATGGGTCGCAAAGTGCTGGGACCGGCCTACGACATGGACGGCGCGTTCAACGAAGCCGTGCTCACGCTGAGCCCACAGGCGAACCCGCAAGCCGTGTTGTCGCGCATCGACACCCTGCTCGACCCCTATGGCGGCCTGGGCGCCTACCTGCGCAAGGACCAGGCTTCGCACCTGATTCTGCAAGGCGAACTCGACAGCAACAAGGTGATGGGCACCGTCGTGCCTGCGGTGTTCCTGGGCGTGGCCGCATTTCTGCTCAACCTGGTGCTGACGCGCTTGATTGCTACCCAGCGCGGCGAAATCGCCGTGCTCAAGGCCTTCGGATACCGCAGCCGGGAGGTGGCCATCCACTACCTGCTCTTCGCAATGGCCGCCGTAGCCTTCGGCGCCGCCATCGGCGCCGTCGCGGGAACCCTGCTCGGCAGCGCCTACGTCAATCTGTACGGCGCCTATTTCGACTTTCCGCAGCTCGACTACCAGCTGAGCCCGCTGCTGCTGGCCATTGCGACCGCCATCACGGTTGCCGCCGCCGCTGGGGCACTGCTCGCGGTACGGCGGGCTGCACTGTTGCCGCCGGCTGAGGCGATGCGCCCCGAGCCACCGGCGAGCTTCAGGCCGGGCTGGCTGGAGCGTTCGGGTCTGGCACGCACCCTGCCGTCGTCAGCACGCATGGTGCTGCGCAACGTGCAGCGCAAGCCACTGCAGGCGCTGCTGTCGTCGCTGGGCGTGTCCTTCTCGGTGGCGATCCTGATCATCGGTCTGGCCATGTTCGATGGCGTGCAGTGGATGATGGACCTGCAGTTCCGTGTCATCCAGCGCGAGGATCTGTCGGTGTCGTTCGACGAGCCGCGCACCGTCGCAGTCACGTACGACTTTTATAACCTGCCCGGCGTCACGCGGGTCGAAGCCTACCGCTTGGCGCCAGCACGCTTGCGCTCTGGGCATTTCGAGAAGGAAATCGCCATCCAGGGGCTGGCGCCGGACGGCAGATTGCGCCGTATCGTCAGCGCATCGGGTGGCGAGCAGCCACTTCCGGCCGAGGGTCTGGTGCTCAGTGCCATTCTGGCGCGGCAACTGCATCTGACGGTTGGCGACCAGGTCGATGTCGCGTTCCTCGAAGGTCAGCGGCGCCGGATGCAGCTGCCGGTGGCTGGCATCGTCGACGACTTGCTCGGTGTTTCAGCGACCATGAACCGTGATGCGTTGCAGCGCGCCATCGGCGGTCCGGTGATGGTCTCCGGTGCCTACCTGTCGGTGGCGGCCGACGCCCTGCCCCAACTCGAACGAACCCTGAAGGCTGCCCCAGCTGTCGCCGGAGTGGCATCGCCGAGCACGATGCTGGCGTCGTTCGAGAAACAGATGGACGATTCCCTGTTCATCGCCGTCGGTTTCCTGCTCGGTTTCGCCTGCGTGATCGCGGTCGCGGTGATCTACAACGGCGCGCGCATTTCGCTGTCGGAGCGCGGGCGCGAGCTGGCCAGTCTGCGCGTGATGGGGTTTCGCCGCAGCGAAGCCGCGATGCTGCTGCTCGGAGAGCAGGCACTGATCACGCTGATGGCGATTCCGATCGGGTGGTTGCTCGGCTACGGGTTGTCTTATGCGGTCGTCGCCGCGCTGCAAACCGATACCTACCGCATTCCGCTGGTGGTCCACGCCCCGACCTACCTGCTGGCGGCGGCGATCGTGGTCGCCGCCGCCGTGGCCAGCGGGGCCCTGGTGCGGCGCCGAATCAACCGCCTTGACCTGATCGCCGTACTCAAGACACGAGAGTGAGTTTTCAATGAACGACACCCACAAGCAACTCCATGCAACGACCGAGGCACCGAACGGCAAGCCTGACGACAAACCCAGCAACAAGCCAGCCGTTCGCAAGGCAGCCAAACCGAAGCCGGTCCGCTGGAAGAAATGGCTGATCATTGCCGGCATCGGCGCGGCGGCTCTTGCCTTGGCCGCCGTGATGCTGCAGCCGTCGGTAATCGACGTGCAGCTTGCCCAGGCCACACAAGGCCCGCTTTCGGAGGCCGTCGAGGCCCAGGGGCAGACGCGCGCCAAACTGCGCTACACCGTCGCCGCTTCGATCAGCGGGCGGCTGCTGCGCACCAGTATTGGCGTTGGCGATCGCATCGAGCGCGGCGATGTGCTCGCACAAATCGCGCCGCCCCCGACCGATGCCCGCTCGCTGGCCACTGCGCGCGCCGAGCTTGCAGCGGCGCAGGCGCGGCAGCGCCAGGCGCATGCGGTGCTCGCCGAAGCGACCAGCGGCGCCAGGCTTGCGAGCACCGAGGCGGCGCGCCGCAGCGAGTTGTTTCGCACGGGCATGGTCAGTGTCGAGTCGCGCGACGCCTATGCGCAGACAGCCCAGGCTGCGGCGGACCGTGTTGCCAGCGCCGAGGCATCTCTCGTCGCAGCCGGGGCCGAGGTACAAAGCGCACGCTCGCGCCTGCTCGGCGCAGGCACTGCGGGCGGTGATGCCGGTGCGATCATGGTTCGCGCGCCGGTCAGCGGCCATGTGCTCAAGGTGATCGAGGAGAGCGAGCGCGTGGTGCAGGCGGGCAGTCCCTTGTTCGAGCTGAGCCAGGGCGAAGCGCTTGAATTGGTGGTGGATGTGCTGACGCAGGACGCTGTGCAGGTGCGCGCAGGTCAGCCGATCAGGATCACCGGCTGGGGCGGGTCGACGGCCTTGGCAGGCAAGGTTCGCTATGTCGAGCCCGGCGCTTTCACCAAGGTGTCTGCGCTGGGCGTGCAGGAGCAACGCGTCAACGTCATCGGCGACCTCGACGCTGCGCCGCCCACTTTGGGTGCGGGCTATCGAATCGAGGCCGCGATCGTCACCTGGTCCGGCAATCAGGTGCTGCAAATACCGACCGGCGCCTTGTTCCGCCGCGCTGGCGCTTGGCAGACGTTTGCCGTCGAAGAAGGCCGTGCGCGCCTGCGCAGGCTGGAGGTGGGCCACCGCAACGCTGAGTTTGCCGAGGTCACGGCGGGCATCCAGGCTGGCGAATCGGTGGTCGTTTTTCCGTCGGATCTGGTGGCCGATGGCGTGCGCGTGCGCGACGGATCTGCGCGGCATTCAATTCAGGGGATGCAGTTCTGAGGACTGCTTGGGCGGCGGCTTCAGCGAGCTTGGCACCGCGCCCGCAGCAAGCTGGCTGCACGCTCCAGGTCAGCGAGCGTGTCGATGTCGGTGACCACGCCGCAGTCTTCCACTGGCAGGCTGAGCAAGGCGCCTCGCTGCGCCGCGGCGCGCAGGAGGACGCTGGCGCCCTGCTCCCCGGTCAGTGCCATCAACTGCGGCCCCAGGGCTGCCGCAAAACCCACTGGATGACCGCGCTGACCGCCAAACACCGGGGCAACCACCTCGGCGCCGCTCGCCAGGGTTACAGCAATCGCGCGCAGCGTGCCCGCCTGCACCAAGGGCAAATCCCCTGGCAGCACGAGCCAGCCCGCCGCTTCAGGCGTGGCGCGCACCGCCGCTGCGATGGAATCGCCCATGCCGGGGTGGCCCGCATCTTCCAGGTGCCAGGGCAAGCCGCTGGCACGCACGGCAGCCAGGGTGTGCTCCAGCACGCTGCGATCTTCCAGCATGGCCGCCAGCTTGTGCACTTGCCCGCCCGACGTGCGAAACCGCTCGCCTCGGCCCGAGGCCAGTACCAGCACGCAGGGCAGAGGAGCATCAGGTGAAGTGGAAGGCATGGCAAAGGCTCAACAAGGGATGGGGATGGGGCTTGGGCGCGGCACAATCCTGCCATGAACCCGCCCTCCACTCCCCTGTCAGCCCACCTCACCGATCTGCGCAAAAGCTACGAGCGCGCCGAGCTGAACGAAGCCGCCTCGCACGCTGACCCCATGCAGCAGTTCAGCCAGTGGCTGAGCGAAGCCATCAGCGCCCAGTTGCCCGAGCCCAATGCCATGACGCTGGCCACCGTGGGCAGCGACCTGCGCCCGAGCACGCGCATCGTGCTCATCAAGGGCTGCGACGAGCGCGGCATTGTCTGGTTCACCAACTACGAGAGCCGCAAGGGCCAGCAACTGGCCGGCAACCCCTATGCCGCCCTGCAGTTCCACTGGGTGGAGCTGGAACGGGTGGTGCGCATCGAAGGCGCAGTGGAAAAGGTGAGCGACGCCGAAAGCGACGCCTACTACAAAACCCGCCCGCTCGATTCGCGCATCGGCGCCTGGGCCAGCCCGCAAAGCGAGGTCATCTCGGGCCGGGGCGTGTTGGTGGCCAACGCCGCCAAATTCGGCGCCCAGTACCTGCTGAACCCTCCGCGCCCGCCACACTGGGGCGGCTACCGGCTCAAGGCCGATCGCTGGGAGTTCTGGCAAGGGCGCAAGAGTCGGCTGCACGACCGGCTGCGCTACCGCCTGAAAGACGCCGAATGGGTACGCGAACGCCTGGCTCCGTAAGCGGGTTTCCCCGCTTGCGAACTGGGTCAAAGGGCCATTTTTTGGCCCCTAAACTTGGCCCGTTCAATCGACACGACCAGGAGACAACACCATGCAAACCGCCCCCAACGCACTCAAAGGCAAAACCCTTTTCATCACCGGCGCCTCGCGCGGCATTGGCCTGGCGATTGCCAAGCGCGCCGCCGCCGACGGTGCCAACATCGTCATCGTGGCCAAGACCACCGAGACGAATCCCAAGCTGCCGGGAACCATCTACAGCGCCGCCGCCGAGATCGAGGCCACCGGCGGGCGCGCCCTGCCGCTGGCGGTGGACATTCGCGACGAAGCGGCAGTGCTTGAAGCGGTTGCCAAGGCGGTCGAATTCTTCGGTGGCATCGACATTCTGGTCAACAACGCCAGCGCCATCAGCCTCACCAACACCGAAGCCACGCCCATGAAGCGCTTCGACCTGATGCACGGCGTCAACGCGCGCGGCACCTACCTGTGCACCATGGCCTGCCTGCCGGAGCTGAAAAAGTCGGCCGGGGCCGGGCGCAATCCGCAGGTGCTGACCATGTCGCCGCCGCTCACCATGCAAACGCACTGGTTCCAGCCCCACACGGCCTACACCATGGCCAAGTACGGCATGAGCATGTGCACGCTGGGCCACGCGGGCGAGTTCAAGCGCCATGGCATCAGCGTCAACAGCCTGTGGCCGCGCACCGCCGTTGCCACCGCCGCCATGCAGATGATTCCCGGAATGGATGTGGCGCTGTGCCGCACACCCGAGATCATGGCCGACGCCGCCTACTGCGTGCTCACCGACACATCGGGTGCCACCGGCAACTTCTACATCGACGACGCGGTGCTGGCTGCGCATGGCGTGACCGACTTCGACCGCTACGCCGTCACGCCGGGCAACCGCAACTTCCTGCCCGATCTGTTTCTGGATTGACCTTCATGCGATCCACCGCGTTGCCAGGAACATGACCACCGGCAGCGTCACCAGCGCCATCACCGTGGAGACCGCGATGCTCGCGGTCACCTCGGCCTCGGCCACGTCGTAGCGCTGGGCAAACAGAAACACGTTCGCGCCAATGGGCAGCGACGCGGTGACCACCAGCACGGCCAGCGCCGGCCCGCCAAAGCCCAGCGCCATGCCCAGGCTGCCCAAAATCAGCGGGAAAACCAGGGATTTCACCAGGGCCACGCGCAGCGCGGGCTTGAAGTTGGCCCCCACCTTCGAGAACGCCAGCGTCACGCCCACCAGCAACAGCGCCAGCGGCCCCAGCGCCTGGCCGAGCAGTTGCAGGGGTTTGTCGACCACGGCGGGCAGCACCAGGCCGGTTTGCGCAAAGACAAGGCCGGCAATGATGGGCAGCGGCACCGGGTGCAGGATGCCGTTTTTGACCGCCTGCAGCACCGTGCGCAGCATGTGCGGTTTGGACTGGCCCGGCGTGTTGGCGCGCTCGCGCGCGGCAGCCAGTTCAAACACCACCGTGGCGCCCGTCAGCAGCACCAGCGCGTGCACCGAGATCAGGGTGAACAGCGTCACCAATCCGGCTTCGCCAAAGGCCAGGCCGATGAGTGGCACGCCGATCATGATGGTGTTGCCAAAGGTATAGGCCAACGCCCGCGCAGCCGCCAGCGTGGTGAACCCCTTCAGCCACAGCGTGGCCGCAAACACCAGCGCTGCGGCCGCGAAATAGATGCCGACTGGACCGAAATTCAGCGCTTCAATGCGCACCGTGCTCATGGTTCGAAACAGCAGCGCCGGCGTCAGCACCATGAAAACCAGGTTGGAGAGGTCTTTGACCGATGCCGCCCGTATCCACTCCAGGCGCGCGGCGAGAAAGCCGATGGCAATGAACAGGACGACCGGGACCAGGGACGCGAAGACGGGGGAGTTCAAGACGTTGCTATATATATGACAGCTATCAGCGCATATGCAGTAAGCGCTGAAGCTGATTTTTATTAGAAATTTTTGCGCAGAGCATGTTCCGGGACACCGCGCGCGCCGTCGCCTCGCTTTACGGCTCCTGCCACTGCACCGGCAGGTTCTTGATGTCGCTGTCGGTCCAGGCGGTGACCTCGGCCGAGATGAGGGTGCCGCCCACGCCCCGAAGTTTGCGGATGGAGCGAACGTGCAACTTGTAGTCCGAACCCACACGCTGCGCCGCCAGCATGCGCGCATCGGCAGCGGCTTGTCCGCTGCGCAGCGCCGCGACGACCACGGCCAGTCCCACCGCGAGCGCCACGCCCATCAAGGCAGGCGGCGCCATGCTCCAGGCCCGCAGTGTGCGGGTCGCGCGGGCCGCGCGCACCGGCTCGCGCCCAAGCTGCCACACCAGCCAAGCCAGCAAGGCCAATGCGCATGCCCCGAGCGCAAGTGCGAAAGGCCCAGGACCCAGGCCCAAGCGCAACTGGGCAAAGGTCAGACTGAAGGGCTGCAAAAAGGGGAACACCAAGACCGTGGCCAGCAGCACCGCCAGCAAAAACGCCGCGAGCCAGCGCACCACCAGGGCCGCCTGCAAGCTGCCGCGCATCAAAAAGACCCCGCCCACGACACCAAAGAGGTTCAAACCCGATACATAAGCCAGCCCCTGGACGAAGCTGTACGTCAGCGCAGCCAGGTCCAGCAAACCGGCGACCAGCAAAACGATGCCGGCGTGCCGGAGTATGGGAAGGTGTTTTGTGTCCATAAGGTCTACGCGTTCGTGGCATGCCCAGCGACAAGCCAGGCGAGAAATTGCGCTGGCCTGGGTTTGACGGCGAGAAATCCCTGCAGCGACAGCCTGTTACGGATTGGAACACGGGTCGTCCAACCCCACCAGTCCGCCGAGCTTCTTCAGACGGGAGCGGCTCTCCAAGCAGGCCTTGCGCGCAGCCTCCGCAGCTTTTTCCTTTGCCAGACGCGCAGCCTGTGCGCGTTCGCCCTGCCAATGCGCCACCCGCGCTCGGATCTGCGGCATGGCCGCCAGCGCGGCCTTTTCGCCCTCGACGATGGCTGCCGCCCGCTGGCTGAAATCCACCGGGCCCAGGTCGAGCACCTTGGGGCGGATGATCACGTCGGCCCGCGCCAGCTCGGCCTGCCCCAGCTTCTGGCCCATGATGGCAATCGACTGGTTGAGCGTGCCCAGCATGTCGCCCGGCGCCTTGCCACTGGCCTTGCTGGAAATGTCCACGGCAATCACCACATCGGCCCCCAGCTGGCGCGCCGCATCCACCGGCACCGGGCTGACCACGCCGCCGTCCACATAGTGGAATTTGCCAATGCTGACCGGCTGGAATATGCCCGGAACGGTGCTCGAAGCCCGCACCGCCTGCCCCGTGTTGCCGCGCGAGAACGCCGTGCGCTCGCCGTCTTCCAGCCGCGTGGCCACGGCCACAAAAGGCTTGGCCAGTTGCTCCATGGGCTTGCGGTGCACCTGCTCGTTCACGTAATCCTCCAGCTTCTGGCCCAGCACCAGCCCGCCAGAGGACCACTGCAGGTCGCGGATATTGGCCTCGTCCATGGCGATGGCCTTTTGCTGCAGCTCAAAGGCATTGATGCCACTGGCGTACAGCGCCCCCACCACACTGCCCGCGCTGGTGCCCGCCACCACGGCCGGCGCAAAGCCATTGGCCTCCAGCATCTTGATGACGCCGACATGCGCGAACCCCTTGGCCGCGCCGCCGCCCAGGGCGATGCCAATCTTGATCGGGGGTACCGCAGGCGAGGTTCCCGTGACCTCCGGGACGGCGGCTGGTGGACTGGTCGGGGTGCTGCTGCAGGCGGCCAGGGTGGCCAGGAGCAGAGACGTGAGCGGGCGCGAAAAGTGCGTCAGGCGGGTGCAGGGAAATCGGTTTGTCATTGAATCGGGTGGGGTGCGTCAGCCTCTTGGCTGACGCAGGAGCGAGCTGCAGCTTATTGCCGGACCGGCGCCAGGGAGAGCTTGAACCCCATGGCGTGCAGCACCTTGAACAGAGTATCGGAGCTGGGCGCACGTTCCCCAGACAAGCTCTTGTAGAGACTTTCGCGCGACAGGCCAGTGTCACGCGCCAATTGGCTCATGCCGCGCGCCTTGGCAATATCACCCAGGGCGGCGGCCAGCAGCGCCGGGTCGCCGTCTTCCAGCACCTGGCGCAGGTACTCGGCCACATCCTCCTCGTCACCGAGGTAGTTAGCCATGTCAAAGGGCCGGGTCTTGATTTTGTTCATTCTGGAACTCCAGAGCCAAGGCCTTGGCCCGTTCAATGTCGCGCTCCTGGGTGGATTTTTCGCCACCTCCGAGCATCAGGATGAGGGTCGTTCCCTGCATCACGTAGTACATGCGCCAGCCCGGCCCAAAGGTTTCACGCATCTCCCAGACGTTGTCCCCCACACCTTTGTGGTCCCCGAGATTGCCCAGGGCTGCTTTGCGCAGCCGAACCTGCAGCCGCATGCGGGTGGTGCGATCTTTAAGGCCACCCAGCCACCGCGCGAAGGCTTCGGTTTCGATGACGCTGTACATGGATGAATTGTAGCCGCGCGGCTACAACCTGCAAGCCGAGAACCGATGCACAAGCGAGGATCCTTACGATGTTGAACGGGTGATGGCGCAAAGCGATTTGGAAGTGGCGAGAACCGCGCAACCAAAGCCGAAGAAAGCTCAAATAAGTCAGTTTTGATAGCTCCCAGCGCCCGCCCAATAAGCGATAGAGCCCAATTTCCCCCAAAAATCTCGCCTCACCCATCCTTCAAGAACCGCACAAACGTCTTGCGAAACTTCGCCACCTTCGGCCCCACGACTGCGGCGCAGTATCCCTGGTTGGGGTTTCGCGCGTAGTAGTCGTCGTGGTAGGCCTCGGCGGCGCTCCAGTTGGAAAGCGGAGCGACTTCGGTGGTGATCGGCGCGTCATAAACGCCCTCCTCCGCCATTTCCTTGATCATCTGGCGGGCCAGTTCGCCCTGGGCCTCGGTGTCGTAATAGATACCGCTGCGGTACTGCGTCCCAACATCATTGCCCTGGCGATTGAGCTGCGACGGATCGTGCGTGGCGAAGAAGATTTCCAAAATCTCGCGCAAGCTGATGACGGACTCGTCGAACCGAACGCGGACCGCCTCGGCGTGGCCGGTGTTGCCCGTGCAAACCTGCTCGTAGCTGGGGTTGGCCACATGACCGTTGCAGTAGCCGCTTTGCACGTCGGTCACGCCGCGCACGCGGTCAAAGACGGCCTCGGTGCACCAAAAGCAGCCTCCGGCCAGGGTGATGGTCGACGTTGCGGCGGTGGCGGAACCGGGTTGGTTGTCTGGGTGGTCCATTGCGTCAATCTCCTTGATATGCGTTGTGGGTTCACCGGGCGGGATGCCAGTCGCTCACCCACACCAGCGCCGGGTCGTCGGCATGGTCCACCAGCATGCGTCGCACCCGTTCTTGCCAAAGCTGGCCAAAGCGCTCCAGCTCTGTGCTGTTCGCCTGCTCTAAAAATGCCTTGGCGACCAGCGGCCGCATCTCCTCGGGCCAGGGGACGATGGCGCTGTCGTGGTGCACCGTGACGGCCTTTCCCGTGTCGCGGCGGCGCATGCCCAGAACGCCGTCGACGTCGGCACCAAAAGCCAGCAGGTTCTTTCGTGCGAACAGGCCCAGGCTGCCAGCACCGGGAAATCCCGTCTCGCCAGCGGCGCCAGTCACCAGTTGCACCACCGATGAGATGACGCCCGTCACGCCACTGCCAGGCGCACCATGCATGAAGACCTCGACATCGCCGCGCACGGGCGTCTCGTCCCCATACAGTGCGCGCAGACCGTGCAGGGCCATAAGGTAGGCGCCGGCGACGGTGGGGCAGGAATGGCCTGACAAGCGCACCACGTCGGTGTAGCTGTACTGGATGAGCCCGTCTTTGGCTGCGCCCAGAAACTGGGCGAGCGGGTCGCGCAGCGTGATCACGGGCGCCCTTGCGTAAAACTCCGGAAAACCCTGGTCTCGTGCTTCGGTCATGGGGCCTTTTCTCTTCGTGGGAGCGCCAGAGCGCGTGTCAGGGGGAATCGTAAACACTTCTGCCGATCTTTCGGGAATGGGGCTATTGCCCTCAAGCCGCAACCCTCAGTTGCATGATTGACCCGCCTGGGTAGTTTTGCTACATTACTAACCAGTGAGTCAGTAAATAAATCGTGCCTGCGCCCCTCCCCTTCTCCCTCTCCCCGCCAGTGCCCAAGCGCGAGCGCCGCAAGGAAGCACGCCCGGGTGAGCTGCTGGAGGCTGCGCTCGACCTGTTTGTGGAAAAGGGCTACGCCGCCACGCGGGTGGAGGAGGTGGCGGCGCGGGCGGGTGTCTCCAAGGGCACCCTGTTCTTGTACTTCCCGAGCAAGGAAGAATTGTTCAAGGCCGTGGTGCGCGAGAGCATCGTGGGGCGGTTCGAGGAATGGTCCACGCAAATGGACGAGTTCGCCGGCAGCACGGGTGAGATGTTGCGCGCCTGCTACCAGGCCTGGTGGGAACGCATTGGCAGCACGCGCGCCTCGGGCATCACCAAGCTGATGCTGTGCGAGGCGGGCAATTTCCCCGAGATCGCTCAGTTCTACCAGCGCGAAGTCATCGAGCCAGCGCAGCAACTGATTCACCGGGTGCTGGCGCGCGGCATGGCCACAGGCGAGTTTCGCGCGGTCGACCCGGTGTATGCGGTGCACGCGGTGATTGCACCGCTGATGTTCCTGATGCTCACCAAGCATTCCATGGGTGCCTGCGTGCCCAATGCAGATGATTTTGATCCCCAGGCCTTTATCGACCACCAGATCGACAGCCTGCTCTACGGTCTGTGCGCGCGAACGGCACCGGCTGCCCACCGTTCTCCCTCTCCCTGACATCATGAAACGCTGGATTCCCTGGATGGCCGTGGCCATCGTCGTCGCGGTGGTCGCCGTCGGCGCCCTGCGAGCGATTTCTGCTCGCAAGGCGCAGCAGTCTGCTGCGGGCACTGTGCGCGCCGAGCAGGTGGTCATGGACGTGGCCCCCGGTGAGGTCATCGCCTTGCAGCCCCGCACGCTGACTCTGGGCATTCCGATTTCCGGGGTCGTGCGGGCAGTGCAGTCGGCCACGATCAAGGCCCGGGTCCCCGGTGAACTGCAGGGATTGAGCTTGCGCGAAGGCGATCGGGTGCAGGCCGGTCAGGTGGTGGCGCGCATCGACACGACCGAAACCGAGGCGCGCGTGCGCCAGGCGCAGCAGCAGGCCGACGCCGCCCGCGCACAGGTGGCGATCAGCCAGAAACAGTTCGACAACAACCAGGCGCTGGTGGCTCAAGGTTTCATTTCAAAAACGGCGCTGGAGACCTCACAGGCCAGCCTCAACGCGGCCCAAGCAACCTACCAGGCTGCGGTGGCGGCCGCCGATGTGGCACGCAAGTCGCTGGCCGACACGGTGCTCAGGAGCCCGATCGACGGCATGGTGGCGCAGCGCCTGGTGCAAAACGGCGAACGTGTCGGGGTCGAGGCGCGCATCCTGGAAGTGGTGGACCTGTCTCGCCTTGAAGTGGAAGCCCTGGTGCCCGCCGCAGAGGCCACCCAGGTGCGGGTGGGACAGACAGCGACCTTGGAGCTGGAAGGCACGCAGCAAAAGCTGCAGGCGCGCGTGGCGCGCATCAGTCCCAGCGCGCAAGCGGGCACACGCGCCGTGCCCGTGTACCTTGCCGTGGACCACGCAGGCGCCCCGCCCGGCCTGCGCCAGGGGGTCTTTGTACAGGGTAGCATTGCCGCCGGCACCGAGCAGGCGCTTGCTGTGCCGCTGGACGCCGTGCGCACCGACCAGGCCGAGCCCTACGTACAAATTGCGCAAGGTGGGCAGGTGGCGCATCGCAGCGTGCAGACGGGCAAGCGCGTGGCCATTGATGGCGTGGCCTGGGTGGCAATTCAAGGAGTTCCCGAAGGCAGCAAGGTTCTGACGGCGCGCGTGGGCGCCCTGCCTGCGGGCACGGCGCTCAAGCTCCCGGCCAATGCCCCTGCCGCAGCCGCCAGCGCGCCGGTGCCCACGGCCTCGGCCACCCGCTGAACGCAGGCCGTCGCCATGTGGTTCACCAAAGTCAGCCTTCGCAACCCCGTGTTCGCCACGATGGTGATGCTCGCCTTCGTCGTACTGGGGGTTTTTTCCTACCAACGGCTCAAGGTCGACCAGTTCCCCGATATCGATTTTCCTGTGGTGGTGGTGACGGCTGAATACCCCGGCGCCTCGCCCGAAATTGTCGAGAGCGAAGTCACCAAGAAAATTGAAGAAGCGGTCAATTCGGTGGCGGGCATCAACGCCCTGACTTCGCGCAGCTACGAGGGCAGCGCGGTCATCATCATCGAGTTTCAGCTGCATATTGACGGACGCAAGGCGGCCGAAGACGTGCGCGAGAAGGTTGCCATCGTGCGCCCGCTGCTGCGCGACGAGGTCAAGGAACCGCGGGTACTGCGCTTTGACCCGGCCAGCCGGGCCGTCTGGTCCTTGGCCGTGCTGCCTGAGGCCGGCGCGGAACGGCCACTGTCACCGCTGGCACTGACTACCTGGGCCGACCAGATCTTGAGGAAGCGCCTGGAGAACGTGCGGGGCGTGGGCGCGGTCAATTTGGTGGGCGCAACGCGGCGCGAGATCAACATCTACCTGCAGCCCGAGGCGCTGGAGGCCTTCGGCATCACGCCTGAGCAGGTGGTGAATGCGGTGCGCAGCGAAAACCAGGACCTGCCTCTGGGCGCCATCCGCTCGCTGAACCAGGAGCGCGTGGTGCAGATCGACGCGCGCATGAAGCGGCCCGAAGATTTCGGCCGCATCATCGTCGCCCGAAAAGGATCGGGAGCCGCTGGTCAAGCCAGCGCGGGCGCACCTGTGCGCATCGAGCAGCTCGCGCGGGTCGAAGACGGTGCCGAGGAGGTCGAGAGCCTGGCGCTCTACAACGGCCAGCGCACGCTGCTGCTGTCGGTACAGAAGGCCCAGGGCGAGAACACCATCGAGGTGGTCGACGGCTTGAACGCAGCCGTGGCCGCGCTGCGTGCCGAACTTCCCCCTGGGGTGCGACTGGAGACCATTGGCGACACCGCGCGCCCCATCCGCGTGGCGGTGGAAAACGTGCGCGAAACCTTGATTGAAGGCGCTGCGCTGACGGTGCTGATCGTCTTTTTGTTCCTCAACTCCTGGCGTTCGACGGTCATCACGGGCCTGACGCTGCCGATTTCCATCATCGGCACTTTTTTGTTCATGTACTGGTTTGGCTTCACCATCAACATGATTACGCTGATGGCACTCAGCCTGTGTGTGGGCCTCTTGATCGACGACGCCATCGTGGTGCGCGAGAACATCGTGCGCCACGTGCAGATGGGAAAAGGAAGTTTTGCCGCGGCCATGGAGGGCACGCAGGAGATTGGCCTGGCGGTGCTGGCGACCACGCTCTCCATCGTGGCCGTGTTTCTGCCCATCGGTTTCATGGGCGGCATCATCGGCAAGTTCTTTCACGAGTTCGGCATCACCATCGTCGCGGCGGTGCTGATTTCGATGTTTGTCAGCTTCACGCTCGACCCCATGCTGTCCTCCATCTGGGAAGACCCCAGCATTCACGCCCACGGCAAGCGCGTGGAAGACCGCAGCTGGTACGGCCGCACCATTGGCCGGGTGACGGGCTGGTTCGACAACGCCACCGAAAGCCTGGCGCAGGGTTACCAGAAGGTGCTGGCCTGGTCGCTGGTGCACAAGCTCAAAACCCTGGCGCTGGCCCTGGGCATTTTTGTGCTGAGCATTTTCATGGTGCCGCTTTTGGGTACCGAGTTCGTTCCCGCAGCCGATTTTTCCGAAACCACGATCAATTTCTACACGCCGGTTGGCTCCTCCCTGGAGGCCACCGAGGCCAAGGCGCGCCAGGTGCAAGCCGTGGTGCGTTCATTCCCCGAGGTGCGCTACACCCTGGCGACGATCAACACCGGCAGCGCCAACGGCAAGATCTACGGCAGCATTTACGTGCGCCTGACCGACCGCAAGGAGCGCGAGCGCGACGTTGCCGTCATGTCTGCCTTGCTGCGCGAGCGTCTGCACCAGGTGGCAGGCATCACGGTGACGCACGTCGGTCTGCTCGATCCCGTAGGGGGACAAAAGCAGATCGAGTTTTCGCTCAAGGGCCAGGATCTGCAGGAGCTCGAGCGCCTGACCCGCCAGGTCACCGCAGGGCTCAAGCGCGTGCCCGGCCTGGTCGATCTTGATTCCAGCCTGAAGGCGGAAAAACCGGTGATTGCCGTGGACCTGCGGCGCGACGCGGCGTCCGATCTGGGCCTCTCGGTCGGTTCGGTGGCGTCAAGCTTGCGCACCCTGATTGCCGGCCAGACGGTGGGCAACTGGCGCGCCCCCGACGACCAGACCTACGACGTGAACGTGCGCCTGGCGCCCGAGGCACGCGCCACACCGGCGCAGATCGAGCGCCTGCCCTTTACCCTGGCGGCCGCCGATGGCGGCACGCGCACGGTTCGGCTCGGCCAGGTGGCGCAGGTGCGCGAATCCACCGGCCCCAACCAGATCAACCGGCGCGACATGACGCGCGAAGTAGCCATCAGCGCCAACGTCTACCACCGAACCACCGGGGAAGTCTCGGCCGACATCCGCAAGGTGCTGGAAGGCATCACCTTTCCCCCGGGCTACGGCTACCAGTTTGGCGGTTCCACCAAAAACATGGCCGAGGCCTTTGGCTACGCCATCTCCGCGCTGCTGCTGGCCATCGTGTTCATCTACATGATTCTGGCCAGCCAGTTCAAAAGCTTTCTGCAGCCCCTGGCACTGATGACGGCGCTGCCGCTGACGCTCATTGGTGTGGTCCTGGCGCTGCTGATTTTTGGCTCGGCGCTCTCCATGTTCTCCATCATCGGCATCGTCATGCTGATGGGACTGGTCACCAAAAACGCCATCTTGCTGGTGGACTTTGCCATTCGCTCGCGCGAGGAGCATGTGGGCGAAGACGGCACGCTGCAGCCCGGGCTGCCGCGCGCCGAGGCGCTGCTGCTGGCCGCACGCGTGCGGCTGCGCCCTATTCTGATGACCACGCTGGCCATGATCTTCGGCATGCTGCCACTGGCCTTTGCCATGAGCGAAGGCTCGGAGCAGCGCGCCCCCATGGGCCAGGCCGTGATCGGCGGCGTCATCACTTCGTCGTTGCTGACTCTGGTGGTGGTGCCTGTCGTGTACTGCTACATGGATGACCTGGCGGTCTGGCTGCGGCGCAAGTGGCGCGGGGCCAGCGCCTAAAATCAAGGGTTTGCCCTGAATGTCCTTTTTTGTTCTTCCCTTCGGAGACACACCATGAACTTTCCCCTGAACTCGTCGGCTGACAAATCCGACGCGCTGGAGCAGGCGCGCTACAACATGATCGAGCAGCAGATCCGCGCCTGGAACGTCTACGACGGCCAGACGCTGGACGCGCTGGGCCGCGTACGCCGCGAAGAGTTCGTGCCGCTGGCCTACCGCAGCCTCGCCTTCATGGACTTCGAGATTCCGCTGCGTGGCAATGCCGAGGAAGCGGTGCGCAAGGGCGAGTGCATGCTGGCACCCAAGGTGGAGGCGCGCCTGCTGCAGGATTTGCTGCTGCGCCCCGACGACCGCGTGCTGGAGATCGGCGCAGGTTCGGGCTACATGGCCGCCTTGCTGGCGCAGCTGGCAGATCAGGTGGTGAGCCTGGAGATCGAACCCGAACTGGCCACGATGGCACAGACCAATTTGCAGCGCACGGGCGTGCGCAATGCCGCGGTGCGCGTGGGCGACGGCTCGGGTCCCATTCCCGACGGCCCGTTTGACGTCATCCTGCTCAGCGGCTCCGTCGCAGCCGTCCCGCAGGAACTGCTCGCGCTGCTGCGCGACGGCGGGCGCCTGGCCGCCATCGTCGGCGAAGACCCCATGATGCGCATGACGCTGGTGCGCCGCTTTGGCGAGCGCTTTGAGACCACCCTGCCCTGGGACACGGTGGCACCGCGTCTGCGCAACTTCCCCGAGCCTTCGGGCTTTCGCTTCTAAGCGCTGCGATGGTCGATCAGGTTCGTCCCAGCGCCTTGGCGGCGTGGTTTGCGGCCGAGGGCGCAGACGCTGCGCCCCTGGTGCTCGATGTGCGCGAGCCCTGGGAGGTGGCGCTGGCCAGCGTCCAGGCAGACGGTTTTGAATTGCGTGCCATTCCCATGGCCAGTGTGCCCGCGCAACTGGCGGCACTGGACCCGGATCAGCCCGTCGCCTGCCTGTGCCACCACGGTGCGCGCAGCCAGAACGTGGCGCTGTTTTTGGAACGCAACGGCTTTGCTCACGTCGCCAATATTGCGGGCGGTATCAACGCCTGGTCGGGTGAATGCGACCCGGCGGTGCCGCGCTACTGAAGCCCATTGTTCGGTTTTCTCTTTTTCGAACCGCTCTTCTCGAAAGAACTTCATGCATCCGATCCGGCTCGTCTCCCTGTCCCTGGCTCTGGCAGCCGCGTTTGCGGCGCCCGCGCGTGCGCAAAGCCTGCTGGAGCTGGTGCAGTCGGCCAGCGAGATCGATTCGAGCTGGCAATCGGCCCGCGCCCAGCTCGACGCCGCCGAGGGCCGCGCCGGCCAGGCGCGCGCCGGCCTGCTGCCCAGCGCGGGCTTGTCGGCGGGTTGGTCGGTGGCCGATACCGAGGTGTCACGCCCGCCGGTCGGCGCGCACCCAGTCACGCAGAACCTGGCCATCAGCGCTTCGCAGCCCTTGTTTCGTCCCGCCAATGCCATTGCCAACCAGCAGGGCAAGCGAGGCGTGGACCTGGCGCGCGTACAACTCGAAGGCGCCACGCAGGATTTGCTGGTGCGCGTGAGTCAGGCCTATTTCGATGTGCTCGCCGCGCAGGACACGCTCGCTTCCGTGCAGGCGCAAAAGGCCGCTGTGGGCGAGCAACTGGCTGCCGCCAAGCGCAATTTTGAAGTCGGCACCTCCACCATCACCGATTCGCGCGAGGCGCAAGCACGCTTTGACCTGGTGCGCGCGCAGGAGATTGCCGCCGAGAACGATCTGCGCGTCAAGCGCCTGGCGCTGGAGCAGGTCACCGGCCGCCCCAACGCCGAACCTGTGCCGCTGGCCCAGCCCGCGCGCCTGCCCGAACCCACACCCGAAAGCGTCATTGCCTGGGTTCAGACCGCGCAAAGCGAGCAGCCGCAGGTGCGCGCCGCCGCCATCGCCCTTGACGTGGCCCGGCTGGAGACCCAAAAAGCCGAGACCGGCCATCTGCCCACGGTGGACCTGCAAGCCGGCTACAGCGTCGCCCACTACCCGCGTGGCACGGTGACAGCGCCTCGCGTGAATTCGCGCACCACCAACGCCAGCGTGGGCGTGGCACTCAACCTGCCGCTGTTTGCCGGCTTTGCCGTTCAGAACCGCGTGCGCGAAACCCTGGCGCTCGAAGAAAAGGCGCGCGCCGATCTGGAAACCACACGCCGCGCCATTGCCCAGAGCACCCGCGCCGCCTACTTCGGCCTGGAATCGGGCCGTGGCCAGGTCGCAGCCCTGGAAGCCGCCGAACGCTCCAGCAAGAGCGCGCTCGAAGCCAACCAGCTGGGCTACCAGGTGGGCGTGCGCATCAACATCGACGTACTCAACGCCCAGAGCCAGCTCTACCAGACCCAGCGCGACCTGGCCCAGGCGCGCTACAACGTGCTTCTGGGCACGCTCAAGCTGCGCCAGGCGGCGGGCACGCTGGACCTGGATTCCGTGCGGGCCATTGATCAACTTTTGACAAAAAAAGCCCCTTAGCGCAATACCAGCAAGCGCAGGAAGCTATATTTTGAATAGCAACCTGCCGCTTTGGTGCTCCCCTCAGGCGCTGACACCAGCTGGTGGATCAGCATGCAGCAGGGTGTCGATGGCCAGCGCCGAGTGCGCATAGGCAGCGCCGGCGCGCATCTCGGCCGACACCCAGATCGCTTCCATGATTTCGGCTTGCGTGGCGCCGGCCTTGAGCGCCGCCTGCGTGTGCCCGCGAATGCAGTATGGGCACTGCGTCACATGCGCCACCGCGACGGCAATGATCTGCTTGGTCTTGGCTGGCAAGGCCCCGTCGGCAAAAACAGCGGCGCTGAAGGCCTTGAAGGCGTTGAGCGGCTCCGGCGCCAGTTCGCGGCGCTTGCGCGCGATGTCGGCGCCAGCGTGGGGGTAGAGGGATTCGTCCATGGGAAGCTCCTTTCAAAACCGGGATCGGTCAGGCGGCATGGGCCTTGGGTGGCTGGTAGGTTCCGGCCTCCGAGCGAAACGGGATCGCCAGGCGGTTCCAGCCATTGATGGCAATGGTCGCCAGCGTCAGGTCCACCAGCGCCTTTTCGTCGAATTGGCCGCGTACCTCGTCGTACAGCGCATCGGGAATGCCGTGCGGGCCCAGTTGCGTCACGGCTTCGGCCCAGGCCAGGGCGGCGCGCTCGCGTTCGGAATAGAAACTGGTTTCGCGCCAGGCAGGCAGCAGGTACAGGCGCTGCTCGGTCTCGCCAGCGGCTCGGGCGTCCTTGGTGTGCATGTCCAGACAGTAGGCGCAGCCGTTGATTTGCGACACGCGCGTCTTCACCAGTTCCAGCAGGCTGTGCTCCAGGCCCGACTGGCGCACGTAGTTTTCCAGCCCCAGCATGGCCTGGAAGGCGGCTGGGGCGGCTTGTTTGTAATCAAGGCGTTGCTGCATCGAATGCTCCTCAAAAAGTACAGGATTGGGTTGGGCGGCTTGCATGCCCCTCAAGGCGGCGCCGAGCGGCTGGGTGCCAGCAGCAGGGCGCGCACCACGACCGCGTTGTTGTGGGCTTCGTCATGTACGCCATAGACCAGGGTCACGGTGCTGTGGCGCGCCCGCGCACGCAAGGCGTCCAGCGCCTCGGCCTGGGCTTGCAGCTCGACTGCGTAGCGCTTTTGGAACTCGGCCCAGCGCGCCGGCTCGTGCCCAAACCATTGGCGCAGCGCCGTGCTGGGCGCAAGCTCCTTGGCCCATTGGTCCAGCACCAGGGCTTCCTTCTTGATACCGCGCGGCCATAGGCGGTCGATGAGAATGCGGGCACCGTCTTGCGGCGCAGGTGGCTCGTAGGCGCGCTTGATCAGCACATGGCTGGCAGGCACCGGGTGCGTCATGGCCGTGCTTTTGCAATGCCATTTGTTCCAGCCATGGCGCGCTCCATCTCGACTTCGGCACGCAGCCCGTCCAAGTCGCGGTGCACTACAGCCACCGCCTGTGCTTTGCCAGCGCGGCGGTAAGTGATGCGGCAGTCCTGCTGCTCCAGGTTGCCGTCGATCAGCGCTTCGTCCCAGCCCTCGGCGTGGCCGACATAGGCCAGGGCAAAGTCGTACTGTTCGGTCCAGAAGAAGGGGACGGCGTCAAAGCGTTCGCGCTGACCCAGCAGATTGCGCGCGGCTGTCTGGCCCTGGCGGCCAGCCACCACCCAGTGCTCGACACGGATGCGCTCGCCCGTGGCCGGGTCGGGCCAGCGCGCGATATCGCCCGCTGCGTAAATGCCGGGCACGCTGGTTTGCAGGTATTCATCGACCGCCACGCCTCGGTCCATGGCCAGACCGGCTTGTTCAGCCAGCGCCAGTGCCGGGCGCACGCCAACACCCACCACCACCAGGTCGGCAGGGAGCGTTTCGCCGCTGCGCAAGCTGACTGCCTGCGCGTCGATGCTGACCGGGTCGGTGCCCAGGTGAAACACCACACCGTTCTTTTCGTGCAGCTTCTTCAGATAGGCGCCCACCTGCGGCCCCAGCACCTTTTCCATCAGGACGCTCTCGCGCCCCACCACGTGCACCTCGACGTTGCGGGCACGCAGCGACGCCGCAACCTCCAGGCCAATGAAGCTCGCGCCAATGACAACGGCGCGTTGGGCGCCTTCTGCAGCCTTGGCCAATGCTTCGCCATCGGCCTGCGTGCGCAGCACGTGCACATGCGGCAAATGGGCACCGGGAAGATCCAGCCGAACCGGCTCGGCGCCGGTAGCGAGCAGCAGCGCGCCATAGGCGAGGTGGCTGCCATCGGCCAGTTGCAACTGGCGCTGAACGGGGTCGATGCCCACCACCTGGGTCGCCAGGCGCACGTCGATGTTCTGCTCCTGATAAAACTCTGCCGGCCGCAGCGAAAGCCACTCGGCAGGAGCCGTGCCCGCCAGGAAGTTCTTCGACAGGTTCGGTCGATCGCAGGGCAGATGCGTGTCGCTGCTGAGCAGCGTCACCGGCCCGGCGTAGCCTTCGCGGCGCAGCGTTTCAGCAGCGGCCTGCCCAGCCGTACCGCCACCCACGATGACGATGGATTCCGGCGCCCCAGCCTTCGCGGCATGGGATGTGGGGCCCGCCATGCGCTTGCCGGTGACGTAGGCCTTGCCGCCCCGCTCCTCCACCTGCCAACAACCGACGCCCCCCAGGGCCGGCGCGCGCAGCGCCTCGCCGGTGCGCAGGCTGAACGCCGCGTGGTGCCAGGGGCAGCGCACCGTGTCGCCGACCACCAGCCCTTCGGCCAGCGGGCCGCCGTAGTGCGTGCAGGTGGCGCCGACGGCAAACAGTTGGCCGCCGTGGCGCGACAGCAGCAGCGCCTCGCCGTGGGCGTGGCCCAGCAGCATGGCGCCTTCGGCAATGCGCTCGAGCGCTATGCCCTCCGCGAAATCGTCGCCCAGCAAAGGGGTTGGGGTATCGCTCATGCGTTTCTCCTCCGTCGGAAGCGGCGCCCTGATTTGCACTCTGCACCCGGTCCACAAGAGATAGGAGGAAGCAGGCGCCTGGTGCTTCCATGCAAAGCTGGCGACAGCCTACGCCTGTGCGCGCAGCGCACCAACCAGCAGGGGCTTGGGCAACTACGCGGCCAAGCTTGCCAGCGCCTGGTCGAGGTCGGCTATCAGATCGTCCGGATGCTCAATCCCCACGCTCAGCCGGATCATCCCCTCCCCCACGCCGGCCGCCGCGCGCGCCTCGGGCGAGACAAAGCTGTGCGTGGTGCTGGCCGGGTGGCAGGCCAGGCTGTCCACGTCGCCAAGCGATACGGCCTGAGCGAAAAGTTTGAGCGCATTGAGCACGCCGGCAGCAGCGGAGCGCTCGCCCCGTGCCAGTTCCAAGGTCACCATGCCGCCAAAGCCGCCGTCCATCTGGCGCAGCGCCAGGGCGTGCTGCGGGTGGCTGGGCAAGCCGGGGTAGTGCACGGTGCGCACGGCGGGGTGGCTGGCAAGAAACTCAGCTACGGCCTGCGCCCCTTCGCAGTGCGCCCCCATGCGCAGGGGCAGCGTCTTGATGCCGCGCAGGAACAAAAAAGCCTCTTGCGCGGCCAGGCTGGCGCCGATATGGCCCAGGCCCGTCTTGCGGATTTGCGCAATGTGGGCCGCCCTGCCCGCCACCAGCCCGCCCGTGGCGTCGCCGTGGCCGCCCAGGTACTTGGTCATGGAATGCACCACCAGGTCGATGCCATGCGCCAGCGGGCGCGTCAGGCACGGCGTGCAGAAGGTGTTGTCGGCCACCGTGATGGCGCCGTGGGCATGGGCCGTGGCGGCCACGGTGGCCAGGTCGTGCATTTGCAGGCCGGGGTTGGTCAGCGGCTCCACCCAGACCATGCGCGTGGCGGGGCCCAAGCTGGCCGCCAGGCCGGTGGCCGTGGCGTCGGTCACGCGCAGGCCCCAGCGCTCGCCCAGCGAGCGCAGCAAGCCTTCGGTGCCGCCGTACAGCGGGCCCAGAAACACGAGCTCGTCTCTGGGTTGCAACAGTGCCAGCACCGTGGCGGCCGTGGCCGCTGTGCCGCTGGCAAAAGCCACGGCCGCCTCGGCGCCTTCCAGGTCGGCCATCTTGGCTTCCAGCGCGGCCACGGTGGGATTGCCATAGCGGCCGTAGCGGTAGCCCTCGGCCTCGCCGGCAAAAATGGCCGCGCCGCGCTCCAGGCTGCCATAGGCAAAAGCCGTGCTTTGCGTGATCGGCATGGCGATGGCGCCGCTGGCGGGATCGGGGTGTTGGCCGGCGTGGACGGCGCGGGTGCGAAGGTGGGTCATGCGAGGTCTTTCAGGAGCGGGTGGTGCCATTTTCATCAATTTTGATAGCAATATTCCTAGAACAGGTATGCGCTGGCTCTGGTTTTTTTCCTTATGTCCACCTCGCCAGTGCCCACCCGGCCACAGCCGCAAACCCCACCACCCAGACCGGCGACAACCGCCCAAGGCTGAGCAAGGCCCAAGCGGCAAGCGCCAGCGCCGCGTCGGCCCGGCTGTGGATGGCGCCGGTCCAGACCGGGTCGTACAAGGCGCTGAGCAGCAGCCCCACCACGCCCGCATTGACACCGGCGATCGCCCTGCGCATGCCCTGGCGCTGGCGCAGCACCTCCCAGAAAGGCAGCGCGCCCAGCAGCAGCAGAAATCCGGGCAGGAAGATTGCGCACAGCAGCAGCAGTGCGCCTGCTGCGCCATGCATGGCGCCTGGAAGCAGCGCGCCCAGGTAGGCGGCAAAACTGAATAGCGGCCCCGGCACGGCCTGCGCTGCGCCGTAGCCGGCCAGAAAATCGCCCTGCGACACGAGCCCTGCCGGCACCACGCTCGCCTCCAGCAAGGGCAAGACCACATGCCCCCCGCCAAAGACCAGGGCGCCAGCGCGGTACACGCCGCTCATGGCCGAGAGCGCCGGTGACCCCGTGGCAGCAGCCCACAGCGGCAGCACCAGCAACAGCGCGAAAAACACCACCAGGGCAACGATGGCCAGGGACCGGGACACCGCGATCGCTGGTGCCTCTGTGCCATCGCCTTCGCCCGATGCGCGAGCGCCTGCCCCTGTGTCCTGCAACCACCCCAGGCCCAGCAAAGCGCACAGCAGCAAGGCCACCAGTTGGGCAGCCGCCGTGGGCGCGAGCAAGGTGAGCAGGGCGGCAAGCATGGCCAAGGCCGCGCGTGGCCGGTCCGGGCAGAGGCTGCGCGCCATGGCCCACACCGCCTGCGCCACCACGGCGACGGCCACCACCTTGAGGCCATGCACCCAACCCGCCGCGGCAAGCGTGGGATGGGCCGACAGGGTCTGGGCAAACAGCAGCAGCGCGGCCGCAGAGGGCAAGGTAAAGCCCAGCCACGCGGCGAGGGCCCCCCAGAGCCCGGCGCGGGTCATGCCCAGCGCCATGCCGAGCTGGCTGCTGGCCGGGCCGGGCAGAAACTGGCACAGCGCCAGCAGCTCGGAGTAGCGCGCGTCGCCCAGCCAGCGGCGGCGCTCCACCAGTTCGGCGCGGAAATACGCCAGGTGCGCCACTGGCCCGCCAAACGAGGTCAGCCCCAGGCGCAAAAAGGTGAGAAACACCTCCAGCAAGGCCGAGGCGCGCCCACCACCGCCAGTGTGGCTCATGGGGCCACCGCGTCGGTGGCTTGGCAGCTCTCTGCAAAAAAAGGAAAACCAGGCCCGCCTTCGGACGTCCGCATGGGCGTCTGAAGGGCGCGGACAGGCACAAGGACGCTATGGGGCATCGGGAAACAACGCCGCCCAGCAGGCCGGGTCACCCGCCAACAGGTCGAGATCGCCGGTTGTCGGCCTGTCGCACGGTTTGGCGCCAACAACATTCGCCAGGTGCGCAGCGGCGGGCGAGAAATAGGCAATCACCTCGCACTGCAAACGGCCCTCCAATTCGTGCCGGGTGAAGACGGCCATGTCTGCCGGACGACCCGATGCCAAGTACAGGGGCTCAAACTGCGCGCGCAATTGCTCCTTGGGCTCGAAGGCCAGAACCCCATCGCCCAGCGATTGGGAAAACCAGGTGGGCATGGCGAGCTTCCTTTCTCTCAGTATGTCGCTTTCGCGTGGGCAGTGTCACCCACCACACTAGCCGGCGCGCGAAGGCCGCGTTGCAAGCAATGCCTTCAAGGCGGCTGCCGTGCGCGCCGCCGCGCCCCGGTGGGCCGTGGAAAACGCCTGCGCCTGCGTGCGTCCAAGGGCAAGCCGGGCGCGGTCACGCGCCCATTGGCCTGCGGCCAACATGCCCTCGGCCATGCCGGCCACGCGCTGGGCGGCGCCTGCCGCGCAGGCCTGCTCGGCGACCTCGGCAAAGTTGAAGGTATGGGGCCCCATCACGACGGGGCAGCCGCAGGCCGCTGCCTCGATCAGATTCTGACCACCGAGCGGCGCAAAGCTGCCACCCAGCAGTGCCACGTCGGCCAGGCCGTAGTACAGCGCCATTTCACCCAGGGTGTCACCCAACCAGACATCGGCATCCTGCGGCGGCTGGCCCCATTGGCTGCGGCGGGCAACGCGCAGGCCGGCGCTGCTGAGCAGGGCAAAGACCTCGTCAAAGCGCTGCGGATGGCGCGGAACGATCAGCCATTGCACGCTGCCAGGCGCTGCAACTGCTTCTGTATTGATAGCTGTCAACGCTTTCCCCGCCTGCGCTGGGGCCCTATTCTTTATAAAATTTTGCAGCCACATCGCCTCCTCGCCTTCGCGGCTGCTGGCCAGCAGCAGTACCGGCCGAGCGCTGGCCGCGCGCCATTCTCGGCCCTGGGCGAGCTGGGCGGCGTCGGGTTCGGCGTCGAACTTGAGGTTGCCCAGCACGCCCTGCACGGGGGCGCCCAATTGGCGCAGGCGCTCGGCGTCGGCGTCGGTTTGCGCCCAGACAGCGTTCAGGCGACCGTAGGCTGGGCGCGAGAGGCTGGCGATGCGCAGGGCCGAAGCCAGCGATTTTTCGCTCAGGCGTGCGTTCGCCAACACCAGTGGCACGCCGCGCGCCTGGCATGCTGCAACGAGGTTCGGCCAGACCTCGGTTTCCATCAAGATGCCGACGGCCGGATGAAACTGCCGCAGAAAGCGCTCCACCGCACCGCGCGTATCCCAGGGCTGCCAGACCTGCACGTCGCCGGGCAGAAGCAGTTTTTCGCCTTCCGCCCTCCCTGTGGCGGTGCCGTGGGTGAGCAGCAAGCGCATGTCGGGCCATTGCGCACGCAGCTCGGCCAGCAAGATGCCGGCGGCGCGCGTTTCGCCCAACGAGACGGCGTGAATCCACAGAAAACTGCCCTGCCCGCTGGTGCTGCTGTGCATCATCAGGCTGTCGAGCGGCGGGGCGTAGTAACCAAAACGTTCCCCTACCGCCGTGCCATAGCCTTTCTCTGCGCGGGCGCGGCGGCGCAGTTTGCGGCGCACCAGCGGCTGGGCCAGCCAGACCAGGAGGGAGTAAAGCCAGAGCGCAGCGCTTGCCATGGCCGGCTGTGTGTGTCGTGTCAGTGCGCCGCCGACTGCAAAGCTGCATCCGGCTTGGCGCGGCGCAGAAGGGCGAGCATGTCCGTCTCAATGCGATGCAGCGCTTCGGGTGTCTGGCCTTCGAAGCGCAGCACCAGCACGGGCGTGGTGTTGCTGGCGCGAATCAGGCCAAAACCATCGGGCCAATCGACGCGCAGGCCGTCGATGGTGTTCACCACGGCGGGCGCCTCGAAAGCACTGGTGGAAAGCTCTTGCAGTGCGGCGGTCACGCGGTGCGGCTCGCCCTCCTCGCAGGCCACGTTCAGTTCGGGCGTGGAGTGGCTGGTGGGCAGGGCTTCGAGCACGGCGCCGGCATCCGGGCTGCGGCTCAGGATTTCGAGCAAGCGGCAGCCGGCGTAGGTGCCGTCGTCAAAGCCGTACCAGCGCTCTTTGAAGAAGATGTGCCCGCTCATCTCGCCGCCGAGCGGCGAATCCAGCTCCTTCATGCGCGCCTTGATGAGCGAGTGACCGGTCTTGTACATCACCGGCACGCCGCCCGCTGCTTCAATGGCGGGCGCCAGGCGCTGGGTGCACTTCACGTCGAACAGGATGGGGGCGCCGGGGACGCGGGAGAGCACGTCCTGCGCAAACAGCATCATCTGGCGGTCCGGGTAGATGTTGGCGCCACTTCGCGTCACGATGCCCAGGCGGTCGCCGTCGCCGTCAAAGGCCAGGCCCAGCTCGGCGTCGCCCGCTTGCAGTGCGGAAATCAAATCGCGCAGGTTTTCGGGCTTGCTTGGGTCGGGGTGGTGGTTGGGGAAATTGCCGTCCACTTCGGAAAACAGCTCGGTCACCTCGCAGCCCAGCGCGCGGAAGATGGCGGGAGCCGTGGCGCCGGCAATGCCGTTGCCGCTGTCGATCACAATTTTCATCGGCCGCGCCAGCTTCACGTCACCCAGAATGCGCTCGCGGTAGGCCGGCAGCACGTCGGCCTGGCCCATGCTGCCGCCGGCAGCAAGCTTCCAGCTGCGCTCTTCGATGGTGCGGCGCAGCGCCTGAATCTCTTCACCAAAGATGGCCCGGCCGGCAAGCACCATCTTGAAGCCGTTGTAGTCCTTGGGGTTGTGGCTGCCGGTGATTTGAATGCCACTGCGGCACAGCGTGCTGGCGGCGAAATACAGCATGGGCGTGGTGCATAGGCCGATGTCGATCACGTCGAGGCCGGTTTCGGCCAGGCCCAGAATCAGCGCGTTCGACAGGTTGGCGCCCGAGAGGCGGCCATCGCGTCCCACGGCCACACTGCGCTCGCCGGCCTGCACGGCCGCTGTGCCAAAAGCCCGGCCCAGACAACGGGCCACTGCCTCGTTCACGGTTTCAGGAACCACGCCCCGAATGTCATAGGCTTTGAAAATGGCGGGAGACAGGAGCACGGGGTGGTCTTTCTTCGTCAATGCAGCAGGGGCAAACGATTGTAGGGGCCTGCCCTGCCACACCCCTGAGAACGCCTGCCGGCCCCAATCCGCAGGTCCGAAAATGGCTAGCAGCCACCGGGCACGGCCCTATCATTGGCCCATGCCCCGCCCTTCATCCATTGCAAAGCGCAGCGTCCAGGCCCCGCCCGCCGATGCGGGCCGCTACCTCGCGCTGTGCGCCCGCGATGCACGGTTTGACGGGCAGTTTTTCACCGGCGTCACCTCCACCGGCATCTACTGCCGCCCGGTTTGCGCCGTGCGCACGCCGCGCCGCGAGAACTGCCGCTTTTTCGATCTGGCGGCGCAGGCCGAGCAGGCGGGCTTTCGCCCCTGTTTGCGTTGCCGGCCCGAGGTGGCGCCGGGCCAGTTGGCCTGGTCCACGCAGGACGCCACCGCCCTTCTGTTGCAGCACGCCCTGCGGCTCATCGCCAGCGGCGCCGAGGGCACGGCACCGGTGGCACAGCTAGCCGAGCGCCTGGGCGTGAGCGACCGGCACCTGCGGCGCATCTTCGAGGCGCGCCTGGGCATTACGCCGCTGCAGTACCTGCAGACCCAGCGCCTGCTGACGGCCAAGCACCTGTTGACCGATACCACCTTGAGCGCGACCCAGGTGGCGCTGGCCAGCGGCTTTGGCAGCGTGCGGCGCTTCAACGACGCTTTTGCCCGGCAGTACCGGCTGAACCCGACGCAACTGCGCCGCAGCAGCGCTCGGCCGAGTCTGGACGGCGCAGCAACCATGCTGCTGCGCCTGGCCTACCGCCCGCCGCTCGATACCGCCGCCCTGCTGGGCTTTTTTGCTACGCGCCAGATTGCCGGCATGGAACAGGTCGATGCAAGCGACGGCGCTGCCATGCTGCGGCGTACCGTCCGCATGGGCAACGGCGATCAGGCGTGCAGCGGCTGGATCGCGCTGCGTTTTCACGCCGAGCGCTTTCACGCCGAGCGCTTTCACCCGGAGCGCTGCGAGCTGCTGCTGGAGACAAGTGACACGCTCGCGCCGCAGCTGGGAGCGGTGATGCGCCGCGTGCGCAGCATGCTGGACCTGGACGCCGACCCGGCGGCCATCAACGAACGCTTGCATGCGGATTTTCCCGAGGGCGACGGCCTGCGCGTGCCCGGCGCCTGGGACGGTTTCGAGACGGCCGTGCGCACCGTGCTGGGCCAGCAAATCACGGTGGCGGCGGCGCGCACGCTGGCGGGCCGGCTGGTAGCGCGCTTTGGCGAGCCCATCACCACGCCGTGGCCAGCGCTCAGCCACCTGTTTCCCAGCGCTGCCGTGCTGGCCGCTGCGCCCGGCGAGGCGCTGGGCCAACTGGGCATCGTGCGCCAGCGCCAGGGGGCGATTGCGGCGCTGGCGCGGGCAGTCGATTCGGGCGAGCTGCGCCTGGAGCCGGGCGCCGACGTGGAGGCAACGATGTCGCACTTGCGCGCCCTGCCCGGCATTGGCGACTGGACGGCGCAGTACATCGCCATGCGCGTGCTGCGCTGGCCCGACGCTTTTCCCGCCGGCGATGTGGCGCTGCAATCGGCGCTGGGCGTGCGGCAGGACCCCCGTCCGGCGCGCGCTGCCGAAGCCGCTTCCGCCGCCTGGAAGCCTTGGCGCAGCTACGCCGTGGTGCGCGCCTGGGCCTGCGGAGCGGCGCCATGACAGCGCTCATTGCTATAACAATACTAGCTGCTGACGCTTACCCAATAAGCGCTAGAGGCCATTTTCATTCATAATTCGTGCGCTTTCCTGCCTGTTTGCCGCAGTCTGGCGCACCCACCACCCCGCAGGAATCTCTCCATGCATTTCCATCCTGACACCGTGCAATCCCGCGTTGAAACGCCCTTGGGCCCCGTGCGTCTGGCGGCGTCGCCTGCCGGCCTGTGCGGCCTGTGGTTTGAAGGCCAGCAGCACCAGCCGGCGAAGCTGGGCGGCACTGGCGCCTGGCCGATGAGCGCCGATCACCCCGTGCTGCAGGCAGCAGCCGACCAACTGGGTGATTGGCTTCAGGGCGAGCGCCAGTGCTTCGATCTGCCGCTGGACCTCGCTGGCGGCACGCCGTTTCAGCAGGCGGTCTGGCGCGCACTGCTGGGCATTGCCTGGGGCCAGACGCGCAGCTACGGCCAGGTGGCGCAACTCGCTGGCGCGCCAGCGGCCGTGCGCGCCGTGGGCGCAGCCGTGGGGCGCAACCCGATTTCGCTGGTGGTGCCCTGCCACCGCGTACTGGGCGCGGCCGGCGCCCTGACGGGCTATGCCGCAGGCCTGGAGCGCAAGCGCGCGCTGCTGCAAAGCGAAGGCGCTCTGCCGTCCGGACAAGTGCGGAACGCAGACCTGGGCCTGGCGGCATGAGCGGCCAGGCAACGGCCGTGGACGCGCCGGCCTGGTTGGGCGAATTTTTCCTCCTCTCTGGCCTTTGGGGCGCATCGTTTCTGTTCATGCGCCTGGGCGCAGCGGAGTTCGGGCCGTTCCCGACGGCGGGGCTGCGGGTGGCACTGGCCACCGTGTTTCTCTGGCCGATCCTGGTGCAACAAGGGCAGTGGCCGGCGCTGCGCACGCACTGGCGGGCGGTGCTGCTGGGCGGCCTGATCAACTCGGCGATTCCGTTTGCGCTGTACGCCTGGGCGGTGCTGCACATCACCACGGGCCTGGCGTCGATTCTGAATGCGACCGTGCCGCTGTTTGGCGCCATCGTCGCCTGGCTATGGCTGGGCGAGCGCATCGGGCGGCTGCGTTCCCTGGGGCTGGCGCTCGGGTTTCTGGGCGTCGCGCTGCTGGCCTGGCGGGCGCCGGGCGGCGCGGGGGGCAAGTCGGATCTGGCGCCCTGGGCGGTGCTCGCCTGCCTGGGTGCCACCACCTGCTACGCACTGGCCGCAAGCTACGCCCGGCGCTACCTGATGAACGTGCCCCCCCTGGCCACCGCCACCGGCAGCCAGTTGGGCGCTGCGCTTTTCCTGGCTGTTCCCACCGTGCTGACCTGGCCCGAGCAATGGCCGGGTCCCCGCGCCTGGGCGGCCGTGGTCGCCATTGCCGTGCTGTGCACGGGCATTGCCTACATTCTGTATTTCCGGCTGATCGTGCGCGCCGGGCCCAGCCGGGCCCTAGCGGTCACGTTTCTAGCGCCGGTGTTTGCCGTTTTCTACGGCGTCGTCTTCCTGAGTGAGACCGTGACCCTCTGGATGCTGGGCTGCGCCGTGGTCATTGTCGTGGGCACATTGCTCTCCACAGGCCTGCTCGGAGGGCGTCGAATCGGGTAGCGCCAAAGCGCGCGCGATCGCCTAAACTGCGCCCATGGCGCTTCCGCTTACCCGCAACGATCCCTTGCCCGGCGCGGCGCCCGGCGAGATGGAGGCGGTCGACGAAAGCAGCGTTCGCAGCCTGAGCACGCTGCTCAGCTCCGAGGCCAAATTCAGCGCCATCTCCCAGGCGCTGCCCGACCCCTGCGGCATCACGCGCGTGTCCGATGGCTGCTACATCGAGGTCAATCCTGCCTTTTGCACGTTTCTCGGTCTGACGCGCGAGCAAGTCCTGGGACGCACCTCGCTGGAACTGCAAGTCTGGGAATCTGCCGCCGAACGCAAGCGCCTGCTCGATGCGCTGGCGCGCGACGGCAGGGTCGATCAACTGAGCATGAAGGCCCGCGCGCAGGGGCGCAAGGTTCCCGGCCTGATGTCGGTGTGCCCTGTCGAGGTGGACGGTCAGGCCTGCATGGTCTTCGTCTTCCATGACATGACGCGGGAAAAGCGGGTGCAGGACGACCTTCTCGCCGCCAACGCGCTGCTCACACAGGCCGGGCGCATCGCCCGTTTGGGCGCATGGGAAGCGGATGCTTCGGGAAACTTGGTGCATTGGACCAACGTCTGTTGCGAAATTCATGGCCTGCCCCACGGCAGCCCGCCTCCGTCCGACTATATCGAGGAAATGGTGGCGCCGCCTTGGCGGGCCGCCTTGCGCTCGGCCCTGCAGGCCGGTCTGCGCGAGGGCAAGTCTTGGGCGCTCGATCTGCAGATTCTTCGGGTGGACGACGCCAGCCCGCGCTGGATGCGCGTGCATGGCGAGGCGGTGCGTGAAAATGGCCGCACGCTGAAGATGCGCGGCGTGGCCCAGGACATCGACGCCGCGCACCGCGCCGAGCAAGCGCTGCGCGAATCGCAGCAGCGCTTTCGGCTCGTCTTTCAGATGCTGCCCTACCCCATGGGCATTACGCGCTGCGCCGACGGCGTGTATGTCGACGTCAACCCGGCATGGGAGGCGATGACCGGCATCGCACGCGCCGAAGCCATAGGCAGCACGGTGATCGATTTGGGGCTCTATACCACCCAGGAGCGCCTGAACGTGCTCGAGCCTACGCTGCGCGGCGAAAAGGACCGGCCGGTGGAAGCGGTGGTGCGCCCGCGCGTGGGCCCGCCGCTGACGGTGCAGCAATCGACGCGCAGAATCACCCTGGGAAGCACCGAGTGCTGGCTGTTTGCGCTGCACGACATCACCGACCGCAAACGCTCTGAGGAAGCCATGCGCGAGCGCGAGGCCGTGCTCAGCCTCACGCTCGAAGCCGCTTCGGTCGGCCTGTGGGATTGCGACATCACCACCGGCCTGGTCACTGGCGACGCGCGCTGGCACCGCATGCGCGGGGTGGACCTTTCGCCGCAGGACGCTGTGCCTTTTGACCAATGCGCGGGCTCCAGCGACGCGGCGCGCATCCATGCCGAGCTGCGGCGCCACGCGCGCGCGCCGGCGACCACATTCGACCTCATCACCACCGTGCCGGGCGCCCTTGAAGGCCAGCGCTGGATGCGCAACCTGGGCAAGATCGTGGCCTGGGGCGCCGATGGCAAGCCAAGCCGCATGCTCGGGGTCACCATCGATGTGACCGGCCAGCGCGAGCAGGAGCTCCTGCTCCAGCATCTCGCGCACTACGACGCCCTGACCGACCTGCCCAACCGCGTGCTGATGGCCGAGCAGCTCTCGCAGGCCATGGCCCAGGCGCGAGCCAGCGGCCAGTTGCTGGGCGTGGCTTATCTGGACCTCGACGGATTCAAACCGGTCAACGACCGCTTCGGGCACGAAACCGGCGACGAGTTGCTCCGTTGCGCCGCCCGGCGCCTGAGCGCCGCCATGCGCCCGCAGGACTGCGTGGCCCGGCTCGGCGGCGATGAATTTGCCATTCTTTTGCCCGAGCTGTCCTCCAGCGAAGACGCCCAGCGTGCGCTGGCGCGGCTGATGGACAGCATTTCCGCGCCCTACATCCTGCAGGGCGAAGCCATCGGCGTGACGGCGAGCATAGGCTACACGCTGTTTCCCCGGGACGACGCCGACGCCGACACCTTGCTGCGCCACGCCGATCAGGCCATGTATGCCGCCAAGCAGGCGGGACGCAACCGCTTCCACGAGTTCGATGCGGCGCAGGAGCGCGAGCAGATTCAGATGCGCGCCCAGATGGGGCATTTGCGCGAAGCCCTTGCGGCCGGCCAGTTCGAGCTGTACCTGCAGCCCAAGGTCGACATGCGCCTGGGGACGTTGGTGGGGGCCGAAGCCCTGGCGCGCTGGAACCACCCCGAACGCGGCGTGCTCTCGCCCGGGGCCTTCCTGCCTTTTATCGAGGGGACGGAACTGGAGACGCTGTTTGGCGCCTGGGTGGTCGACGCGGGCCTCTCGCTGATCGAGGGGTTCTGCCAGTCCGGGCTGCGGTTCCCGCTGAGCATCAACGTCTCGGCCCTGCATCTGCAGCAAAAGGACTTCGCGCAGTGGATGTCGGCGCAGCTCCAGGCCCATCCTCGGGCGCCGGTGGACCTGCTGGACCTGGAAATCACCGAGGCGACGGCGCTGTTTCATCTCGACCGCGTGGCGCAGACCCTGCGCGAGCTGCGCGCCTTGGGCATTACGGTGTCGCTGGACGATTTTGGCACCGGCTACTCGTCGCTGACCTATCTGCGCCGTCTGCCGCTGCACACGCTCAAGATCGACCAGAGCTTCGTCAGCGGCATGATGGACGAGGCGGGGGACCTGGCCATCGTTCAGGGCGTCATCGGCCTGGCCCGTTCCTTCGGCTACAAGGTGATTGCCGAGGGCGTGGAAACCGAAGACCAGGGGCAGATGCTGCTGCAAATGGGCTGCGCCCAGGCCCAGGGCTACTTCATTGCCCGGCCGATGCCGGCTCCCGCCTTCCAGGACTGGCTGCACCAGTGGCAGGCGCCGCGGGCCTGGCTGCGTCCGGAATCTGGCTAAAAAAGGCCCCAGCGCTTGTTGGGAAAGCGCTGGAAGCTCTTATTTTGATAGCTATGCAGCCACCATGGAGCGCACCTGCTGCAGCGCCGCGGGGTCTTCCATGGTGGTCAGGTCGCCCGGGTCGCGCCCCTCGGCGACCGCCTGCAGGGCGCGACGCAGCAGCTTGCCGCTGCGGGTCTTGGGCAGGGCAGTGACGAAAAACACCCGCGACGGGCGCGCCACGGCGCCCAGTTGCTTGTCCACCTGCTTCATCACTTCGCCTTCGAGCTTCATGCGCGCGGCCGCGTCCTCCAGCCCCGTGGCATCGCGCGGCACGGCGAACGCCATGGCCACCTGGCCCTTGAGGTTGTCTGCCACGCCCACCACCGCCACCTCGGCAATGTTGGGGTGCGATGAAATGGATTCCTCGATCTCGCGCGTTCCCAGGCGGTGGCCAGCGACGTTGATCACATCGTCGGTGCGGCCCAGGATGAAGTAATAGCCGTCGGCGTCACGAATGCCCCAGTCAAAGGTGCTGTAGATCTGCCGGCCGGGAATGGTGCTCCAGTAGGTGCTGACAAAGCGCTCGTCGTCGCGCCACACGGTTTGCATGCAGCCCGGGGGCAGCGGCCCTTCGATGGCGACCACCCCCTTCTGGTTGGGTTCGGTCAGTTCCTGGCCGGTGGCCTCGTCGATGAGCTTGACGTGGTAGCCATACATGGCTTTGCCCGGGCTGCCAAAGCGTGTCGTCTGCTGCTCGATGCCGTTGGCAAGCGTAAGAATGGGCCAGCCGGTTTCCGTCTGCCAGTAGTTGTCGATGATGGGCACTTGCAGCGCATCGCTGATCCACTGCGCTGTGGGCTCGTCCAGCGGCTCGCCCGCCAGCCAAAGCGCCTTGAGACTGGAGACGTCGTACTTCTTGAGATAGGCCGGATCTTGCTTCTTGAGCACGCGCACCGCGGTGGGCGCGGAGAACATGTGCGTGACCTGGTATTTCTCGACGATGCTCCACCAGACCCCGGCATCGGGCCGGGTGGGCAGGCCCTCGTACATGATCGTGGTCATCCCGGCGATCAAGGGGCCATAAATGATGTAGCTATGCCCCACCACCCAGCCGATGTCGCTGGTGGCGAAAAAGGTCTGGCCTGCCCGGGCATTGAAGATGTGTTTCATGCTGGCCGCCAGCGCCACGGCGTAACCGCCGGTGTCGCGCTGCACGCCCTTGGGCTTGCCCGTGGTTCCGCTGGTGTACAGCGTGTAGCTCGGGTGCGTGGACGCCAACCATTCGCAGGGGACCTGCGCGTCCATGTGCTCGGCGCGCAAGTCGTTCCACAGGTGGTCCCGGCCGGACTCCAGCTCCATGGGAACCAGGCCGCGGTCGACCAGCAGCACCGCGCCGGGTTGGTGGCGGGCCTGGCGAATCGCCTCGTCGAGCAGCGGCTTGTAGGCCACGGCCTTGCCGCCGCGCGAACCTGCGTCTGCGCTGACGATGACCACGGGCTCGGCGTCGTCGATGCGCGAGGCCAGCGACCCGGAGGCAAAACCACCAAACACCACGCTGTGCAGCGCGCCAATGCGCGCGCAGGCCAGCATGGCAAAAGCGGCCTCAGCCACCATGGGCATGTAGATCAGGACGCGGTCGCCCTTCTTGACGCCCAGCGCCAACAGGCTGGCCGCCATGCGCTGCACCTCGGCATGCAGTTCGCGGAAGCTGTAGCTGCGCTCGGTGTCGGTCTCGGTGGAAATGGCGACCAGCGCCGCCTGCTCGCCCCGATCGGCCAGATGCCGATCCACCGCGTTGTGGCACAGGTTGGTCGTGCCGCCCACGAACCATTTGGCAAACGGCGGGTGGCTGTAGTCGCAGACCTGCTGCGGCGGGGTCTGCCAGTCGACCAGCCGGGCCTGCGTGGCCCAGAAGTCGTCGCGCTGATCGATGGATTGGCGGTAAAACTCGGCATAACTGGTCATGGTCTCTCCTGGACTGAAAGGCACTGCGCCGCGGCGCAGCTTTTGCATTCATAATTATTCATAACGATCTTGCAGCAAGCTGACGCGCCCGCGTGCCCCGACACCCTACGCTCAATCAGCCAGCCCGACCAGCGCTTCGAGTCCGGCCCTGTCCGGACTGCAGCGCAAACGCGGCGAAATCACGCACTGTATTCAGGTCCTCGGGGAGCGTGAGCGCCTGTTCGGCGCGGGCAAGGGCCAGCCGGGCGTGGCGCAAGGCGGCGTCCCGCAGGGCATCGTCGCCGCACAGGCCCAAGGCAAAAAAGGCTTTTTGCAGCCGCACACCCACCTCCACACAGGCCGCACCATCGCGGGCGATCGGCGTAAACGCATCGTCAAACATGGCCGCCACCTCCAGCAAGGGCACGTGCACCCGGTCAAAGCGCGGCGCGTCCTGCGCCTTTTCACCAGGAGCATTCCACAGCACGAACAAGCGCGTAAGCGTGCCCACGATGTCGATCGCGGTTCCCGGGTCGTTCACTGCGGGCGAGAGGGCGCGTCCCGCGATCTCCGCCAGAACCACCAGCCCAAAGCGCGGGTCGTCGTCAAACAAGCGGTCGCCGCCAATGCGAAAGGCCCGCACCAGGGCGCCAGGATCGACGGCCTCCTGCAGCGCCGGGTCGACGGTGTAGAACGCCAAGGCCCGCCCCGGCAAGGCAAAGGCTCCCGGCAGGGCATGGACCACCACCGTCCCTCCGGTCTTTTTGGCAAATGCCTGTAGCGCTTCCATGTCGATGCGCTGGACGTAGCCCACCTCGTCGGCAAACACTGCGTCGCCTGCCGGCTGGCTGCCCGCGGGCAGCAGCACGCCGCCCAGCGTGGGCGCATCGCGCCGCCGCCGCATGACCGCGGCCGTCGCACGCTCGGCCTGGTCGACGGTGGTCCCCAGGCGCCCCAGGCGCGCGATGCGGTCCACCCAGCGCACGAAGGTAAAGATCACGAAGGCAAGGACCAGCAGTGTCAGCGAAAACAGCGTGAAACGGCCGTTGCCCTCGAAATACTGGTTCTTGGACGCCGTCAAGGCCACGACGCTGAAAATGAAGGCGCCCATGAAGGCGGAGAGCGCGTTTTGCGAGACGTCGTCGGAGATCACGAGCGGAAAACTGCGCGGCGTGGCGGTGTTGCTGGCCGACGAGTACGCCGACACCATGGACGCCACGGCGAACATCGCAATCGGCAGCATGCTGGCCGCCATCACCGAGAGCAGGCTCTGCACCGAGTCGGTCGTGATGACGGGAATCCAGTCGCTCTGCTCATAGTGGTCCGAGAGCTTGGCCAGGAACACCGCGACGACCGAAAGGATGCCGATGAACAGCGGCTTGACCCACAGGCGCTCGCGGATGCGGCGCAGCACAAAGCGCAGCGTATCGCGCGAGAACAGCGAGGAAAGCGACGCCAAGTCCGGCCCAGCCATGGGCGCCTTATTTGATGAGCGCGAGTGCTTCGCGGAACACCGGGTTTTCGCAGCTGGCCAACCACTCGAAGGCCACCATTTCGGTCGTGACCAGTTCGGCGCCAGCGCCCGCCAGGCGATCGTAGGCAGCGTCGCGGTTGCGTTCGGTGCGCGAGCTGCAGGCGTCGGTCACGACCCAGACCTCGAACTCGTCTTCCAGCAAGCCGAGCGCCGTTTGCAACAGGCAGACATGGGCCTCACAACCCGCAATGACGATGGCATTGCGCTCGGGCGCTTGCTGCGCCGTTTTCTGCAGGTGTTTGGGCAGGCTGCGTGCATTGCCCGCCGGGGGCTTGGCGGGCGGGCGAAGCCATTCGCCCAGACCTTCTTCGGCGGCGCTGAAATGCATTTTCGCAAGGGTGTCCCTGCACAGCGCGCGCAACTGGGCGTCGTTGGGGCCCAGGCGCGAGGGGTTCTGCTCGGTGCCCCAGACCGGCACGTCCATCAGTTGCGCCAGGCGCGCCAGACGCAAGGCATTGGCCAGGGTGGCCGATGCATCGTGGATGACCGGCATCAACCGCTCCTGGTAGTCCACCAGCACCAGCTGGCATTCGGAGGCATCAAGCAACATAACAAGGGTCCTTCGCGGGTTCTAACGCTCCATTGTCGCGTGTGGTGGCTGCCCCAGGCACCTTCACCAGCCCAGTTCGCCCAGCGCACGCCCCAAGGTTTGCGCCATATAAACACAGTTGCTCGGGTGGGCAACGCAGTCGGTACTCCAGAAGGCACCCACGCCCGCAGCATGCAGCGCCGCCAGATCGGCGTCCGCCAGCAGCGCATGGGTCACGGCCACGTCAACCGATGCCGCACCCGCCGCCCGCAGCAATCGGGTCGCCTCGATCAGGGTATGGCCGGTGCTGGCCACGTCATCCAGCAAAACCACGCTGCGCCCACGCAGGAACACATCGGGCAGCGTGACAGCGACCTGGCGGTCGCCGTGGCGCGTCTTGCTGCAGACCGCAGACTCAAAAACATGCCGGGCGGCCGCCTGGGCCACCCACTGCGCCGATTCGGCATCCGGCCCGAGCAGTAGCGGCGCCTCCCGCTGCGCAGCAATCCAGTCGGCCAGCAGCGGCGCGCCGCTGACCACGGCGCAGGCGCGCCCAGGAATGGCCTCGTCCAGCCGTGCAATGCGGTGCAGATGCGGGTCCACAGTGACCACAGCATCAAACAATCGCCCCAAAAACGGGCCGACGATGCGCTGGCTCACCGCTTCACCGGGTTGAAAAGCGATGTCCTGGCGCATGTAGGCCAGGTACGGCGCCACCAGGGCGAGCGATTGCACGCCCAGCGCGCGCGCAGTTTCGGCGGCCAGCAGCAGTTCGATCAGCTTTTCGTTGGGCTGGTGCAAGCTGCGCAGCAGCACGGCGCGTCGGGGCAAGCGCCCGGCGGCGTCCACGGGCAGGCGCAGCTTGATTTCTCCGTCCGGGAAGCGGTGGCGTTCGATCGCCAGGGGGCGCAGGCCCGTGGCAGCGGCCAGGCGGCCTGCGCTGCTCGCCTCATCGGCAAAGTGGAGCAGGCACGCCCCAGGTTCTTCGGGACTGTCCATGGTCAATTTTCTTCCAGGGAGGGACCGGGCGGCACGGCGCCGTCGATTCGGTAACCGCTTTCGCGCGCGCAGGCCTGGCGCGCGAATTCGAGGTCGGCGGGGTAGCTGGCGTGCACGCGGTAAAGGGCGGTGCCCGGCGCGACGGTGGCGCCCAGTTTGCACAGCAGGTCCACACCCGCACCGCGCGCAACTGGCGCGCCGGCAAGACGGGCAATGCGTGCCATCTGCAGGTTGTCGATGGCGGTCACGGTCCCGGGGAGGGGGGCGCAGACGTCAAACTGCAAGGGGCCCAAATGCGGGTGCTCGGGGTCGAACGCGCGGGCCCCTTGCGCCGCAATGATGGCCTGCATGCGCGCCAGCGCCCTACCCGATTCGAGAATGTCGCGCGCAATGGCGTAGCCGGCGCCGCCGCGCACGTCGGGGTGAAACTCGATCATGCGCCCCGCCAGGCGCAGCGATTTTTCGCGCAAATCGGTGGGTGCACGCGGGTCGCCCTGCAGCACGCGCATCACGTCGCGCGCCTCCAGCACCGGGCCTACGCCATTGCCGATCGGCTGGCTGCCATCGGTAATCACCACATCCAGCACCAGGCCCAGGCGCTGCGCCACGTATTCGAACAAGCGGCGCAATCGCTGCGCTTCGGCCGTGGAGCGCACTTTGGCGGTTGGTCCGACGGGAATGTCGAGCAGCAGGTGGGTGGAGCCCGCAGCGATCTTTTTCGACAGGATGGAGGCCACCATCTGGCCCGGCGAGTCGATGGACAGTGGCCGTTCGACGGAAATCAATACGTCGTCTGCCGGCGAGAGCTGCGCTGTGCCGCCCCACACCAGGCAGCCGCGGTGCTCACGCAC
>JAMLIT010000021.1 GCA_023954035.1 Burkholderiaceae bacterium | reverse complement strand
CGCGCGTGGTGGATGGAGGTGTAGAAATCGGTGTAGTTGTGCACCTGCACCGGTACGGTGTATTGCACCGCCACCTGCGGCGTGAGGCAGCCGCGCAGGACGTCCACCGCCGGGCCATCGGCGCCCTCTTTCAACAGCGCAAACAGGCCGTGGCGCAGCGCGCGTGCGGCCTGCGGGCCCATGGCCATCAGCTCGTTCAAGTACGGGCGCGCACCCGCAAGCGCAGCCTCGTGGGCGAGGCCTTCCAGGCAGCCGAGCTCGGCCACCCGCGCCAGGTCGATGACCTGGTCGCCAATCGCCACGCCGCCCCGAAACGGCTCGCCCGCGCCGTGGTGGCGGAACACGGCAAAGGGCAGGTTCTGGATCGGGAAGTCGCAGCCCGGTGCGTTGGCCGAGGTCACCCAGCTGCGGGCCGCCGGGTTGTGGGTGTGGTCGATGGTGCTCATGGCAGCGTCCTCAAACTTTGGCGGGTTTCTCAGGCAATAGGGCGTCGTCGAAGATGGCGACGGCGCGGGTCCAGCCGGCCGAGGCGCCGCGAATCTTGTGGGGAAAGCAGCTGATGGTGAAGCCCGTCGCCGGCAGGGCTTCGAGCTTGTGCATCTTTTCCATATGGCAGTAGCCGATGTCGCGGCCGGCCTTGTGGCCTTCCCAGATCAAGCTGGCGTCGTGCGTCTGGCCGTACTTCTGCGCCGTGTGCACAAAGGGCGCGTCCCAGCTCCAGGCGTCGGTGCCGGTCAGGCGCACACCGCGCTCCAGCAGATACATGGTGGCCTCGTAGCCCATGCCGCAGCCGGCGCTGACGAAATCGCCGTGGCCGTAGCGCGAACCGGCACGGGTATTGACGACCACGATTTCGAGCGGGCTGAGTGTGTGGCCGATGCGCGCCAGCTCGGCTTCCACGTCTTGCGCGGTGACTACGTAGCCGTCGGCAAAGTGGCGGAAGTCGAGCTTCACGCCGGGCTGAAAGCACCATTCGAGCGGCACCTGGTCGATGGTGATGGCGGGCTTCTTCTCACCCAGCGCCTTGTCCATGGTGGAGTGGAAGTGGTAGGGCGCGTCCAGGTGCGTGCCGTTGTGGGTTGACAGATTCACCAGCTCCACTGCCCAGCCTTCGCCGTCGGGCAGGTCTTCCTTTTTGAGGCCAGGGAAAAACGGAGAAATCTGCTCGAAGGTGTTCTCGTGCGAGAAATACTGAATCTTTGGCGCGAACGCCGGTGGGTCGGAAATGACGTCGTTTTCCAGGTAAATCGAGAGGTCAATGAAGGTGCGTGCCATGGGGTTCTCCAAAGAGGTAAATCAATTCCAGTGCGCGAGGGGCAGGCCAGCCACGGGCGAGCGAAAAAACGGAATGCGCGTGCCCATCAGGCTGCCGAGGTAGACGGTGCGCAGGTCTGGCCCGCCAAAGGTGATGCTCGCCATCCAGGGCGCGATGCTGCCGCGCGCGGCCAGCATGGCCTCGGGGCTGACGTACCCTGCGGCCATGCTCTCCAGCAGGCGCCGCGAGGCCTCGGGGTTCCCGTCGTCGAGCAAGATGCGCTTGTCGCCCTGGGGCGTGAGTGCAATCAATTGGTCCACCATCACCAGCGTGCACCACAGGTTGCCGTGCGCGTCGAAAGCAATGCCGTCGGGGAAACCACCCAGGTGGCTGGGGCCAAAAATTTCGCGGTCGGTCAGGCGCACGCGTGGACCGCTGCCGTCCACCCGCATGCGGGTGATGTGCGGGCCGGTGGTTTCCACGATGTAGAGCCACTCGCCTGCCGCGTCCAGCCGGATTTCGTTGGTGAAGTGAAAGCCATCGGCCACCACGTAGACGCCGGTGTCGTCCAGCACCGCCACGTAACCATCGCGCACGCGCGTGCCGGCCGCTTGGGTCCACGGATTCATGCGGGTGGAGACGGTAATCCAGATGCGGCCCTTGGCATCGCGCAGCACGAAATTCACTTTGCCGATGGGCTGGCCGTCGATGGTGTCGGCGAGCAGCCGCGTGTGGCCTTCGCGCGTCATCACCTCGAGCACGTCGGTACCGAAGTTGGAAATCAGGATGTCGCCATTGGCAGCAAAGGCCAGGCCGTTGGGCAGGGTGCCAGTGGTGAACTTTTGTTCCACCGCCTGCGCATCTTGGGCGGTTGCTGCGCCAAATCGCGCGTCGGCTTGCTGGCCGATAAAACGCTGCGTGCCGTCCGGCGCGATGCGCATCACGCCGCCGCGCGCATCGGCGGACCACAGCGTGCCGTCGGGCTCGGCCAGGATGCACTCGGGGCGCTGCAGGTCGTGGCCGACATAAGCGATGGCGGCGCGGTCCACGGTGAAGCCGTCGAGTGGATTGGGCATGGCTGGCTCCTCTATTTCAGCAGCACCAGGCTGATGGCAGGAAAGAAGATGAGCAGCAGCAAGACCGCCAGCATCATCAGCGTGAACGGCGCGGTGCCGCGAAAGATGTCGCCGAGCGACACGCTTTCGTCCTGCAGCGTGCTTTTGATGACGTAGACCGACAGGCCGAACGGCGGCGTCAGCAGGCCGATCTCCACTGCCACCACGGTGACCACGCCGAACCAGATCAGGTTCATGCCAAAGCCCTCGGCCAGCGGCAGCATCAGCGGCAGCACGATGAGCAGGATGGACGAGGAATCCACCACCATGCCCAGCGCAATCACGATGAGCACATAGAGCATCAGAAACGCCGTCGCACCCAGCCCCGCCTGCGCCATGGTTTCCACCAGAAACTGCGGCATGCCCGACATCGCCAGCATGCGCGTGTAGATGGTGGCGCAGATGATGAGGAAGCTGACCGACACCGTGACATGGCCGGTCTCGGTCAGCACGCTCCAAAGCGTGCGCGCGTTGAGCTTGCGCCGCAGCAGCGCGATGATGAGCGCGAGCAGCGCACCCACGGCGCCGGCCTCCGTGGCGGTGAAGTAGCCGGCGTACAGGCCGCCGAGCACGGCCACGATCATCAGCAGACTGGGAATGATCTTGCGCACCAGGGTGCCGAGCGGCATCAGATCGGCATCGTTGCTTGGCAGCGGCGCGCCGCTTGCAAACACCGAGCGCGGCCAGACAAAGGACATGACCACGATGCCCACGGCGTAGGCCAGCGCCAAGAGCAGGCCCGGCACGATGCCGGCAGTGAACAAGTCGCCCACCGACTGGTTGGACAAGAACCCATACAGAATCATCAGCAGGCTGGGCGGAATCAACATGCCCAGCACCGAAGAGCCCGCGACCACGCCCACGGCAAATTGGGGGTTGTAGCCATAGCGACGCATCTCGGGCACCGCCACGCGGGTGAACACCGCAGCCGAGGCGATCGATATGCCGGTGATGGCGGCGAACACGGCGTTGGACGCTACGGTGGCGATGCCCAGGCCCCCGCGCAGGCGGCGCAGCAACTGGTTGGCCACCTCGAACGCGTCCTTGCCGATGTCGGCCATGGCCACCAGAAAACCGGTAAGCACAAACAGCGGCACCACACCAAAGATGTGACTGGCAATGGCGTCGCTGCTGGCCTGTGCCAGCAGGTTGGCCGCAATGCCGGGGTCGCCCTTGATGAGCCAGACGCCGACAAAGGACACCACGGCCAGCACCACGGCCACGTGCATGCCGGCCCAGATCAGCGCCAGCATCAGCACCAGCGAGGCGCAGGCAATCAGCGTCGGGCTCATGCGCCGTGCCCCGTAGCGCGCATCTGGCGCACACGCGCAGCGCGGCGCACATCGGCCAGCGCCAGCAACACAAAGGTGATGAGCGTGGCCCACAGGCCCAGCAGCATCACCACGCGCACCGGCCACACGGGCGCGGTGAAGTCGCCGATGGCGCCGACGTATTCGCGTATCCGGATCGACTCCCACAGCGTTGGCCAGGCAGCCCACAGAATGGTGCCCATCAGCAGCGCGCCTACCAGGTGAAAGAACGCGTGCAGCAGCGCCGCCAGCACCGGGCGCTTCTTCTGCAGACCTTGCAGCAGCACGTCGGCACGCGTGATGCGGCCGCTGTGCAAGGTGTCCGCCAACTGCAGGAACACGATGCCGACGATGGACAGCGACACCAGTTCCGTGACGCCGCGCACCGGCGCATGGAACAGGTTGCGTCCCAGCACGTCGGTGTTGATGAGAACCATGAGCGCAACGATCCACAGCGTGCCCAGCGCGTTGAGCGCCTGGACCACGCGCTGAAAGCCCGCCGGCAGCGGCTGGCCGTAGGCGTCCTTGGGTACGGCGTCCGGTTCTTGCGCGAGCGCTGTGGTGTTGGTGGGCTCCATGGGTTCAGGCGCTTCGCACGGCCTTACTTTGCCGACCAGTCGCGCGGCAGATCGGCGCCGTTTTTCTTGAGCCCTTCCACATAGCCCTTGAGCACCTCGTCGGCGGGCAGCCCCTTGGCTTGCAGGTCGGCCGCCCAGGTCTTGGCGATCGGCGGCAAGGTGTCGGCCCAGCGCTTGCGCTCGGCGGCCGGCAGTTCGCTGATTTTTGCACCGGCTTCTTCCATCTTCTTGAGCAAGCCGGCGGCAGCGGCCGCTTGCGCAGCAGCAAAGCGGGCGCTGTATTCGTCGCCAACGTCGCGGAAGATCTTCTGCACCTCGGGCGGCAGCTTGTCGAAGCGCCCCTTGTTCATGGCGATGCCGCCAGCGAACTGGGAGCCGAAATTGACTTTGGTGATGTAGGGCGCCACTTCGTGCACCTTGGCACCCCAGGCGCCGGTGGCAAAGGTGATGACACCGTTGGACACGCCGGACTTGATGTCCTCGTAGTAGGTATTCAGGTTGCCCGCCACCGCCACCGCGCCGGTGTCGCGAATCCAGTTGGCCGAGGGTCCGGGCGCCGTGATCTTCTTGCCCTTGAGATCGTCCACCGAGTTCACCGGAAAGTTGGTCCACAGGTGGTAGGAGTCGAGCGCGGCGCCGCCCAGGTACACCAGGCCGTTCTTGGTCCAGGTGCCGCCCATGGCGGGAACGTCGTGCTGCAACTGGTTGACCACCTTGGTGACGGTGCCGATGTCGTCGGAGCCAAAGGGGGCAAAGTAGCTCACGTTTTGCAGCGGAAAGCGCGGCGCTTCAAAAATGGTGCCAACAAAGCCGATGTCGGCCACGCCATCGGCAATGCCCTTGGATTCGCTGCCGATCTTGATCAGGGTGCCGCCCCAGGCGCGCGTCCAGTCGATCTTGGTCTTGCCGCCAGCGGCTGCCAGGCGCTTGTCCACCTCGGGGATAAAGAACTCGTCAATCAGCTTGACCCACAGGAACACCGGCGGGTGGCCGCCCGCTGCGGTGAGGCGAATGGTTTGCTGGGCATGTGCGGCGCCGGTGGCAACCAGGGCCAGCGTGGCGGCCAGGGTCAGGCGGTGCAGGGTACGGCGGTGCATAGGAAGTCTCCTTGTGGGTGGATCAAGCGGTTGCGACAGGATGCGTGAGGGGGGGCGCCGGCAGCAGCAGCGCGCCAATTCCAGCGGTGATGAAGGCGGTGAGCAGCGGCGCGGCCTGCGCGTCGTGGGGGGTATTGGCGCCCAGCGACAAGCGCTCGACGCGGTGATCGATCAGGTGGTGCAGCAGCGCGCCCATGGTGAACTGGTAGGCCCAGGCGGTCTGGGCGCGCGTGCTGCCGGGGCAGGCCGCCTGCAGCGCCGCAATGAAGGCATGGGCCATGGGGTCGAAAAAATCGGCCAGCACCTGTTCGGTAGCTGGGGTGCGGTACAGCAGCTCGCGCGCCACCAGCAGGGCGTAGTACTCGCCTTCGCTGCTGGCGCGAAGCTGCAGAACGGGCTGCAAGAACGCGTTCACGATGCGCCCGAGGTAATGCGCATCGCGCGGGCTGGCCTCGGCGTGCGCCAGCAGCGCCAGACGCTCGGAAATGGTGCCGCGCCAATGGGCAAAGATGGCGTGAAACAACTCGTGCTTCTGGCCAAAGTAGTAACCCACCAGCGCCAGGGGTACGCCTGCCTCCTGGGCGATCTGCCGGATCGACACCGCGTGGTAGCCGTGTTCGGCAAACAGCTTTTCGGCTGCCAGCAGAATGGCTGCGCGGCGATCGGGTCGCTCGCCAGGGACGCTTCGTACGCGGCCGGTGCGGGGACGGGTGAGCGTGGGCATGCCGGTATTGAACGCTCGTACAAAACCCTTGTACAACCGTACAAACCCTAGTCGCCCGGCTGCCCGCCCGGCGCTACCCTCCAAAGCCTATGCAAGCGCCCCACATTCCCCAGATTCGCCTCTACCAGGACTGGCTGCGCGCCGAGCGTGGCCTGCACTTTGGCGACTACGACGCGCTCTGGCGCTGGTCCACGACCGATCTCGACGTGTTCTGGCAAAGCATCTGGGAGTTCTTCGACATCCAGTCGCCGACGCCGCATCTGGGCGTGCTGGCCAAAAACGCCATGCCCGGCGCAGTGTGGTTCCCCGGCGCCCAGGTGAACTACGCGCGCCAGGCGCTGCGCCATGTCGATGGCGCGCACGCCGCCGGCATGCCGGCCATCGTGGCCAGCAACGAGCGCGGCGCGCAGCGCGAACTCTCCTGGCCCGAGCTGCGCCGCCAGGTGGCCTCGCTCGCGCTGCACCTGCAGGCCGCAGGCGTGCAGCCGGGCGATCGCGTGGCGGCCTACCTGCCCAACATTCCTGAAGCTGCCGTCGCGCTGCTGGCCACGGCGGCCATTGGCGGCGTCTGGAGCATTTGCGCCCCCGACATGGGAACGCAGGCGGTGCTGGACCGCTTCCGGCAGATCGAACCCACGGTGCTGATTGGCGTCGATGGTGTGATCCACGGCGGGCGCGAGCACGACCGCCTGCCGGTGCTCGCCGAGCTGCGGGCGCAGTTGCCCAGCCTGCGCCACTGCGTCGTGGTGGGCAACCTGGATGCTTCTGTTTCTGTAGCTGGATGGACAAGCTGGACAAGCGCTAGCGGCCAAAATAATGCTGAAGTTGAGGGTTTTGAGCCGATGTGGTTGCCCTTTGACCACCCGCTGTGGATCGTCTATTCCAGCGGCACCACCGGCCTGCCCAAGCCCATCGTCCATGGCCACGGCGGCATGCTGCTGGTGCTGATGGAACTGGGCGCCCTGCACAACGACATCGGCTGCAGCTACGCGCCCAACAGCTGGGGCGAGCGCTACCACTGGTACAGCTCGACCGGCTGGGTGATGTGGAATGCGCAGATGGCGGGCCTGCTGCTGGGAACCACCTGCGCCATTTTTGACGGCAACCCCGGCGGATCCAAAGACGCGCCCGACTGGACGCAGCTGTGGCGTTTTGCTTCTGACACCGGGGTGAGCTTCTTTGGCGCGGGCGCGGCCTTCTACGCCAACTGCATGAAGGCCGGAATCACGCCTGCCCAGTGCGGCGACCTGACCCGCATCCGCGCGCTGGGCTCCACCGGCTCGCCACTGTCGGCCGAAGTGCAGCAATGGGGAACGCGCTTCATGGCGGCGGCGGGGGTCGATGGCAACCGGGAAGATGGCATCTGGTGGGCCAACATCTCGGGGGGCACCGACTTTGCCGGCGCCTTCATTGGCGGCAACCGCGAGCTGCCGCAAATCCCCGGCCGCATGCAGTGCCGCATGCTGGGCGCCGCTGTCGAGGCCTGGGACAGCAACGGCCAGCCGGTACTGGACGCTGTCGGTGAACTGGTCTGCACGCAGCCCATCCCGTCGATGCCGCTGTACCTGTGGGGGGACGTGAGCAGCGCCGGGCCGCCCCAAGCTGCGAAGGCCCCCTCGGGGGGCAGCGACCCACGCGCAGTGGGGGAGCGTGGGGGCCATCCCTTTGGCGAACGCTACCTGTCGAGCTACTTCGACAGCTTTCCCGCGGGCCACGGCCGCCTGCCCGGTGGCGGCGACGGGCCGCCCGAGATGGGCGCCGTCTGGCGCCACGGCGACTGGATCGAGATCGGCAGTGCGAAGCACCCTGGCTGCGTGATTTACGGCCGCTCGGACGCCACCATCAACCGCCATGGCCTGCGCATGGGCACGAGCGAAATCTACAGCGCCGTGGAAGCCCTGCCGGAGGTGCTCGACAGCCTGGTGGTGGATCTGGAATACCTGGGGCGCGAGAGCTACATGCCGCTCTTTGTGGTGCTGCGAGCGGGCCACACGCTTACCGACGCGCTGCGCGCGCGCATCAACAACGCCGTGCGCACCGCACTGAGCCCGCGCTTCGTGCCCGACGACATCTTCGCCGTGCCCGAGGTGCCGCGCACGCTCAGCGGCAAAAAGCAGGAGCTGCCGATCAAGAAGATGCTGCTGGGCCAGCCGCTCGACAAAGTGGTCAACAAGGACGCCATGGCGAACCCCGCCTGCCTGGACTGGTACGTGGCGTTTGCGGCCGATCGTGCGGCGCGCGGCTGAGCCGCTGCGGCGCCGGCCTACACCGGCGACGCTGGCAGCGCTTCCATAATGGGCCCTCCGTCCGCCGCAAAGCTGCCCATGACCGACTCCAGCGCCCCGCGCCCCAAGCGCTTTTCCATGATTCGCGAGTTCCACCTCGCCGACTGGTTCACGCTGGGCAACGCCGTGTGTGGCGTGGGGGCGCTGTTTTCCGCCATGACTTACCTGGAAAACGGCGACGTGCGGCACGTGTACTTTGCCGCCGGCCTGGTGCTGGCGGCGCTCATCTTCGACGTTCTCGACGGCCGCGTCGCGCGCTGGCGGCAAAAAAGCTCGGCCATGGGCCGCGAGCTCGATTCGCTGGCCGACGTGATCTCGTTTGGCGTCGCCCCTGCCGTGCTGGCCTACGCCTGCGGCATGCAGGGCGGTTGGGACCGCATCGTGCTGGCCTACTTCGTCGCCTGCGGCGTCTCGCGCCTGGCGCGCTACAACGTCACGGCGGAAACCCTCTCGGGCGAGGATGGCAAGGTCAAGTATTTCGAAGGCACGCCGATCCCCACGTCCATTGCCTGGGTCGCCTTGCTGGCCGTTGCCGCCTGGCTGGGCGCAGTCCGCGAAACCCTGTGGTTCGGCCAGTGGCAGGTGGCGGGCTGGGGCCTGCATCCGCTGGTGCTGGTGTTTGCATTGTCGGGCTCGCTGATGATCAGCCGCATTCGCATCCCGAAAATATAGGGTTTTCGGCCCCTAGCGCTTATCTGTAGGGCGCGAGCAGCTCCTCATTCGATAGCAAAATGCGATGAGGCTCAGGCAGCGGCTGCCGCCTGCTCGCGCAGCGCGGGAGCCTGTCGTGTGCGTCTTCGGCGTGGGGGCAGGGGGGTGATGAAGGTGGGCGCAAAGCAGCGCTCGCTGCCATCGGCAAAACGTACCGTCACCGACAGCGCGTCCACCTGCACGACCACGCCCTGGCCATAGCGCCTGGCGCGCACCCGGTCCCCCGGCGAAAAGCTTGTCCGTGCCTCGGGGGCCACACAGATGCCGTTGGGCTGCCCGGCGGCGCAGACGAGGCCCTCGCCGGCGTTTGCGCTGGCGGTGCCGTTGGCGGTGGCGGTGGCAGAAGGCAGGGCATCGTTCGCGCGCTCGCCTCGGGCTGGGTTGCGCGCCAGCGCCTGGCAGGTGTCGCAGTGACCGCAGCGGGGGTGCTCGTGCTCTGGCTCGAAGTGTTCCAGCAGCACCTGCCAGCGGCAGCGGCCGGTCTGGGCGTAGTACACCATCGCTTCGAGCGAGGTCAGGTCGTCCTCCCGACGCTGGGCGTAGGCGCGCACCAGGCCGTGCACCTCGTCCAAGTGCAGTTCGGGCCGCAGCAGGGTGAGGGCGCCTTCGCTGGATTGGCCCACCACGCCCTGGCGGCGCAGTTGCGCCAGTGCCACGCGCAGCTTGCTGGCCGGACGCTCCAGCGCGGTCTGCAGCGCGGTCATGGTCCAGGCACCGCCGTCCGGAGGGGGGCGCAGCAGGGCGCGGTGCACGGCTTCGATATCCGCCAGGGATGGATAGCGGCCACTCAGAAAGAAGCGCTGCACCGCGCGGTCGCCATGCAGGTAAACCAGCGTGCAGCGGGCCGGGGCGCCGTCGCGCCCGGCGCGACCCGCTTCCTGGTAGTACGTGGCCAGGCTCGCTGGCATCTGGTAGTGCAACACGAAGCGGATGTCGGGCTTGTCGATGCCCAGGCCAAAGGCGTTGGTGGCAACCAGCACGCGGCAGCGGCCTGCCATGAAGTCGTCCTGCACCTTCTGGCGCTGCGCGGAGCCCAGGCGCCCGTGGTACAGCGCGCAGCGCACGTCGGCTGCGCGCAGAGCCGCGTGCACCTCCTCGGCGGCCTTGATGGTGGCGGTGTAGACAATGCCGCTGCCTTGCGCATCCTGAAGCACATGGGCCAGCAGACGCTCGGGCTTGTCCCTGGCGTCGGCCACCGCGTCCACCGCGAAGTGCAAGTTGGCCCGGTAGACGCCGGTGCGCAGCACGCCCGAGCGCGGTATTGCCAACTGGGCGCAGACATCGTCGACCACGCGCTCGCTGGCGGTCGCGGTCAGCGCCAGCACAGGCGGGCGGCCGAGCGCGTCCACGGCCAGGGCGATGTCGAGAAAAGCGGGGCGAAAGTCGTGCCCCCATTGCGAGAGGCAATGGGCCTCGTCGACCGCCAGCAGTGCCGTGGGCCGGCGCGCCAGCAGGCGCAGGAACTGCGGATCCGAAAGGCGCTCGGGCGTGGTCAGCACGACACGCGCGCTGCCGTCTGCGATCGCCGCGAGCGCGCGGGCCTCCTCGTCCTGGCCCAGGCCGCTGTGGAGCGCGGCGCAGGCTACGCCCCGCGCCGACAGCGCGTCGGCCTGGTCCTTCATGAGCGCGATCAGCGGCGAGACCACGACGGTGCGCGCCGTGAGCAGACAGGCCGGCAGTTGGTAGCACAGCGATTTGCCTGCACCGGTGGGCATGATGGCCAGCGTGCTGCGTCTGGCCAGCACCCGCTCGATCACCTCGCGCTGGCCCGCGCGCAGGCGCTTGTGGCCGAACACATCGCGCAGCACGCTCGAAAGGCGCCGGGCCGGCGGGGCGGCCGGCCGCTGGCGTGCGCAAAGCGCTCGAACCACGGTGCCTGCGTGCCCGGTGGCGCTCAGACCGAGGGCTGCGCGCCGGGCGCGGCGTCGTCGTCACTCGCGAGCTGGTCGATGTCCCGGGCCGCTGTTTCCGGGGCCGGCTGGCCGTCCGGGCCGCGCACCCGGTCGGGGCGGATGTCGCGGGCCACACCGGCGTTGTCGCGCTCCACGTCCGAGCGCTCGCCGGTGCCGGTCGCGTCGCTGTCGCTTTGCAGTTCGGCCCGGCTGAGCGTGCCGACCACGTCGCTTCCGCTGTCGGAATTTCCGCTGGTGCCCAGCGCCTCGGCGCTGCGGCCATCGGGTTGCACGGCGATGCTGTCGCCGCCCAGAAGATTGCTGTGGGCCACGGAAGGCCTCCTTTTTGCTGGTGTTGGGGCGATGCGCAGGCTGCGCGCCGCCATGCCTTCACTGTGCGCGGGGCAGGGGGTGGTGCGCGTCAGGCCAGCGCGGGCCTGCGTGTCGGCTGAAAACCTACGCGCCGGCCGCCATGCGCGGTCGGCGGTTGACGACGACGATGCCGACCGCCACCAGCGTCAGCGCCGCCAGCAGGCCGGGGGTGATGGCTTCGCCCAGCCAGAACGCGCCAAAGAGCAAGGCAAATACCGGCGTCAGAAAGACGAACGAAGACATCTTGGTCGCGTTGTAATGCGCCAGCAACCACATCCACGCCAGGTAGCTGGCAAACGCTCCCACCAGCGACTGCAGCAACAGCGAAGTCCAGGCAAAGCCGCTCAGCTGCAAGGACCAGGTCTCTCCCAGCGCCAGCGACACGAAGGGAAGCACGGCCGTGCTCACCCCCACCTGGTAGAGCAATTGCTTGGCCGGGGCGATGCGGCCCACCGGCGTGCTGCGGATCACCACGGTGGTCAGCGCCCACATCAGGCCTGCGGCCAGGCCCAGCAGGTCGCCCAGCCAGGCCAGAGGCTGGGTTTGGACGGCGGGGTGCCACAGTCCGTCGCCCAACGCCAGCGCCGCGCCGACGAAAGCTCCGGCCAGGCCGGCCCATTGCCAGCCGCGCAGTCCTTCGCCGGCGACGAAGCGCGGCAGGATCAGTGCCACCCAGAAGGGCGCGCAGTACAAAAACACCGTCAGGCGCGAAGCCTGCGTGTACTGCAGACCAAGGTAGATGCACGCGAACTCGCCGGCGAACAGAGCGCCCGCCAGCAGGCCGCCCCAAAGCGCCCCGCGCCCCTCGCGCAGCGGATGGAGCGGCACGCCGCGCCACAGGCACCACAGGAGCACGGCAGCGCTGGCCATCGCAAATCGCACGAAGGCCTGAAACACCGGCGCCACCTCAGCCACGGTGGCCTTGACCAGCACCTGCTGAAAGCCCCAGAACAGGCAGCAGGCCAGCAGAATGGAAATGGCGAGGGTATCGAGGTGGGGCTTGCGCAGGTCCGGCATCCGCCGATTATGGAAGCGCCGGCGCTGCATCGCCCTATGCGGCGCTGCCTTGGCTTACAGTGCCGCCATGCGCCCCCTGCCTGACGAACCTTCTGCCGCGCTGCGCGGATGGCGCCTGCGGGTCTACACCATCATCTTCGAGGCCGACACGCGCGCCGGGCGCTGGTTTGACCAGGCGCTGATTGTGCTGATTGTGCTCAGCGTCGCGGTGGTGACGGCCGACAGCGTGCCCGCGATTCGCGCGCGCCTGCACCATCCGCTGGAGCTGGCCGAATGGTTTTTTACCGCGGTATTCACCGTGGAGTACTTGGCCCGTCTGGCCACGGTGCGCCATCCGCTGCGTTACGCCACCAGCTTCTTTGGTGTGATCGACCTGCTGGCATTGCTGCCCACCTATCTGGCGCTGCTGCTGCCCGAAGCCCATGCCCTGATCGACGTGCGCGTGCTGCGCTTGCTGCGCATCTTTCGCGTTTTCAAGCTCCCGGCCTATGTGGTCGAATACCGCAGCCTGGGGCATGCACTGCGCGCCAGCCGGCGCAAGATCACGGTGTTCATTGCCGGTGTGATGATGATCGTTCTCGTCATGGGCACCCTGATGTACGTGGTGGAGGGGCCGGAGAACGGCTTTACCAGCATTCCCACCTCGGTTTACTGGGCCATCACGACCATGACCACGGTGGGCTTTGGCGACATCACGCCGCGCACCGAGCTGGGCCGCTTCATTTCCTCGGTCATGATGCTGCTGGGCTGGGGCACGCTGGCCGTGCCCACCGGCATCGTCACTGCCGAAATGGCCTCGCAGCGACTGGTCCCCCTGCGCACCCCCACCACCCGCACCTGCCACGAGTGCCTGACGGAGGGGCATCTGCCCGAGGCGCGGTACTGCTACCACTGCGGCGCCGAGCTGCCGCCATGGCTGCACGAGCCCCGCAACAGGGGGTGATTTCCTACACCCTCTGCGGTTTGCCGGAACGCCCAAGCGCGTGCGCGCGTGGCAGGATGCGATCTTCTTTCATCCCGGGAGGTCACCATGCACGCATGCCATCGGCTGCGCTTGATTGGGCGCAGGTTCGGGCTGGGCCAACGGGCGCTGCGCTGGGCACCAGCAGCAGCGCTGGCCCTGGCTTGCGCAGTGCCCAACAGCTTTGCTGTGGTGCGCGCCGACGCCAGGGGTCTGGCGCATTTTGGCAACCACGCGGCGTCGCGAGAAGCGCGTCTGATCGCCCGTTGGGCATTTGTCTCGGGCGACCGCGGCCCCCACGCCGTGGTCGTGGTGGACAAGAAGAACGCCAAAGCCTTCGTTTTCGATGCGGTCGGCACGCTGCGAGGAGCAGCGCCCGTGCTGCTCGGGTCCGCCATCGGCGATCACACGGTCCCCGGCGTGGGCGACAAGCCGCTGTCGCAGGTCCGGCCTGAGGAGCGCACCACGCCCGCAGGGCGTTTTGTCGCCGAGCCGGGAGTCAACCAGCGCGGCGAGGATGTGGTGTGGGTCGACTACGACGCTGCCGTCTCCATGCACCGCGTGCGGGCGAACGTGAAGTCTGAGCGGCGCTTGCAGCGTCTGGCCAGCAAGACGGCCGCGGACAACCGCATTTCCTTCGGTTGCATCAACATGCCGGTGCGCTTTTATGAAGACGTTCTCAGTCCCCTGGTGCACAGCGCAGGGGCAGTGATCTACGTGCTTCCGGAGACCCGCTCGGCAGCCGAATTTTTTGGCGTCTCCGAGCAGCAAGTGCGCGCCGCCACGGCTCAGACGCGAGGCCCCGGGCGTGAGGGCGCCTCGTCCGACACGCCCTGAGGCTCGTGGCTGACCCGGTTTTCTCGTGCTGAAAGTATGGTGGTGCCACGGCGACAGCGGCATTGTGCAAGCCGCGGCTCGCTGGCCTATCCAACCATCTTCCAAGGAGCACCAAATGTCCCCATCCACCTCTCTCAAGAGCTTGCTTGCCGCCGTCGCCAGCGTGGCACTGGCGGGCGCCGCGCTCGCGCAGGTCCAGCCGCCCAACGAGCAAAAGGGCACCTCCGCAGCCGCCACGCCGGCGGCGCAGCAAAATGCCCAGACCCCTCCCCCCGCCAACACGGGCACTGCGGGCACCTCGGGTACTGCGGCCGGCAGTTCCATGAATTCGGGTACCTCGGGCACGGCGATGGATGCGAGCGCGGCGTCCACACGCTCGGCGTCCTCGAACAGGCAGCGTCCCGCGCGCGCGGACCGCAACTGACGGACTCCCAGGCGCGCCGCCGCGAAAAGCCGGGCCGAGACCCGGCTTTTTCGTTGCCGGCAACCCCGCGCGCTGCGCTCGGGGCCGCGCCGGTGGCCAGCGGCGCGTACCGCACACAGTACACTTTGCGCCTACCTCGAACCGGGCGCGTGCTCCGCTTCTCCACCCTCCATGGCCCCGACAACGACTGCCCACACCCGCACCAGCCTTGAACTCAAGAGCGCCTCGCTGCCGGTGCTGGCGGTGGTGCTGAAAAACCCCGATCCCGCGCAGCTCGCCGGCGATCTGGCAGAGCGTCTGGCCGATGCGCCCGGCTTCTTCGACCAGGACGCGGTGCTGATCGACCTGGCACCGCTGCGCGAATGGCCCGAGGCCATCGACTTTCCCGCACTGTGCGCGGTGCTGCGCAGCCACGCCACGCTGCCGGTCGCGGTCCGCGGTGGCAGCCCCGAGCAGATGGCCGCGGCGGTGGGCGCTGGCCTGGCGGTGGCTCCGGACGCGGCCCCTGCGCGCAGCGAGACCGCCGCGCGCGAGGTGGTTCAGGAAATCGAGGTGGTGCGCGAGGTTCCCGTGGCCGGACCGGGCACCGTGGTCATCGACAAGCCCCTGCGTTCGGGCCAGCAGGTCTATGCGCGCGGCGCCGACCTGGTGGTGCTGGCCGTGGTGAGCTTTGGCGCCGAAGTGATTGCCGACGGCAACATCCATGTCTATGCCCCGCTGCGGGGCCGCGCCATTGCAGGGGCGCGCGGCAACACGGCGGCGCGCATCTTTACCACCTGCCTGGAGCCGCAGCTCGTGTCCATTGCCGGCATCTACCGCACAACCGAAACCGCGCTGCCCGCGGACGTCCTGGGCAAACCGGCCCAGGTGCGGCTCGAGGGTGAAAAGCTGCTGATCGAACCGCTTTGAAACCTTGCATTTTCTTGAACCAATCCACAGAGACTTCTCGCATATGGCCAAAATCGTCGTCGTGACCTCCGGCAAGGGTGGCGTGGGCAAGACCACCACCAGCGCCGCCTTTTCCTCCGGCCTCGCCCTGCGCGGCCACAAGACCGCCGTGATCGACTTTGACGTCGGCCTGCGCAACCTCGACCTCATCATGGGGTGTGAGCGCCGCGTGGTGTACGACCTGATCAACGTCATCCAGGGTGAAGCCAACCTGAACCAGGCACTCATCAAGGACAAGAACTGCGACAACCTGTTCGTGCTGGCCGCCAGCCAGACCCGCGACAAGGACGCGCTCTCGCTGGAAGGCGTGGGCAAGGTGCTCGAAGACCTGGCGGCAATGGACTTCGAGTACATCGTCTGCGACTCGCCCGCCGGCATCGAGAGCGGCGCCCTCATGGCCATGCACTTTGCCGATGAGGCCCTGCTGGTGACCAACCCCGAGGTGTCGAGCGTGCGCGACTCTGACCGCATCCTGGGCATGCTGGGCAGCAAGACGAAGCGCGCCATCGAAGGGGGCGAAGCCATCAAGGAGCATTTGCTCATCACCCGCTACAACCCCGGCCGCGTGCAGGAAGGGCAGATGCTGAGCCTGGAAGACATCCAGGACATCCTGCGCATCAAGCTGATCGGCGTCATCCCGGAATCCGAGGTGGTGCTGCAGGCGTCCAACCAGGGTTTGCCCGCCATCCACCTGCAGGGCACCGACGTTTCCGAGGCCTACAAGGATGTGATCGACCGCTTCCTGGGCGAAGACAAACCGCTGCGCTTCATCGATGCCGAGAAACCCGGCTTCTTCAAGCGCCTGTTCGGGAGCAAATAAGCCATGGCGTCTTTCCTCTCCTTCCTGCTGGGCGAAAAGAAGAAAACCGCCAGCGTCGCCAAGGAACGTCTGCAGATCATCCTGGCGCACGAGCGCAGCGGCCGCAATGCCTCCGAACCCGACTATCTGCCTGCACTGCAGCGCGAACTGGTGGCGGTGATCAGCAAATACGTCAAGATCAACCCCGAGGACCTCAAGGTGCACCTGGAGCGCCAGGACAACCTGGAGGTCCTCGAAGTGAAGATCGAGCTGCCCGAGGCGGCACGCTGATACTGTTTTTCCCCACCGCATCGCGTCATTGGGTGCCGCACAGTGCCGTAGCGCCTGGTGGGTGCGATGGGACGTGGGCCTGCATGGGGCCTGCAAACAGCTTGCTCATCTTGTAACGTGCCCTCACAAGGCGTTGCACTTATGTGTTTGAAAGTGCCCGGCCGCCACCGTAGCATGCCCTGACGCCTGACCTTGCGCAGGCGAGGAGGGAGGGCGATGCAGGCGTTGACTCTGACATGGGGCGCCATGGTGCTGTGTGCGGCGGGGTTGGTCGCCTGCGGTGGTGGCGAAGATGAATCTGGCGCCCTGCGCTCAGAAGGAGCAGCCTCCGAACCCATGGCGCGTCTGAGATCGGGCTCTCCGATGGTGCAGGTGGTCCTGCAGCCCACCGACCTGGATTTTCCTGGCCCCGAACGCGGTTTCTATCGCTTCGCCACCGATCCATCCCGGATCACGGCAGATTCGCTGCTCTACGTTGTGCAAGAGGGGCAGCGCCTCGTCTATACGCCCGCCGATCTGAGCGCCTACCGCACGCGCAGCTTGCCTTCGAGCTACCTGAACAAGCTCGATACGGGCTTTGCCAACCTGCGCAGACAGGGACTCAAGGCAGTACTGCGCTTCGCCTACAACTACCCCGAAACCGAATCTGAGTACTTGAACGCGCAGGACGCCACGCTGTCGCGGGTCAAATCCCACATCCAGCAACTGCAGCCGGTACTGCAGCGCAATGCCGACGTGATCGCCGTCATGCAGGGCGGCTTCATCGGCGCCTGGGGCGAGTGGCATACATCGTCCAACAACCTTACCACCCCGGCGCGCAAGGTCGCGGTGCGCGATGCGCTCCTGCAGGCGCTGCCTGCGCAGCGCCTTTTACAGGTGCGCTATCCGGCGGATCTGGCACGGTGGTACCCCGAGCCTGTCACGTTTGCCCAGTGGATGTCGTCATCGCCGCCGCCTGCTGGGCGCATCGGTCTTCACAACGACTGTTTCCTGGCGAGCATGGACGATGTGGGTACCTACTTTGCCGAGACCGCTACCGGATCGCAGACGCTGCGCACCTATGCGCAACAGGCCACGGCGGTCACGGGGGCTGGAGGGGAGACCTGTGCACCCTCCGAGCCCACCCAGGCCCGCATGACATGTGCCGACATTCTTCGCGAGGGGGCCGCGTACCACATGAGTTACCTGAATCGCGACTACTACGAAGGTTTCTTTGCGCAGTGGCAGGCAGGCGGCTGCCTGGCCGAAGTGTCCCGACGGCTGGGCTACCGATTGGTACTGCAAACCGTGGCGCACAGCAGTACGGCGGTTCACCGGGGCATGCTGGCCTGGTCGGTGACCTTGCTCAACCAGGGCTGGGCCCGCCCTTTGAATGAACGCAGTCTGGTGCTGTCGCTCGTCGATATGCAGGGCCAGACCACGGTGCTGCCATTGCCTGGCACAGATCTGCGCCAGGCCGCACCCGGCGAGCCTTTGCTCCTGGGGGGCGAGATAACACTGCCGGCCACGCTGGCGGCAGGAACCTATCGTGTCCACTTGGGCGCACCCGATCCGGCGGCCAGCCTTGCAGTCAACCCGGCCTATACGCTGCGCTTTGCCAATGCAGACGATGGTGTCACAGGTGTGCAATGGATGGCGTCGCAGGGCACGCTGGCGCTGGGTACCACGCTGCTGGTGCAGTGACTAGCGTGCGTGCTTGGCCCATTTGCTGGCGATGGCCTGCGCGATGCTCAAGGTCCGCTGGCCGGGCTGCAGCCAGGCTTCTTGCCCTGCAGCAATCGTCCCTGGCTGCTCAACGGCGAGGTAGTAGCCGCAGTTGCCCGCCAGCGCCATGGTGCGCCCGGCCCGCGCAAAGCCCATGACGGCATCGAATTTGTAGCAGGGCTCGCGCGGTGCGGCCACGCGCAGCACGCAGTCCGGGAAATGCAGGCGGTCGCCCACGAAGACCTCGTTTTCCAGCAGGCCTTCCACCGTGAGGTTCTCGCCCATGAAGCCGGGCGGCAGCGTTTCGTCGAACAGGCTGACACCGCGCTCGCGGCGCTGCGCCTGCCAGAAGGCGTAGTGCGCGGCCGGGTAGGCGTAGACCGCTTTGGCCAGCCCGCCGTGCACGCTCGGGTCGGCCTGCTCGTCGCCGTCCAGGCCCAGGCGGCCCACGCTGACGGCACCGGCCACTGCGCGCTTGCCGATGGCCGAGAGCACGCTGCGCTGGCCCACGCGCAGCCGCTGGCAGCAGCCCACGTTCACGCTGAGCACGCGCAGCACGGGATGGCCGGCCGGCGGCGCCGCTACCAGCCCCACACCAGCCGCCGCGATACCCAGCCCGTGGGGCCTCCGTCCTGCTTGATCTTCACCCAGTCGCGCTTGCGCTCGAGCGTCTTGAGGATCTCCCCGTGCGTGGCCTTGGCCAGCACGCGGCTCCTGAGGCTGGGCCGGCTGCGAATGTTGAGCACCTGGACCTTGACCACATGGTGCGGCGTGCGTGCGCTGGTCAGTGGCTTGTACACCCAGCCGCGGTCGTTCTCGAAATCGCGCACCTTGAGCCACTGTCCCTTGCGACCCAAGACTTCCAGCGGGTAACCGCGGCTGAGCACCCACAGCGCTTCGTGCTGGGTGCCTGCGCCCGAGCGCATGTTGATTTCGGGTCGGTGGACGGCGACCATGTCGCGGGCGCTGGCGGTGGCGCTGCCGGCGAGCAGGGCGAGAGCGGTCAGAAGGGAGGGCAGCGATGACAATCGGATCATGGGGCTCCAGGTGGACGGGGGCCGGGTGTTGGCCCAGACAATCGCGTCATTTTTTCATCCTGAGCCGGCTTGTCAAAACCGCGCGGGTTTGCCGCAGTGCAGCGCAGGGACTTGCATTGCCGCTTCGGCCAGGCTGCTCAGTCGCCGGACTCGGCGCTGCTTGCCGAGGCGGCGCCCAGCCGTCCCATCTGGTGTGCCAGCTCGATCGCCGATTGCACGCCCAGCTTGTTGAAAATGTTCGCCCGATGGAACTCCACGGTGCGCTGGGTGATGCCCAGGTGGTCGGCTATGGTCTTGTTGTAATGGCCCCGGATCAGTTCGGCCAGCACCTCGCGCTCGCGCTGGCTCAGGCTGGCCAGTGCGGTGCGCAGGCGCTGGGCCTTCAGGTCGGTGGCGCGCTGCGCGCTGGCGGCGGCCAGGGCCTGCTCGATGCGGTCGACCAGCAGGTTGTCCTGAAACGGTTTTTCCAGAAAATCCCAGGCGCCGTTTTTCACGGCTGCCACGGCCATGCCCACGTCGCCGTGCCCGGTCAGAAACAGCACGGGCCAGGGGCATCCCATTTGCTGCAGACGCTCGAACGTCGCCAGGCCAGAAAGCGGCTCCATGCGGATGTCCATCAGCACCACGGCGTGGTCCCAGTCGGGCGCGAGCTTGCCAATGGCGTGCAGAAAGGCGTCTCCGCCGGACCAGGTGGCCGCGTGGTAGCCCCTGGAATCAAACAGCCAGGCCAGCCCGTCGCGCACGTCGGCGTCGTCGTCAACGATATGGATGGCGATGCGGTTCATGGCGTCTCTTTGCTCTGCAAGGCTGCGCCCGGCGCCATAGGCAGCCAGACCGTGAACCGGGCGCCGCCCAGTTCCTCGTCGCGCCCCACTTCAATGCGTCCATGGTGGGCTTCGACGATGGAGCGGCAAATCGCCAGACCCATGCCCATTCCGCCCTCCTGTGTGCTGAAAAAGGCGTTGAAAATCTGCTCGCGGTCCGCCTCGGCCACGCCGGGCCCGTTGTCGGCGACCGACACGCTGGCCATGCCGGGTGCCGGTGCACTCGCCAGCGTCACGCGCACCCGCGGCGCCTCGCCGCAGCGCACGGACCAGGCGCAGGCATTGGCGAGCAGGTTGTTGAGTACATGTTCCAGCAGCAGTTCGTCGGCCTGCACCCATACGTCCGCGGGCGCGGCCGACCATTCCACGCGCACCGCATCGGCGCGCGGATGGCTGGCAATGCAGCGCTGCACGAAATGGGCAAGATCGACGGGCGCCAGTACCAGCTCGCGGCGGCGCGCAAAGGCGTTGACGCGCTGGATGATGCCGCCGGCCTTGTCCGACAGGCGCGCCATGCGCTGCACCACGCGCTCGATCTCTTCGGCCGAGACGCTGCGACTTTGCAGCCGATTGAGCAGACCATGGGCAAAGCTGCTGAGCGCGCCCAGCGGCTGGTTGAGCTCGTGCGCCAGCGTGGATGCGGCCTCGCCCACGGCCACCAGCCGACCCGAGGCCTCCAGGCGTTCCTGCTGCTGCGCCGCCAGCCGCTCGGCGCGCTTCTTCTCGCTGATGTCGAGCACCGAACTCATCCAGCCGACGGGCTCGCCGCTCGCCGTCGCCAGCGGCGCTTCGTGAATCAGCACGTCGACCAGGTGGCCGTCGCGGTGCTGGAACTGCACTTCCAGGCCTTCGCTGCGCGTTCCCTGGGCAATTACGTCCCGGTGCATCACGTGGATTTCCTCTGCGCGGTTGGCCGGCCAGTACGGCATGGGAGCGCGGCGCCCGAGCAGCTCGGCGGCGCTGTAGCCCACCATGCGGCAAAACGCTTCGTTGACATAGAGGATTCGGCCGTCGGGCGCCCAGGCGCGCATGCCGATGGTGACCGAATCCTCCATCGCGGTGCGCAGCACCATCTGCGCCTGCAGCAGCGCCTGCACGCGCTGGCGCTTGGCAATGTCGCGGCGCAGGGCCAGCAGACTGACGAGCATGCCCGCCAGGAAAAGCAGCGCGACCAGAAGGAACAGGCGGGGCACCATGGCCGGCTGCGCCCGCAGCGGTGCAATTTCAATGAACATGTCGGTGCCCGGAAGGTTCATCGCCGCCAGGTACGAGGCCGGGGCCGGGGCTTCCTGCCCCGCCGGCGCCAGCGCCGGATCGCTGGCCAGCTGCACGCGGTGTGTCTGGTGGAACCAGGCGGGCACCAGGCCATCGACGCAGGCATTCATCGACAGCGCGGCCAGGTAGTTGCCAAGGAACTCGCCGCGCTCGAAGTAAGGAACCGCCAGCCAGACGACGTCGGTCGCCTGGCCCTGGGCGTCGCGCAGCGGTCCGGCGTAGCTCGAACGGCGCAGGCCGACGGCAATGTCGAGCATGCTCGCCAGCGCTTCGTCATTCCAGGGGTGGGCTGCTCGCGCCCGACGCAGGTCTGGCGGCTGGTTGGCGCCGGGATGCTGGGGGTCGTAGGCCTGCCAGCCGTGCCAGAGCACGGCACCGGGCTGGTTCCACAGCAGACCGCCTTGAACGCTGGGCGCCACGCGCGCGGGGGCATCCGGGCGCTGCAGCGCCTGGCGTGCCAGCACGCGCAAGTCTTCTTCCAGGCGCACGAAGTGAAAGCGCACGCTTTGCTCCAGCCACTGGCCGTCTGAGACACGGCGGCGCTCTTCTTCTTCGTGCTCGAAAGCGTTGAGATACAGCACCAGCGCCACCACCGAGGCCACCACTAGAAGCAGCAGCCCCAGCAGCCACCACAGCGTGCGACGCCCGCGCGGCCCTTGTCCGGGCGGCGCTTGCTGCAGCAGGGCGAAATCAAGCGGCGGCGTGGGTGGCAAGGCGTGCATGGGAGTGTGGCGGCTCGCGCATCGCCGTAGCATAGCGGGCATGACCCGCCCCATCGCTCACGCCGTCTCGCGGCGCCACGCTGTTCTAGCCGGCGCAGCGCTGGGCCTGGCCGCAGGCAGCGGGCGGCTGCGCGCTGCGCCTGGCGCGTTCACCATCCGGTTTTCGCATGTGGTCGCCGAAGACACGCCCAAGGGCTTGGCGGCGCGGCGTTTTCAGGCGCTGGTGCAGGAGCGATCGGCGGGTCGCATCACGGTCACCATCTACCCCGAGGCCCAGCTCTACGGGGACCACGACGAGGTGCAGGCGCTGCAGCTGGGCGCAGTGGAAATCCTGGCGCCGTCGCTGTCCAAGTTCGGTCGCATCGGCTTCCCCGAGTTTGAACTTTTCGACCTGCCCTACTTCTTCCCGGACGTGGCGCGCGTGCGCCGCATCACGCAGGGCGCACTGGGACAGCGCATGCTGGCGCGGCTCGAGCGCCAGCGCCTGGTCGGCCTTGGCTTCATGGACAACGGCTTCAAGCACATGAGCGCGAACCGCCCCTTGCTTGAGGCGACAGATTTCGTCGGCCAGCGCATGCGCATCCAGGCCTCGCGCGTGATCGCGGCGCAAATGCGGGCCCTGGGCGCGCAGCCCGTGACGCTGGCCTTCAGCGAAACGCGCCGTGCTCTGGCCGCGGGCGTGGTCGATGGCACCGAGAATCCGGTGTCCAACTTCTGGACCCAGGGCATGCAGGAGGTTCAGACCGACCTGAGCCTGACGGAGCACGGCTATCTGGGCTACGCCGTGGTGACCAGCCAGCGATTCTGGCAGGCCCTGAGCCCCAGCGACCGCGCGCTGGTTCGCGACGCCATGGAGCAGGCCCTGGCATTTGGCAACCAGATTGCCGATACGCAGAACGAGAAGGCATTTGCGGCGCTGCGCGGCTATGCGGGCACGCGCATCCATGCGCTGACGGCCGGGCAGAAGGACAGGTTGCGCGGGGCAGTGCAAAGCGTGCACGCCGGCCTTGCGCAGCGCATTGGTGCCGACTGGCTGGACCAGGCCCGAAGCGCGCTGCAGCGGACGGAATGAGGGCGCGAGACGGCGGGTTTTCCCTAGGTCGCCAACTGTTGAAGCCCACAGTTGCCAGCACCCGCGGGCAAACGTATCGTTGCCCCATTGCTTTTCAACCCGGAGACAACCCCATGAAACTGCGCCTCACACTCCTTGCCGCCAGCGCCCTGCTGTCCCTCGGCTTTGCCGCCCACGCAGCGCCCATCGTTATCAAGTACAGCCATGTGGTGGCCGACGTGACGCCCAAGGGCAAGGCGGCGCTCAAGTTCAAGGAACTGGCCGAGAAAAATCTCGCAGGCAAGGTCGAAGTGCAGGTGTTTCCCAACAGCCAGCTGTTTGGCGACGGCAAGGAAATGGAAGCGCTCCTGCTGGGCGACGTGCAGATCATTGCACCTTCGCTCGCCAAGTTCGGCAAGTACACGCCCAAGCTGCAAATTTTTGACCTGCCTTTCCTGTTCGACGACATCCAGGCCGTGGACCGCTTCCAGGCCAGCCCGGAAGGACAGAGCCTGCTCAACTCCATGTCCAAGAAGGGCATCATGGGGTTTGGCTATCTGCACAACGGCATGAAGGAGCTCTCGGCCAACACCAAGCTCTTGATGCCGCAGGACGCCAAGGGACTGAAGTTCCGCATCCAAGCGTCTGATGTGCTCGAAGCCCAGTTCAAGGCCGTGGGCGGCAACCCGCAGAAAATTTCCTTCTCCGAGGTTTACCAGGCCTTGCAGACGGGCGTGGTCGACGGTACCGAAAACCCCTGGTCGAACATCTACAGCAAGAAATTCCACGAAGTGCAGAAATACATCATGGAGAGCGACCACGGCGTGCTCGACTACATGGTGATCACCAACGCCAAGTGGTGGAAGGGCCTGCCGCCCGACGTGCAGAAGGGCCTGAAAGAAGCCATGGATGAATCGATTGCCTACGGCAACAAGGTGGCGTTCCAGGAGGCGCTGTCGTTCCGCGACAAGATCATCGCCGACAAGAAGGCCGAAGTGATCCCGCTGAACAAGGAGCAAAAAGCCGCCTGGCGCGCCGCCATGAAGCCGGTGTGGAAGCAGTTCGAGGGGGAGATCGGCAAGGACCTGATCGACGCGGCGCAGCGCGCCAACCAATAAGGTCCGCTGACCAGAGCGAGCAACCCAGCCCCGGCGCGACCGGGGCTTTTTTTGGAGCCCATCATGAAAATCCTGGACCGTCTCGAGGAATGGATCATCTCCCTCATGCTGCTGGCCATGACTGGCCTGACTTTCGTGCAGGTCGTGATGCGCTATGTGTTCAACAGCGGATTGACCTGGGCCATGGAGCTGACCACGGTTTTCTTCGCCATCATGATTTTTGTGGGCGTCTCCTACGGCGTGCGCGTGGGTTCGCACATTGGCGTCGACGCCCTGGTCAAGCTGCTGCCTGCCGGCAAACGCAAGTTCTTTGGCGTGCTCGCCGTGGTCTTGTGCCTGGTGTATGTGGGCTTCGTGCTGGTGGGCTCCATGGAATACGTGCTCAAGATGAGGCAGGTGGGTATTGAGCTGGAAGACATGCCGATCGAGCGCTGGTGGGTGCTCGCCGTGATGCCGCTGGGCATGGCGCTGACCGGTTTTCGCTTCCTGCAAATCTTGTACGACTTGCTCAGCGGCCGCGCCGACTCCCTGCGCCTGGCCGACGAGGCCGCCGAAGCCATGGGCCTGAAGGCCAAGGAGGACACGGTATGAATACGCTGGTACTTTTTGCGTTGCTTTTCTTCTGCATGGCGATCGGCATGCCGATCGCCATCAGCCTGGGCTTGTCCAGCATCGTCACCATCGTTTTCTTCTCGCAGGACTCGCTGGCCAGTCTGACGATCAAGATGTTCGAGACCAGCGAGCACTACACGCTGATGTCGATTCCCTTCTTCGTGCTCGCCGGCGTGCTCATGTCCACCGGCGGAGTGGCCAAGCGCATGGTGAACTTTGCCATTGCCGCCGTCGGGCACCTGCAAGGGGGCCTGGCGATTGCCTCGGTGCTGGCGTGCATGTTGTTTGCTGCGGTGTCCGGTTCGAGCCCGGCGACCGTGGTGGCCATCGGCTCCATCGTCATCGCGGGCATGGTGAAAAACGGCTACCCGAAAGAGTTCGGCGCGGGCGTGATTTGCAACGCCGGTACGCTGGGCATCCTGATACCGCCTTCCATCGTGATGGTGGTGTACGCCGCCGTGACCGAGGTGTCGGTCGGCCGCATCTTCCTCGCGGGCGTGGTGCCGGGGCTGGTACTGGGCCTGATGCTGATGGTTGCCGTCTGGTGGCGCGCCGGCAAGCTCAAAACCACACCGCCGCCCAAGGCCAGCATGGGCGAAGTGCTGCGTGCGCTGCGCGAATCCATGTGGGGCCTGATGCTGCTGGTCATCATCATGGGCGGCATCTACGGCGGCATCTTCACGCCCACGGAAGCGGCGGCCGTGTCGGCGGTGTACGCCCTGTTCGTGGCGGTTTTCATTTACCGTGATCTGGGCTTCAAGGATTTGCCGCATGTCTTTCTGGAAGCGGGCCGCACCACGGTGATGCTGATGTTCATCGTGGCCAATGCCCTGCTGTTCGCCCACGTGCTGACCACCGAGCGCATTCCCCAGACCATTGCCGAGCAAATCGTCGGCATGGGCATGGCGCCGTGGATGTTTCTGATGGTGGTCAACGTCATCCTGCTCATCGCCGGCAACTTCATGGAACCCACCGGCATCATCCTGATCCTCGCGCCGATCTTCTTCCCGATTGCGACGCAACTGGGTATCGACCCGATTCACCTGGGCATCATCATGGTGGTGAACATGGAGATCGGCATGGTGACGCCGCCCGTGGGCCTGAACCTGTTCGTGACCAGTGGGGTGACCGGCATGAGCCTGGTGGAAGTCACCCGCGCCGCGCTGCCGTGGCTGATGGTGCTGCTGGTCTTCCTGATGATGGTCACCTACATTCCGCAGATCAGCCTGTTCCTGCCGGAACTGATGATGGGCAAATGATCGCGCCAGGCAGATGAATGTGCACAGCGGGGCGTTGGCCCCGCTGCTCATTTTCAGAGCGGATGCTCGGTAAAGAATCGCCCGCCGTGGTACAGCAGTGGCGCAGCACCCGCGCGGTGCCTGCAGTGCTCGACCTGGCCCACGAAGATGACGTGGTCGCCCTCTTCGTAGCGGCTGCGATTGAAGCATTCAAAGCTGGCCACCGTACCCACCAACAGTGGCGCGCCGGCCACGCCGGGCACGTGGTCCACGCCGGCCCAGCGGTCCACGCCGCGCGCGGCAAACTGCTCGGCCAGCGCCTGCTGGTCGGCCGCCAGGACGTTGATGGCGTAGTGCGATCCGGCGGACAGCGCCGCCATGGAAGCGGCGACGCGCGCCAGGCTCCACAGCACCAGGGGCGGATCCAGAGACACCGAATTGAAGGAATTGGCCGTCACCCCCACCAACCGGCCGTCGGCCGCCCGGGCCGTGACGATGGTGACTCCGGTGGCGAACATGCCGAGCGCGGAGCGGAACTCGCGGGTGGAGAAACTGGGCGGGCGGGGCTGGAGGAGACGCGGCACGAGGGGCGGGAGCAAGCGGGGCCGGCTATTATGGAGCCCCGTTTGAAATTGCGCTGCGCAGGCTGCGGCAGCGGCAGGTCCCGATCGATGTATCCAAGCTCCAAGCTCCCCGCGCCCGTCGCTCGCTTCTGCGCCTGTTTCGGCGCGCCTGCGACCGCATCGGACCAGGTGGCGCCCTGATGCGCGCCGCCTTGGGGGCGCTGTGACCAAGTCCACGCTGCGATTGCTCACTCTCCTGCTCCTCCTGGCTGGCGGCACGGAGGCGGTGGCCGAGCCCCGGTTTGCGCCGCCGCAGGCCACGGTCGCTTGCGCCTTGCTGGCGCCCCGTCTGCCCGGCGTCTCACGGACCGACTGCGAAGCGGCCGGGCTGGAGGAAAGCGGAGCGTTCTCGCGCAAAGGCGTGCCGCTGTACTGGCGCGACGTGGTCAGCAAAGCGCCGCCAGGCAAGGCGTCCGCCGAGCCCCTGCGGGTGCTGGTGATCGGTGCGATCCATGGCGACGAACTCACGTCCGGTGCACTGGCCATGCGCTGGATCGCGCTGGCTGCCAAGGCACCGCGGGACGTGCACTGGCGCTTCGTCCCTGTGGCCAATCCCGATGGCCTGCTGGCGCGCAGGCCCCAGCGCACCAATGCCAAGGGCGTGGACCTCAACCGCAATTTCCGTACGCCGGGATGGGACCACGACGCACCCTTGCACTGGAAAACCCGCGCTCGCAAAGACCCCCGGCGCTGGCCGGGCCCCGAGGCGCTTTCCGAACCGGAAACACGGTTTCTGAACGACCAGGTCGAGCGCTTTGCACCCCAGTTGGTGGTCAGCATCCACGCACCGTACGGCGTGCTCGATTTCGATGGCCCGATGACGCCACCGCGCCGGTTGGGTGCGTTGAGACTCGAACAGGTGGGCGTGTTTCCCGGTTCGCTGGGGCATTTTGGTGGGCTGCAGCTGGGCCTGCCCGTCGTCACCATCGAGTTGCCGCATGCGCTGCGCATGCCCAAAGAGGCCGAGCAGCGCGAGATGTGGGCCGATCTGCTGCGCTGGATGCACGCGCGCCTGCCGGGCGACGTGCGCGAGGCGCGCGACAAGCCGCGTGGCAAGACCGGTCCGGCATCGTAGCCGCCAGTCTTTCTGATTGCTGACAAGGCCTTGCCAGCCCAGGGTAAACGCCGAAATGGCCGGGCCCGCTTCTGACTCATCCTCTCCCAAAGCGGCGGCTTGCCGCACTACGGGAGGAAAAGATGCCATGCATTCGCACTCACAGAGGCGGATTGCGCGCCGTATTGGCCGTGCTGTGCGCTGCCTTGCCCTTGCTCTGCCTGGCGCAGGAGCCGGTCAAACTGGGCGTCATCGGCCCGTTTACGGGGCCTTCGTCGGATTTTGGCAAACCGCTGCTGCAAGGGATAGAGCTGGCGGTGGAAGAGATCAATGCCGTAGGCGGCTACCTCGGCAGGCCGCTGGAACTGGTGGTGCGCGACGACCAGGGCACGCCCGACGTGGGAGTGAAGGCCGCGCGCGACGTGCTGGCTGAAAAGGTGGTCGGCACCATCGGTTTTTGCAACACCGGCGTGGCGCAGAAGGCACTGGAAGTGTTTCAGGAGGCAAAAAGCCCCTTGATCATTCCTTGCGCCACCGGCACGCCGCTGACCGCCAAGTACGCGCCCGCTGAGAGCTACATTTTTCGTACCTCGGCGCGCGACAGCATCCAGGCGCCGTTCGTCGTCAATGACCTGGTCAAGCGCGGCTGGACCAAGGTGGCGATCTTTGCCGACACCACCGGCTACGGCGAAGCGGGCCTGAAGGACGTGGAGGCGGCGCTGGCTTCGCACCAGTTGCGCGCGGTCAACGTCACCCGCTTTCCCCTGGGCGTCACCGACTTGCGCGAGCAGCTCAAGGTGGCGCGCGACGCGGGTGCGAACGTGGTTTTCAGCTACACCGTGGGTCCGGAGAATGCGGCCATTGCCAATGGCCGGCGCGACCTGGGCTGGAAGGTGCCGCAGGTGGGCGCCTGGCCGCTGTCCTTTCCCTTCTTCATCGAGGGCGCGCGCGAGGCCGCTGACGGAGCGTTGATGGCGCAGACCTTCATCGCCGAACCCAGCAACGAGCGCCGCGCCGCGTTTTTGAGCGCTTATGCACGCAAATGGGGTGGGCGCATGGTGGTTCCGATGGCGGCTGCGCAGGGCTACGACGCGGTCTATCTGTTCACCTATGCGCTGCTCGGCATCCGCGACGGAAAGCTGGGCGGCCCGGCCATGAAGACCGCGCTAGAGAACATTCCACGTGTTTACTACGGCGTGGTTGCCACCTATGAGCGCCCGTTCAGCAGCAAGGACAAGGATGCGCTAACAGCCAATATGCTGGTCATGGGGAAAGTCCAGGGCGGTGCCATCACGTTTGCCTACCCCGAGGACGCCCGGCGCAACCTGATCGTGCAACGCAAGAAGTGATGCGCCCCATGGCGGCTCCCACGGGGTCGAAGGGCTTGGGTCGAGGAGAAGGCAGGTAGCGTCGCGGGCGTTTGTTATCTAATCGGAGGCAAGCCGATTCCCACACTGCGGGGCCTCCATGAGCACTTTCGATCCCATCGCCCTTGAATGCCTCGCCGCCATCGTGGAAGAAGGAGGGTTCGAGCGTGCGGCCCAACGGCTGAACGTGACGCAATCGGCCGTCTCGCAGCGCCTGCGGGCATTGGAGGCGCAGGTGGGGTCGGTACTGATCGTCCGCAGCCGCCCGCTGCGTCCCACCAGCGCGGGGCAGTTGCTGCTCAAGCACACCAAACAGATGCGGCTGCTGCGTGCGGACCTCGAGCGCGACCTCCAGGAGCTGGCGCCCAGCGCGCAAGGCGGCGGGCGCGAGGAGGAGCGCATTGCCATTGCCGTCAACGCCGACAGCATTGCCACCTGGGCGCTTGACGCGCTCGGCCCGCTGGCGCGCCAGCGCCTGCCGCTGGAGATCATTGCCGACGACCAGGATTTCACCCAGGAGTGGCTGCGCTCGGGCCAGGTGCTAGGCTGCGTCACCACGCTCAAGCAGGCCTTGCGCGGCTGCCGCATGGTCCCCTTGGGTTCCATGCGCTACGTGGCCGTGGCCGAGGCCCAGTTTGCCGCGCGCTGCCTGCCCCGGGGGCTCACGCAGCACAGCTTTCGTGAAGTCTCTTTTGTCTCCTTCAACCGCAAGGACGACATGGCGGTGGAGTTTGTTGCGCGCGCCTTCGGCCTCAAGCGGGTGTCGCTGCACCAGCTGTTCGTGCCCAGCACCGAGGGCCAGCTGCGCGCGGTGCAGGCGGGATGGGCGGTGGCCATCCTGCCCGAGATTCTGGTGCGCGATGCACTTGCTCAGGGACGGCTGGTGGACTTGCTGCCTGGTCAGACACTTTCGATCGCCCTGTACTGGCACTGCTGGAACCTGGAATCGGCCGTTCTCGACAGCCTGACGCAGGCGCTGATCGGTGGCGCTGCCAGCGCGCTGGCTTGAAACCTAGAGAGAAACCGGAGCTGGGTCGCGTAAAAACCCTAAAGTTTTAATGTGACCAGTGCATCCAATTTTCTACCAAGATGCATAAGATAGCGGGTATGCAGTCCGCACCAGCCAAAGTCTCTTTTAAAGAGCAGATGCACCAAGCCCGCGAACGTGCGATCTTGCAGTCGGCCTGCGATCTGCTGGGCGAGAAGTCGTTCGATGCGATGACCATGGACGACGTCGCAGGCAAGGTGGGCATCGCCAAGGCCAGCTTGTACAAGCACTTCGGCAGCAAGGAAGAACTGTGCAGCGCGGCGATGGTCGAGGTCCTGTCTGCAGCGCAGGCTTATTTGAAGTCGCTCGATGGCTCCCTGTCTGCGCTCGACAAGCTCCAAGCGGCAGTGCGTTGGTCGCTCGAGCGCCTGCTGGCGCAGGAAATGCCCCTGCTTCCCAGCCGCAACTCGACGCTGCGCGCCGTGCTCATGGCCAACAGGTCGTACGCGGACGGCGTCATCGAGGTGAGCGACCTCATGGGCGAATGGATCACCCAGGCGCAGGAGCAGGGCGTGATCGACGCCGACCTGCCCCCCATCGTGGTGCTCTACACCCTGTATGCGCGGGCTTGCGACCCGGTGGTGGGTTTTTTGAAAGACAGCACGTTGTATCGCGATGAGGAAATCGTCGATCTGGTGTTGCGCACCTGCTTTGAAGGGCTGCGCGCTCGGTAACGCCCTTGCACCAAAAAAAACGCCCGCGCTGCGGGCGTTTTCCGTTGGCCAGGCGCTACTCAGGCAGGCAGCAGGACCCGGTCCAGCACGTGGATCACGCCATTGCTGGCAAACACATCGGTCGCAGCAAGCGTGCTCACGCGGTTGTTCTGATCGGTGATCTGCAGGCTCGCGTTGATCGTGAAGGTCTGGCCCTCCACGGTGGCGATCGGTTGGCCCAGCGGGACTTCGGCCTTGAGCACCCGGCCGGCTACCACGTGGTAGGTGAGCACCTTGGTCAGCAGGGCCTTGTTGGCAAACAGTTCGGCCTTGGTCAAGCCCAGTTCGCTCAGCGCGGCGGCAAACGCTTCGTTGCTCGGAGCAAACACCGTGAAAGGCCCGGCGCCCTGCAGCGTTTGCACCAGGCCGGCGGCGGCCACCGCTTCCACCAGAATGCTGAAATCCGGAAGCGATTGGGCGGTCGCCACGATGTCCTTGTCGGCGGGCAGCAAAACGCGGTCGATCACGTGCACCACCCCATTGGTCGCCTCGATGTCCGTGTCGACGATGTTGGCGACGCGGTTGCGTCCATCGGTCATCTTCAGCCCGCCAGACGCCTCGATTTTGAAAAAACCACCCGACAGGGGAGCGATCGCCCTGCCCAGCGGGATCGCGTCGCGTTCCACCTTCTGGCCGAGCACGTGGTAGCTCAGCACCGCCGTCAGCAGCGGCTTGTTTCCCAAAAGCTCGGCCTTGGATACGCCCAACTCACTCAGCAGCGCAGCAAATGCGGCATTGGTGGGCGCAAACACCGTCAGGGAACCGGTGCTCAAAGTGGCTGCGAGGTCTGCTGCAACCACGGCCTCGACCAAGATGCTGAGGTTGGGGTCGGCCTGGGCAATCTCTACGATGTTGCGCTCGGGTGCATCACTGCCGCCCCCACAGGCTTGCAGCAGGCTGGCACTGGCGCCTGCGGCGGCAGCCATCAGGAGGGTGCGGCGATTGAATACTGTCTTCATGGCGAAGTCTCCGTTGGTGGTTCTCAAAGTCGCGTAGGCGCTCGGCGCGATGCGGCCGGGATCATTTGGGCATCAGCACGGTGTCGATCGCATGGATCACGCCGTTGCTCGCGGCGACGTCGGTGGCGATCACCTTGGATTGGTCCACCATCACGCCCATCTGGGTGCTCACCGTAAGCTCCTGACCCTGCACGGTCTTGACCTTGCCCGCCTTCACATCCTTGGCCATGACCTTGCCGGGCACGACGTGGTAAGTCAGTACTTTGGTCAGTGCTGCCTTGTCCGCCAGCAAACCATCGAGCGTGGCCTTGGGAATTTTTGCGAAGGCTTCATCCGTAGGGGCGAACACGGTGAAAGGTCCAGGTCCTTTGAGCGTATCCGCCAAGCCAGCAGCCTGAACCGCAGCCACCAGCGTTTTGAAATTGCCCGCTTTGACGGCGGTATCGACGATGTCCTGCGCCAGGGCCGTGAATGTGGCGCCCGCAGTCAGTGCCAATGCAATCAAGGTTTTCTTCATGGGTCGTTCCTCTGGGGTGAGATGGAAAAGCCACGCCAAGATGGGCGCTGTCGAAATGTATTACCAAACAGTCTCCATGCATACCGTACGGTTATTTATAAGACTGAACGTTCACGATTGGCCAAAAAAATGCCCTGCGCAAGGCAGGGCGCTGCGAGACAGGCCGGGGTGGTGCTCAGCGAACGATCAGCACGGGCACGCGGCTATTGGCCAGGACTTGCGTGGTGACCGAACCCATCACCAGTGTGGCCAGGGCGCCATGGCCGTGCGAACCCATGACCAGCAGGTCGTACTTGCCCGCATCGGCGACCTTGCCAATGTTGGCGCCGGCGGGGCCGATCTTGACGATGCGTTTGATCGCCAGTCCTTTGCGTTCCAGGAACTTCGATACCGGCCCGAGCACCTTTTCCGCTTGGTCGGCGTAGTACTTGTCGACCACGTCCTTGCCCAGTGCCGCGCGTGCCCGCGCCGGGAGTTCGGCCTGCACCGTGATCACGCTGTACTCGTGCTTGTTGCCCAGCAGTTCGTCGTGGGCCGCAAGGTAGGCCAGCATTTTTTTGGTGTAGGCACTGCCGTCGACGGCAAGAAGAATGTTCATCGCGTTTCTCCAGGAACGGTGACAGGGATCGGCCCAGTGGAGGGCCTTGGTCGTGCGCAAACGTCTGAGCCTCTGCGCTTGCGCCATCATACGGGCAGCCGATGCAATGCCGGCCCGCACAAAGCGGGTGAAAAATAGAGGGAAAAAACCTCTAGCGCTTATATAGTAAGCGCTAGAAGCTATAAAAACTATAGTATTTCACGGTGCTGACTTCTCAAGCGCCACACAGCACAGCGGATCGAAGAAAGATTGTTCGTCCTTGCGCGCATAGCCCAGCGGGTTGGCGCGTACCCGGCACGACCAGGAACTGCTGTCGGCACGCACGCCTCGGGCCGTGTAATCGATCGGCGTATGCAGATGGCCATGCAGCCACAAGCACGCAGACGGCAGCAAGGCGTCCAGCGCATTGCAGAAACCGGCCGTGCCCGGCGTTAGGCCGTAGCGTGGGTCGGCGCTGCGCAAGCTGGGGGCAAAGTGGGTGATGGCGACGGTCGGGCCATCGAAGGGCAGGCTCAGGGCCTGCGCAAGCCAGGCCCTGCATTGCAGCGCCAGGCTGCGCACCTCAGGCGCCAGAAGGGGCATGCCGTCCAAGGTCGATCCGGTCGTGCGCAGGTAGTAATTGGCTGCGCGAAAGGCCTTCTCGCGCATCGCCAGGCGCTGGTCCTTGCCCACGCCGGCGTCGTCGGCAAGTGCGTCGAAATCGCTCCACAGCGTGGTGCCGACAAAGCGCACGCTGCCCAGCACTGCGGTCTCGCGCTCAAGCCAGATCAGCCCCAAACGCTCGCAACTGGCGCGCAGACGGTCCTGCGCCGCGTGGAAATCCTGGGCATCGTACTCGTGGTTGCCGGGGACAAAAATCACCGGCGTGGGCCAGGCCGCGTACTGCGGCAGGGGCGAAAAGCGCTCCAAGCCAAAGTGCTCGCCCTGCAGCAGCGAACCCGTCTGGTAGGACCCGACGTCGCCCGCCAACACCAAAACGTCGGCCTGTGGCGCAGGTTCCGGTTCAAACTGAGGGTGGACCTCCAGGTGCAGGTCCGACAGCAGCTGAATGTTCATGGACCGATTCTCGCCCGCGCAGCGCGCAACCGCTAGATCAAGCGACTACGGCCGATCGGCGAGTGTTTTCTCGATGGCCTGCGCCAAGGCGTGAAATTCGGCATGGCTGAGCGAGCGCACGCGGGTGTGTCCTGATTTGGCGAGAATCTGAAAAGACCACAGCGTTCGCTTGTCCGGCTGGTAGCTTGCCGCAGCCTGGCGAAAGCTCTGCGTGTCGACGGGGAAACTCACCGTTTCCTGGTAGGTGCATTTGCGCTCGAACAGGTCGCGCATGTTGCAGGTGGATCCCTGCTTGCCGACGGTGACCGCAACGGTTGTCTCGCTTGCGCCGCTGCCATAGCGAGCGCGGTCCAGCAAATGCATCGCGTAGTCGATGTAGGTGTCCGTGACGACGACTTCCACCGTCGTCTGGCCGCTCTTGCGGTCGACCCGCGCGCGCAGAAACTCGGTATTCGGGTATTCGCGGCTCTGCGGCGCGTGCGCGGCAGCGGTGTCCAGCGTGCGCAGCGCAGTCGCAGGATCGTCCTGCACGCTCACCCGGCGCTGGTAGTAGTCGCCCGTGTTGCGGCCCTTCCAGTCGTCGAACTCCGCTTGCCCGTTCAGCGATTTGAACAGGTAGTCGCCGTGTTTCCAGCTCGTTCCTTTTTGCAGCAGGTTGAAGCTCTCTGCCCGGCCATCGGCAAAAAACGTGAAATAGCTGCTTTTGACCGCAGCCGCGCCTCTCTCCACGATCTCGGTAGGCGCGAGGGCCTTGCAGGCGTTGGCCTGGTCGGAGCCTGGCTTGGGGAGCAGGCGCACCTGGGCGCTGCAGACGCCCAGCGCGTCGCTGGTGCAGCTCCAGGGCGCCTCAAGCTTGGTGCCGCCGAAGAAGGCGCCGTCGTCGGAGCGGCAGGCGCCGCGCACCGTGGCCCCCACGACGGGCTGCTCATCGGCGTGGAGCAGCAGCAGATGAATGCGGCCGGTTTCCGGGCTGCCGGCAAAAGCAGGAGTCGGCAGGCCGGCCAAAGCGCCGATCGCGCCAAGAACGAGCGCCAGAAGTTGTTGCATGAAGGCGATTTCCAATGAAAAGTTGCGCGGCACGCAGGCCAGGCCGGGCGATGGTACCCGTCCGGCGCATCGGGCACGTCGGCAAAACCTACGATTCGCGGGGCTGAACCGGGTCGTCCTGGGCGTGAAAGCGACCCGGCTCGGGCAGACGCTCGGCGGCGGCCGCGCGCGCCACCACGCCGCGCAGCCAGCGCTGAGCAGCGCCCTCGGCGCGGCGCATGTGCCACAGAGCATCCACGTGGACGGTGGGCAACTGCAGCGGCAGCGGCCGCCAAACCAGCGCGCCTTCGAGCCCGGTGACGCCAAAAAAATGCAGCGGCAGCACCGTCAACAGATCCGAGTTGGCCACCACGCGACCGGCAGTGAAGAACTGGTTCACGGTCAGCACGATGCGGCGCTCACGGCCCAACGCGGCCAGTGCCTCGTCGGTGAAGCCATAGGGTCGGCCCGAGAAACTCACCAGCAGATGGCGCGCCGCGCAATACTGGTCGAGCGTCAGGGGTAGGGCGGCCAATGGGTGGTCCTTGCGCATCAGGCAAACGTATTGGCCGTCATAGACCCTCTGGTGGGCGTAGGCCACGGCGTCGCCCGTCTGGTTGCGCGCCGTCAAATCCGCCAGCACTGCGGGGAAGTAGCCAATGGCGAGGTCCGCCGCCTCGTCGTCCAGCAGGCGGCGCGGGTCGCGGGTGGCCAGTGGAAGCACGCGCACGGAAATTCCTGGCGCTTCGGCGGCCAGGATGCGCACCATGTGCGGCAGCAGCGCTGCCGCGGTGGCGTCCGCCATGGCCAGCACGAAACTGTTGTCGGCCAACGCCGGCTCAAAGCGCTCGGGTGCCAGCGCGCCCTCAAGCTGCGCCAGCGCCGTCTGCACCACGGGCCACAGCGCCTGCGCGCGCGGTGTCGGCTCGACGCCGGTGCCGCTGCGGCGCAGCAACTCGTCGCCCAGGGTCTCGCGCAGACGGCGCAAGGCATTGCTCACGGCAGGCTGCGTCAGCGCCAGCTTGTGGGCTGCACGCGTCAGGTTGCGTTCGGCCATCACCGCGTCGAAAACACGCAGAAGATTCAGGTCCAGGCGACGGAAAGCATCAGACATGGTGGTTGAAGGAAGCAGGCTTCAATTATTCGTGTTGTGAATGACTGTCATCACAAACATAAAGTTGAACAATAGTCGGGTAAACCCTAAGATACACCCATCGCACCAAAGTGTGCCCTCGTTTTTAGGATTTGCCATGACCACACTCACCCATTCCTCTTTCATTCGCTCGTTGACCGTGCCTGCTGTGTCGGCCAAACCGCTCCCCGGTCTGGCTGCCATGTTGTCGGCCTGGCGTGCTGAGCGCCGTCGGGCCCGCGAAGATCGCGAGTTGTGGGCCTTGGCCCAGAGTGATGCCCGCGTGATGACCGAGCTGGCCTGCGCCCGGAGCCGCCAGGACTGAGTTCGCCTGGCCAGAACACTCACAAAAAACCGCGCCCCGAGCGCGGTTTTTTGTGGGCGATTGGAAAAGCGCAGAGCGCCGATTTCCAGGTCGTCTCCGCTGCGGATGCACTCGGCAGCACGCAGTGTCAGCCGGTACGCAGCATCAGAAAAAAAATAGAGCGAGCGAAAAACTTTGACTGCGCGCAATGACGAAGTACCGAAATTAAAGCAGAATGCGAATCCTTCTCACTTGCGTAGCTATTCCTTGCGTTAGCGTGCGCTGAAGTTTTTACAACTGCAAAACCAGGATTTTTCATGCGTCTTCGTTCGCTCATCTTCTCCGGCCTGCTGGGCCTCAGTCTGACCGCTTGGGCTTTGGAGTATCCGATAGGTGCTCCGCACAATGTCTCGGGTATGGAGGTGGGCGCGGTGTATCTGCAGCCGGTAGAAATGGAGCCGGAGGGCCACATGCGAAAGGTGGCGGACTCCGACATTCATTTGGAAGCCGACATTCACGCGCTGGCCAGCAACGTCAATGGGTACTCCGAAGGCGCGTGGATTCCCTTCCTGCTGGTGAAGTACGAATTGACCAAGCAGGGCTCGGGCGAGGTGATCCGGGGCGACATGATGCCCATGGTGGCCAGCGATGGCCCGCACTATGGCGACAACGTCAAGCTGGCCGGGCCTGGCAAGTACCACGTGAAGTTCACTGTGTACCCGCCAAGCGCCAAGGAAAACACCATGGGTATGCACTATGGCCGCCACACAGACCGTGCTACAGGCGTTCGCCCGTGGTTCAAGACCGTCGAGCTGGAATGGGACTTCACCTACGCCGGCGTCGGCAAGAAGGGTGGGTATTGACATGCCGCGCAAGCTCTGCGCCCGCAGCGCTCTGGCGCTGGCAGCGGCTCTGAGTGCTGCCGCGCTGCCGCTCTCCAGTGTCGCCGCCACAGACACGGATGCCTTGATAGCGCAGGTCAAGGCGCCGGCCGAGCGCGTTGAGCGCCTGGAAGCCCAGAACATCCAATTGCGCACCGCACTCGAATCCGACCGCATCAGCGACACCGAGCCCGAACTGGCCACCCGCCTCAAGGCCGTGGAAGCACAGCAGCAGGCGATGAAAGGCCCCGCCGGGAAATTGGCCGAAGCCTTCGATGGCATCAGCGTCGAAGGCAGCCTGACGGGCATGGTGCAGCACGCCAGCCGCAATGCGCTGGCCGACCCGACGTCGGGCCGCAGCCGCGCCAACTACCGGGGCGACCTGGCCGTCACCTTGCCCGGCGGTGATTTCGGCGCAAGCAAAGGCACGGTCTTCGTGCACGCCCGCTTTGGCCAGGGGGCAGGTCTGGGGCTGCGCCCCACCTACACCGGCACCGCCAACAGCACGACTTTCTCGGGCACCGACCCGGACGACACGCAATTCACGCTGGCACAGGCCTGGTACCAGCTCGACATGCCGCTGGGCGAGGGCGATTCGCACAAGGCCACCTTCACGCTGGGTAAGATCGACCCGTTCGGTTTCTTCGACCAGAACGCCATCGCCGACGACGAGACGCGCCATTTCAGCAACAACGTGTTCGTCCACAACCCGCTGCTTGATTCGGGCGGCGACATCGGCGCCGACCGTTTTGGTTTTTCTCCGGGCGCCATAGCGGCCTACGAAAACACCAGCGACAAGGCCATGCCCTGGGGCGCGTCGCTTGGCGTGTTTGGCTCAGGCAACAGCGCCAACTTCAGTGGCAGCAGCGGCAGGCCATTCGTCATCGCGCAGGCCTGGGTGTCGCCGCGCATCAACCAGCTGCCGGGCACCTACCGAGCCTATGCATGGAGCAACGCACGCGCTGCCGATTTCGACGGCAGCGAAGCGCGCCACGCAGGCATCGGCGTTTCGCTGGACCAGCGCGTCAGCGACGACCTGACCTTGTTTGCCCGCTACGGCCACCAGACCTCTGGGCGCGTGCTGTTCGACAACGCGCTCACGCTGGGCGCGGAACTTGACGGCTCGGCCTGGCGACGCGGCTCCGACGGCCTTGGCGTGGCCTTTGGCATGCTGCGCACCAGTGGTCGCTACGCATCGGCCTCGGCCGCCGACCCTGCCGGCTACGGCTATGCCGCGCGAGGTTCCGAGCGCATCGGTGAGCTGTTTTACCGCCTGCACCTGAACGACCATGTGGAGATCACGCCGAGCCTGCAAGTCATTTCGCGGCCGGCCGCCAACGCAGATGCGAAACGCATTGCCGTGCTCGGCCTGCGCGCGCGGGTGGGGTTTTGACCATGCAGATACGACCACGGTTGCTCAGCACCGCGGCAGCGCTTTTGCTGGCTGCGGGCGCTGCCCACGCGCAGGCGCTCCCCACCTTCCGCCTGGAGATGAACAACGGCATCTTCAACCCGACCGAAATCGTGGTGCCCGCGAACACCCGCTTCAAGCTGGAGCTGCACAACACCGGCACGCAAGCTGAAGAGTTCGAGAGCCTGGAGCTCAAGAAGGAAAAAGTGCTCGCTCCTGGCGCCAGCAGCTTCCAGGTGTTTGCGCCGCTCAAGCCGGGGCGCTATCGCTTTTTTGGTGAATTCCACCCCGACACAGCCCAGGGCCACATCGTCGCTCGCTAGGACCTCTCCATGCTCAATGCCTTCATCATCGTCTGGCGCGAAAGCCTCGAAGCCATGCTGGTCATCGGCATTCTGGCTGCATGGGCGACAGGGCGCGGCGGGGGGGTGCGCACCGGTTTGTGGTCCGGGGTCGCTGCGGGTGCAGCGCTGGCCGTCGCGCTTGCGGCCGTGATGCAGGGAACGCTGGGCAGCCTGTCGGACCGTGGCCAGGAAATTTTTCAGGCACTGTTGATCCTCTTCGCTGCTGCGTTGATGACGCACATGGTGCTCTGGATGCGCCGCCACGCCCGCGGTCTGCGGCGCGAAATGGAAGGCGCGCTCGACCGCGCAGCAGAACTGCGCGGCGCCTGGGGCATTGCCGCAGTGGCCGCGCTTGCGGTATCGCGCGAGGGCGCGGAAACCGTGATCTTTCTGCAGGGCATTGCCACCGGCTCGGGCTGGGGCGCATTGCTGCCCTCGGCATTGGCTGGCTTCGGAGCCGCAGCCCTCACGGCCTGGGCCGCCGCGCGCGGTCTGCGTTTGTTGCCGCAACACCAGGTGCTGCGCATCAGCGCCAACCTGCTGCTGCTGTTTGCAGCCGGCATGCTGGTGCTGGGAACCGACCGCCTCATCGGCATGGAATGGATACCGCCCGGCATCGACCCGCTGTGGGACACCAGCGCGCTGCTGGACGACGGCAGGGGCCTCGGCAAATGGCTGGCCGACTTGTTTGGCTACCGCGCGCGACCGGCGGCGGCCGATGTGCTGGTGTTCTTTGGTTTCTGGGCGCTGATGGCGGCGCAGCGCTGGCGGCCCGGGCGCGCTCAGCAGCGGGTGAAGGCCTAGGCATGCAAGCCACAAGCTTCACACGCACCCGGGAGGGCGTCAGCACGGTGCGCGTCATGGCGGGTGCTCCGCGCACCCGGCTCGCCAAGCTGGGCGACTGGATGGCGCGCAACCGTCGCCGCATCGCCCAGCTGCAGTGGGCCATTGTGGTGCTGTACTTTGTGCTCGTGGCAGTGCCGGCGTTCTTGCCCATGCCGCCGGAAGATGCGCGCATGTTCACCAGCCTGACGCGCTTTGCCCAATTCGCGTTCTGGGGCGTGTGGTGGCCGTTTGTCATTGCCTCCATGCTGCTGATTGGGCGTTTCTGGTGTGGCGTGATGTGTCCGGAAGGCGCGCTGACCGAATTCGCCGGGCGGCCCGGCAAAGGCTTGCCGATTCCGCGCTGGATGCGTTGGCCCGGCTGGCCGTTGGTGGGCTTCCTGGGTACGACGCTCTACGGTCAGCTCATCAGCGTGTACGAGTACCCAGGGCCCGTGCTGGTGATTCTTGGCGGCTCCACCGTCGCAGCCATTGCAGTCGGCATTGTTTACGGACGCGGCAAGCGCGTGTGGTGCCGCTATCTGTGCCCGGTGACCGGCGTGTTCGCCCTGCTCGCCCGCTTGGCACCGGTGCACTTCAAGGTGGACCGCGCCGCCTGGGATTTGCAACCGGCCCACATTCCTGCGGTGGACTGCCCGCCGCTCCTTAACGTGCATGCGCTCGCCAGCGCGTCGCAGTGCCATTCGTGCGGGCGCTGCAGCGGGCACAGGGATGCCGTCGCATTGACGCTGCGCTGGCCCGGCAGCGAGATAGTCGCCAGCAAGCCGGGGGACGTCGGTCGCTACGAAGCGCTGCTGTTGCTCTACGGCATGCTGGGCTTTGCGCTGGGGGCCTTCCAGTGGACCATGGCGCCGGGCTTTGTGCAGGCCAAGCAGTGGCTGGCGACCTGGCTGGTGGAGCACGACGTGTTCTGGCCGCTGGCCAGCAACGCACCGTGGTGGGTGATGACGCACTACCCGCAGGTGTCCGACGTGTTCAGCTGGCTCGATGGTGCGGGCATCGTCGCCTGGCTCACGGGTGCCGCTGTGCTGGTGGGAGGTTTTGCCCACCTCGCCATGGTGCTGGGCGCGCGCGCAGTGCGCACCGACTGGAAGGTGCTTGCGCTGAGTTTGGTCCCCATGGCCGCCGCCAATCTGTTTCTGGGGCTCTCCATGCTCACACTGACCCAGTTGCGCACCGAGGGCATCGTGTTTCACTGGCTGCCGCAGGCGCGGCTGACGCTACTGGCGGTCGCCTGGCTGGGCTGTCTGGCGCTGTGCGTGGGACAGTTGCGGCGCGCGGATCTGCCGGTTTGGCGCGCGTCGATTGCCACCACACTCGTAGCGGCAGCGGCGGCCGTTCCGGTGCTGCTGTGGGTGCGCACGCTCGATCTGCTGGCGGTGTTCTAGTGCCGCAAGTGGGAATTTCGCGCCTCGCCTGACGCCAATTTCCCCCTTTTTTCAACGCGCTTTCAGCCCACCACACTGGCCGAAGCCAAGCTCCCGGAAGGCCCGCGGCGGGCGCCAGCTCACCCGAGTTTTTTTGTTTGGCTTGCGTTCTTGGGCCTTGCGCAGGTATGCTGCGGCTTCATTGTGGATGCTGTACACATAAACCCTTCGCACACAGGAGCAAACCCATGAGCTACATCAGCGGATTCGTCCTCGCCGTACCAACGGCCAATAAGGAAATTTACCGGGCCCACGCCGCCAAGGCGGCCGAACTGTTCAAGGAATATGGAATGGTGGAGATGGTGGAAGCCTGGGGCACCGACGTGCCCGATGGCAAGGTGACCGACTTCAAGCGCGCAGTTCAAGCCAAAGACGACGAAACTGTTGTCTTCTCGTGGATGGTCTGGCCCGACAAAGCCACGGCCGACGCCGGCGAGCAAAAGATGCACAGCGACCCGCGCATGCAGGATCTGGGCGACATGCCGTTCGATGGCAAGCGGATGATTTACGGCGGCTTCACCCCGGTTCTGGAAGTGGGCCGGCCGTGAGCACGCAGATTTTCGTCAACCTGCCCGTCAAAAATCTGGAGCGATCCGTCGGGTTCTTCACCGCGCTCGGCTACCGCTTCAACCCGCAGTTCACCAACGAAGACGCCACCTGCATGGTGGTCGACGACGGCCACATCTACGTCATGCTGCTGGTGGAAAAGTTTTTTGCCACCTTCACCCCCAAGCCCATTGCAGACGCCAGGCGCAGTACGGAAGTGCTGCTTTGCCTGTCGTGCGAATCGCGCTCCGCCGTCGATACGCTGGTGGCCAAGGCGGTGGCCGCAGGCGCCAGCACGCCCTACGAGGCCAAGAACCACGGGTTTATGTACCAGCATGGTTTTGAAGACCTCGATGGCCACCTGTGGGAGCTGATGTGGATGGACCCGGAGGCCACCAAGAACGGGCCGCCTTCCGATGAGCAGGACGGCGCCGAGCAGGCACCTGCCGCGTAGGCCTTGGGGTCGCACGGTACACAGTTGCTATTACAGTAATAGCTAGAACCACTGACACATCAAGCGTTAGCGCCGGTTTTCACAATATTTCCGCTATCCGGCAATAAAAAAGCCGCGCACCCAGCGCGGCTTTTTGACAAGCGTTTCGCGCAGGCGCGATTTCAGGCGTCCAGCCGTGCCTCGATGGCTGCACGCGTTGCCAGCAATTCCTTGGGCAGGTGGTAGGCCAGCTTGGCGAAGTGCTCGTCGTGGAGCTTGAGCTCCTCCTTCCAGGCGGCCTTGTCGATGGCGGTCACGGTGTCGAACTGCGCAGGGCTGAAGTCAAGGCCGGTCCAGTTGATTTCGCTGTACTGCGGTGCAATGCCAAACATCGTCTCCTGGCCCTCGGCCTTGCCCTCGATGCGGTCGAGCATCCACTTGAGGACGCGCATGTTCTCGCCGTAGCCGGGCCAGACGAACTTGCCAGCCTCGTCCTTGCGGAACCAGTTGGTGGTGAAGATGCGCGGCAAGGTGGCACCCGAAGTCTTGAGCTTGGCGCCCAGGTCCAGCCAGTGCTGGAAGTAGTCGCTCATGTTGTAGCCACAGAAGGGCAGCATGGCAAACGGGTCGCGGCGCACCACGCCCTGCTTGCCAAAGGCGGCTGCGGTCGTCTCGCTGCCCATGGTGGCGGCCATGTACACGCCGTCCTGCCAGTTGCGCGCCTCGGTCACCAGCGGCACCGTGGTCGAGCGGCGGCCACCGAAGATGAAGGCGTCAATCGGCACGCCGGCTGGGTCGTCCCAGGCCGGGTCAAGTGCGGGGTTGTTGGTGGCGGCCACGGTGAAGCGCGAGTTCGGGTGCGCGGCCTTGGCGCCGGTGTCTTTGGCGATTTGCGGCGTCCAGTCGTTGCCCTTCCAGTCGATCAGGTGGTCGGGGAGCTTGCCCGTGTCTTTTTCCATGCCTTCCCACCACACGTCGCCGTCGTCGGTGAGCGCGACGTTGGTGAAGATGACATCGCGGTCCAGTGAGCGCATGCAGTTGGGGTTGGTGTGCATGTTGGTGCCGGGTGCCACGCCAAAATAACCCGCTTCAGGGTTGATGGCGCGCAGCTTGCCTGTGGCGTCGGGTTTGATCCAGGCGATGTCGTCGCCGATCGTCGTCACGCTCCAGCCGTCAAAGCCCGCGGGGGGCACCAGCATGGAAAAATTGGTCTTGCCGCAGGCGCTGGGGAAGGCGGCAGCGACGTGGTACTTCTTGCCTTCGGGGTTGGTCACGCCCAGCACCAGCATGTGCTCGGCCAGCCAGCCTTGGTCGCGGCCCATGGTGGAGGCAATGCGCAGCGCCAGGCACTTTTTGCCCAGCAGGGCGTTGCCACCGTAGCCCGATCCGTAGCTCCAGATTTCGCGCGTCTCGGGGTAGTGCACGATGTACTTCACCGTGGGGTTGCAAGGCCAGCTGGTTTCGTCCTTCTCGCCCTTGGCCAGCGGCGCGCCCACGGTGTGCATGCAGGGCACGAACTCGCCGTCGGCGCCCAGCACGTCGATCGCCGCCTTGCCCATGCGCGTCATCAGGCGCTGGTTCACGGCCACGTAAGGGCTGTCCGTCAGCTCGACGCCAATGTGGGCAATGGGACTTCCCAGCGGCCCCATGGAAAAAGGCACGACGTACATGGCTCGCCCGCGCATGCAGCCGTCGAACAAGGGCTGCAGCGTGGCGCGCATGTCGGCGGGAGCCATCCAGTTGTTGGTGGGGCCGGCGTTCTCCTGCTTTTCCGAGCAGATGTAGGTGCGGTCTTCGACGCGAGCCACATCGGACGGGTCCGACAGGGCCAGGAAGCTGTCGGGGCGCTTGGCAGGGTTCAGGCGTTGGAACGTGCCCGCGTCCACGAGCTGCTGGCAGAGGCGGTCGTACTCCTCCTTCGAGCCGTCGCACCACACAATGCTGTCGGGCTTGCACAGTGCAGCCATATCGGCTACCCAGGCCAGCAGGCGGGCGTTCTTGACGTAAGCAGGGGCGCTGAGGTTCAGGCCCTGCATGGTGGGTGCGTTCATCGGGAGCTTCCTTAAGTTGAAATCGGTTTTTCAAAGGAAGCAGACGAACGAGGTCGCGGCGGCAGACACAGGCGCTGGACTGCCTTTGAAAAAGCGGCTTGAACTCAGTCGGCTCTCGGGGCGCGTGTCGCCCCCCGCAGGGCGAAAGCGCATCCACGGGCTCCGCGGGTCGGCTGGGAGACCGATTTTATGAAGCCCACCCCGCGCTGTCTGTCAGCCGGGAGTCAAATCCATGCAAACCATGCATGAGGTTATGTTTCCTTGTCTCTACCCTCGTGCGGATGGATTCGGCGAGCTGCCGTCTGCCCCTGGGCGCAATGCGCCGGATAGGGGCGAGTCCACGAAAAAAAGCCCCGCAATGCGGGGCCGGCAATCCGAGGCCATGGCTTCAGGCCATGTAGACCGCGATCATGGCGAGCAGGAAAATCATGATGGCGCCCACCGCCGGGATGACAAAGGGGATGACATGCACTACCGATTCCACCGGATCGATCGGATGGGCGGGCACGGCGCCCGATGCGGCAGGTGCGGGGCTGTGGGGATCGGACATGGAGACACTCCTGAAACTGGGACGGAGAAAAGTGGCGATTCTAGGCCGCTCAGCGCAAAACCGCTTCCATGCCGGCGCCACGCAGTTTCTCCAGCACCTCCTGCACGTGGGCCTTGCCGCGCGCCTGCAGCACCAGCTCGATCTCGACGTTCTGCGCCGCCAGCAGCGTGAAGGCCCGCTGGTGGTGCACTTCTTCGATGTTGGCGCCGGCGTCGGCCACGGTTTTGGTGATAGCCGCCAGCACGCCGGGCACGTCGCGCGCGCTCACCTGAATGCGCGCCAGCCGCCCCGAGCGCACCATGCCGCGCTCGATGATGGCGGCCAGCAGCAGCGGGTCGATGTTGCCGCCGCACAGTACCAGGCCCACGCGCTTGCCCTTGAAGCGCTCCGGGTAGCGCACCAGCGCGGCCAGGCCGGCGGCGCCCGCGCCTTCCACCAGCGTTTTCTCGATCTCCAGCAGCATCAGCACGGCCTGCTCGATGTCGCCTTCATCGACGAGCACCAGATCGTCCACCAGGCGTCGCACCACTTCCAGCGTGACCGTGCCGGGCGTGCCCACGGCAATGCCTTCGGCGATGGTCGAGCTGCCCTGGACGTGGTGCGTGCCCTTGACGGCATTGACCATGGCAGGAAAGCGCTCGGTCTGCACGCCGATGATCTCGATGCCCGGGCGCAGTGCCTTGGCCGCCGTGGCGACACCGGCAATCAGGCCACCACCACCCACGGCAATGACCAGCGTGTCCAGGTCGGGCACGGCAGCGAGCATTTCCAGCGCGAGCGTGCCCTGGCCGGCGGCCACGGCCTCGTCGTCGTAGGGGTGGACAAACACCAGCCCCTGCTTTTCGGCCAGCGTGTAGGCGTGCTGGCGCGCTTCATCCAAGGTACTTCCGTGCAGCACCACCTCGGCGCCAAAGCCGCGCGTGCGCTCGACTTTGACACCCGGCGTGAAGCTGGGCATGACGATGACCGCGCGAATGCCTAAGCGCTGCGCATGGTAGGCCACACCCTGCGCGTGGTTGCCGGCGCTCATGGCAATCACGCCGCGCGCGCGTTCCTCGGGCGTGAGCTGCGCCAGCTTGTTGCACGCGCCACGCTCCTTGAAGGAGGCAGTGAACTGCAGGTTCTCGAACTTGAGAAAAATTTGCGCGCCGACGATTTCGGAGAGCGTGCGCGACTCGACGCAGGGCGTATCGAGCACCTGGCCTTGCAGCCGAACGGCGGCAGCCTGAATGTCTTGCAGAGTAATCATCGCTAGCATTGTGGAGGCGAATGCCGCATGGCGGGCGCATGTCCGCTGCCAGGATTATCAAAATTAATAGCTGATAACGCTTTATGGATAGGCGCTAGGCACGATTATGACCATAAAGTTCGGCCAGTTCTCCTGCGCGCGACGCTTGTCTCAGGAGGCCAGTCGCAAGGTCGCAGCTGGGCCGCGCGCAGCGCCCAGCTCGAACTGGCTTACCAGCAGGTTGAGCTGGCTCGCATGCTGGCGCAGCGACGCGGCGGCGGCGGCCGATTCCTGGGCCAGGGCGGCGTTCTGGTGTGCCATCTGGTCGAGCTGACCGACAAACTGGTTGACTTCGCCAATGCGCTCCATCTGCTGGTGGACCTCGGTGGCGATGGTCGAAATCCGGTCCGAGACGTTCTCGACCGCGGTGGTCACTTCGGCGGTGGTTTGGCCTGTGCGGCCGACCTGCCGCGTGCCCGAGGCCACCTTGGTCAGCGAGGTATGGATCAGGCTGCTGATGTCCTTGGCAGCGGCGGCGCTGCGCCCGGCCAGGGCCCGCACCTCGCTGGCCACCACGGCAAAGCCCCTGCCTTGTTCGCCCGCGCGGGCAGCTTCGACGGCGGCGTTGAGCGCCAGGATGTTGGTCTGGAAGGCAATGCCATCGATGATGGAGATGATCTCGGAGATCCTGTGTGAAGCCGCGTCGACTTCGCGCATGGTCGAGACGACCTGCTCCATCTCGCTTCCGCTGCGCGCCGCCACATTTAGGGCCTGGCCGGAAATTCTTTGGGTTTCACCGGCCGTCGCGCTGGTCTCCTGGACCGAAACGGTGAGCTGGCCGAGGGATGCCAAAGCGGTCTCCAGCGTGCTGGCTGCGTCCTCGGTGCGGTCGCTCAGGTCCTGGCTGCCCTGGGCAATTTCGCCGCTGGCGTTGTTGATGTCGTCCGACGCCTGGCGCACGCCCCTGGCAAGTTCCAGCAGGTTCCGCCGCATGGTCTCCAGCGCGCTCAGCAGGCCGCCAATCTCGTCCTGCCGTTGGGTATCGATGGGCTGCGAAAGGTCGTGCCGGGCCATGCGGCGGGTGGCGTCGACAGCTTCGCGCACGGCGGCGCGGGTGTCGTGCACCAGCCACCAAGCCAGGGCGCTGCCCAAGGCCAAGGCCAGCAGCGCGCCGACGATGATCAGCACGCGCGCCGTGCGGGCGTCGGCTGTGGCCCGCGCCGAGCTGGCGGTGTTCGCGCGGTCCTGCCAGTCGCTCAAGGCGTTGACAGCATCGCCCCAAGCCTGCTGGCGCGCGCTCCAGGCCGCCGGGTCCTTGCCGTACTCGTTGCGCATCTGGAACGCCATGGCCGCGTCGCCCCGACCTGCAGTGAGCTTTTCGCCCAACGCGAGAAGCTCACGCGCAGCGCCTCCAGCGGACTGGATGGGTTCGAGCAAGGCCAACGCATGCGCGTTGCCGGCAAGCAAGGTTTCCAGCCGCGCCTGCGCCTGGTCGTACTGCGCCAGGGTGGTGCGCACCCGTTCCAGCACGGCCGGACCACCTTCGAGATCGGTGCTGGCCAAATCGCCCAGCGCCTGCACATAGCCGGAGACGCTGCGCGCCATCACGTTGAGCGTCTGGGAACGCGCGGCGTTGTGCACGGTGATCTCTTCCAGCGTAGAGGAGAGCGCCTGCATGCGCAGCAGGGAGAGGACGGCCATGCCGAGCAGCAACACCAGAATGACACCAAAGCCCAGGGAGAGCCGGGCCGCCAGGCTGCGCACAGAAATCACTTGCATGCTTGTCTCGTTATCGAAATTTGTCGCCCAGACGACATTGACAGGCGCGGAGGGTAAGGCTACGCCCCGCAGGGCAAAGCAACAACTGTGGAGTTCCTCAGTAGCCGTTTGGAGTTGTTTGGGGGTGATTTGGATGCAAAAACGCATCCAGCGCCCATTGGATGCGCGGTTGATGCCACCATTAGCATAGCGTTATGTCCGACTCCAGGCGCCCTGCCAGATTGTCTGCACGCAGGCGCAGGTTTTGGTTCAGTGGTTGGAACCGGCCAGGGAGTGTGCGCCAGCGCAAGGCGGCAGCACTGGTGTGCGGCGAATGGCCAATACGCGGACTGGCCATCAGGGATTGGCTGCGCAGCGCCCGCAGCCGACGATCAAAGAGCTTCTATGCGGGGATAGAAATCTGTGTTTTCCCTTTGTACCCGATGGTGCAAAGTGCGCAGTACCTCGTTGGCATCGCGGCGAAACCCTGCCTCGTCGTTTCGCAAGTGGTCGGCGTGACTCCACTGCCTGGCAAAAGCCTCATAGGCCGCTGCAATGGTGCCCATGTCTTTTTGCAACGCATCGGCCATGTGCGCCAGTTCCGCATTGCCGCTGCGCTGCAGCGCCGGGTAGAGCGCCATGTCTTCAGCCGCGAGATGCAGTTTGATGGTGCTGCTCATGTCCATGATGCTTCGCGCAATCTGCGTGGCGTTCTGAACGACGCCCCCGTGGGTCAGCTCGCGCAGGATGGCCAGTTTTTGCAGGATTTGCACATGCTGATCTTTGAATTTGTCGATGTTCATGAGCGCTTCCTTGCAAAAAGGACAGACAGTGAGGGCAAAGCCACCTTGGAACGACGCGATTCGCTTGAAAGCGCGCAAATACGTTCTCGCCGCCAAGCTACACACGAACCGGTCGCGTCGGTTGATCTGCGACAGTAGTTGCGCAACTGCCCCAGAAGTGTCTGGATGGTGGGGTGTGCAGTCTTCCGTTGTGTCGTTAGGAGGTAACGCAAACGCCATCTCGGACAGCGAGCCCGATGGGGTTCGGTACCGTGAGTTCGAACGACCATGTGCACGGGCCCTGAAGCGCTCTCGTGCTGCGCGCGATCCGTGCCTGATTTCTTGGGCGTGATGCGGCTTGCTCTGCCGACGGATGGCTCCCAGGGGTGCGCCGTCCCCCGCCCGATTCTTACGCTCGCAAACGCAGGAATACTGCGAAAAAAGCAAAAAAACAAAACTTATTTTTAACATATCAGAAATACAGTGCGGCTTCTGAAGCGCTCTTTGTCGCCAAGGCGGATGAATATTGATATCAATCAATTTCTTCCCCAGAGGTTTTCCGTGATCTGTTTTCCAATCCCGCCCCGTCCAGGAGTCCCATCCATGAACACGACCTACCCCGCCGAGCCTTACAAGATCAAGGTGGTGGAACCCATCGCCATGACCACGCGCGAAGAGCGCGCGCAGTACCTCAAGGAGGCGGGGTACAACACCTTCTTGCTGAACTCGGCGCAGTGCTACATCGACCTGCTGACCGACAGCGGCACCACCGCCATGAGCGACAACCAATGGGCCGGCATGATGCTGGGTGACGAGGCTTACGCAGGCAGCAAGAACTTCATCCACCTGCAGGAAGTGGTTCGCGAGTATTACGGCTTCAAGCACATCATTCCCACGCACCAGGGGCGCGGCGCGGAAAACCTGCTCTCGCGCCTGTGCATCCAACCCGGCGACTACGTGCCGGGCAACATGTATTTCACCACCACGCGCGCGCACCAGGAATTGAACGGCGCGCAGTTTGTGGACATCATCATCGACGAGGCGCACGACTCGCAAATCAACCTGCCTTTCAAGGGCAACGTCGATATCAACAAACTGCAAAAACTGATCGATGAGGTGGGCGCAGACCGCATCCCCTACGTCTGTGTGGCCGTCACGGTGAACCTGGCCGGTGGCCAGCCGGTAAGCATGCAGAACCTGCGCGACGTGAAACAGCTCTGCTCGCGCCATGGCATCCGGGTGATGTTCGACGCCACGCGCTGCGTGGAAAACGCCTACTTCATCAAGGAGCGCGAGGCCGCTTACGCACACAAGACCATCCGCGAAATTCTCAAGGAAATGATGGGTTACTCCGACGGCTGCACCATGAGCGGCAAAAAGGACTGTCTGGTCAACATCGGCGGCTTTCTGTGCATGAACGACGACGATCTCTACCAGCGCGCCTGCGAATTGGTGGTGCTGTTCGAGGGCATGCCCAGCTACGGCGGCCTGGCCGGGCGTGACATGGAAGCCATGGCGCGCGGCATTGAGGAATCGGTCGACTACCACTACATCCACCACCGCATCAGCCAGTGCCGCTACCTGGCCGACCAGCTCGTGGCGGCCGGCGTTCCCATCGTGCTGCCCGTGGGAGGTCATGCCGTGTTTCTCGATGCGCGCAAGTTTCTTGAACACATTCCGCAAGAGCAGTTTCCGGCGCAAACGCTCGCCGCCCATCTGTACCTGGAAAGCGGCGTGCGCAGCATGGAGCGCGGCATCGTCTCGGCCGGCCGCAACAAGGAAACAGGGGAGCACTACCGGCCCAAGCTGGAGTTGGTGCGCCTGACCATTCCACGCCGGGTCTACACCTATGCCCACCTCGACGTTGTGGCGCAGGCCTGCAAGGACCTGTACCAGCACCGCAGTCAACTCCAAGGCATGCAGATGGTGTACGAGCCCAAATTCCTGCGCTTCTTCACTGCGCGCTTCGAACCTGTGGTGCAAAAGGCGGCTGCCAAGCCGTCTGCAGAGCCCAAGGAAGCCGCGCTGGAAACCGCATGACGCTGGGTCTTTCGCTGCTGCGCGCGCTCAAGAACCATGGCGCGCAGGAAATTTTCGGCATTCCTGGCGACTTCATCCTGCCGCTGTTCCAGCAGATGGAAGAGAGCAAGATTCTGCCGCTCATTACCCTGAGCCACGAGCCCGGTCTGGGCTTTGCCGCTGATGCTGCCGCGCGCATGCACGGGGGTATCGGCGTGGCTGCGGTGACCTACGGCGCGGGGGCGCTCAACATGGTCAATGCCGTGGCCAGCGCCTACGCCGAACGCTCGCCGCTGGTGGTCGTTGCGGGCTGCCCCGGTGCAGTCGAGTCGCACGCCGGACTGCTCTTGCACCACCAGGTGCGGCATGTGGATTCGCAGTGGCGCATCTTTCAGGAGATCACCTGCGACCAGGTGCGCCTGTCCGACCCCGCCACGGCGCCAGCAGACATTGCCCGCGTGCTGCGCAGTTGCCGCGAGTTCTCGCAGCCCGTGTTGATTGAAGTGCCGCGCGACATGACGCTCGCGCCCATGGCCGAAGTGCCCGTGCTCGACGGCAGTCCGTTCAGTCAAGACGCCGTGGACGAGTGCGCCGCCGAATGGCTTGCGCGCATCCAGGCGGCCCGGCAACCCGTTCTGGTGCTGGACGTCGAAGTGCGCCGTTTTGGCATCGAGGCGCAGGTGGCCGAACTCGCGCGCCGCCTGCAACTGCCGGTTCTCACGACCTTCATGGGGCGTGGCTTGCTGGCGGGCGACGAACTGCGCCGCGGTGTGCAGCTGCATGGCACCTACCTTGGCGTGGCGGGCGACGCGCAGACCACCGCACTGCTCGACGAATCGGATCTGCCTATCCTGCTCGGCGCCATCTTGTCGGACGTGAATTTTGGCGTCAGCGCTGAGCGCATGGACTTTCGGCGTACGCTCATTGCCGCCCACCGCGAGGTGCGCGTGGGCCACCACATCTACCAGAATATTCCGCTGGCCGCGCTGGTGGCAGCATTGCTCGAACGCGTACCGGCTGCTGCGCCCTATGCTGCGTCGACGCTGCCGCCTCAGCCCGCCCCGCCCACCGGCCTGGTGGCAGACGACACGCCCCTGTGCGCGGGCGATTTGAGCCGGGCACTGAACGACCGCATCCTGGCGCATGGGCCCATGCCCATCGTCTCGGACATGGGGGACTGCCTGTTTGCTGCCATGGAGCTGTTGCCCACGTTGCTGGTGGCGCCCGGTTACTACGCCACCATGGGTTTCGGCGTGCCCGCAGGCATCGGCGTGCAGGTGGCGACCGGCGAGCGCAGCCTGATTCTGGTGGGCGACGGCGCTTTTCAAATGACCGGTTGGGAGATCGGCAACTGCCCGCGCCTGGGGCTCGACCCCATCGTCATCGTCCTCAACAACCAGAGCTGGGAAATGATTCGCGCCTTCCAGACCCAATCGCAGTGCGCCGCGCTGGGCGACTGGCGTTTTGCCGACCTGGCCAACGTACTGGGCGGGCGCGGCCACCGCGTGACCACGCGCAAGGAATTCAAGGCCGCGCTGGACGCCGCCTTTGCCGAGCGCGGGCGCTTCCAGCTCATCGAGTTCATGGTGCCGCCGGGCGACAGCACGCCCACGCTGCAGCGCTTTTCGGCAGGCATTCACGCGCTTCGGGCGCGGGCGGCGGTGGCGGGGTGAACCTGCCTGCGAGCTGACAAGCCATGGCCCTGCAGCTCAGGCTACCAACCGAGCTGCCGGAGCAGGCGCCACCACCACGCAATTGCGGCCTTGTGCCTTGGCCTCGTACATCGCCAGGTCGCCCCGGCGCATCAGTGACGACAGGCTTTCGCCGCCTTCGTCTGCGATGGCCACGCCGACGCTCATCGTCGGGGTGACCACACCCTCCTGCAATTCGCAGCGCAGTCGGGATACCGCGACCCGAAGCCGCTCTGCCGCCGCACTGGCCGGGTCGAGCGCCGTTTCGGGCATCAGCACCGCGAACTCCTCACCGCCCAGGCGGGCCAGGCAGTCGTTGGCGCGCACGACGTCCTCGAACACGCGGGACACGGCTTTGAGCACTTCATCGCCGGCGAGGTGACCGTAGCTGTCGTTGATGCGCTTGAAATGGTCGATATCGAGCATCAGCAGCGCCAGCGGGTGCCGGTAGCGCGCGGCACGTTCGAGCTCAAAGCGCCCGGTGGCGATGAAATGGGCGCGGTTGCTCAAGCCTGTCAGGCCATCGCGTCGCACCTGCTGCTCCAGTTCGCGAATCAGTGCGTCGTTGCGCTGACGCAGCACCAGGGTTTCGGTGGTGCTGGCGTGAATCTTCAGGCCCACCATCAGCATCAACGCGATGTAAAACACCCCCAGCGCCGTCAAGCCGAGACTGAACAGCGTGCCGTCGTGCAGGGGCGGTCCGACCAAGGCCACGGTGGGCGCCAGCAGGTCGGAGAAAAGCAGTTGGCGGTGCGGGTTGCTCATCACCACCGTGAGCGAGATGAGCCCCACGTGCACCAGCATGGCAAACATCAGGCTGCTTGCATTGCCAGGCACATAGGCCCACACCACGATGGACGACCACATCGCCATGTGCACGCCGTGGGCCAGTGCGATCCGCCGCGTCCAGTGCCCGTTGCTCTGTGCCTCTGGCGAGGCTTGGCGAAACCTGAAATACACGGCGATGTACACCGCGATGGCCAGCAGCTCCAGTCCCGCCCACAGAGCCGCCTGCCAGACGGGCACCCAGGCGGTCAGCAAGACCGCGACCACCACTGTCAAGGGCGGGGCCAGATAGCGGTCGTGCAGATGGTTGTCTACATACAGCTTGAGCTGATGCAGTCGCACATCGGCGCCGTGAGCGTCTTGCATGTCTTTTCCTGGATGGTGCCTACACAAAGACAGGCGCTGGCTGGCCGAAACGACCCACTCGGCATGCTAGCAAACTGCTGCACGCGCAAGCTCGCCGCGCAGGGCAGCAACTCGAAAGTGCTGCGCCAAATCGCATGCAAGCTCTTCACACCACCCGGTTCCACTCCAGCGCCCGGCTGCGCCAGTGCGCGTCAATCGTCTGCGTGAAGTCCGCCCGCACCAATTTGGCACGGCTCTCCAGCCAGTCGGCGTTTTCGCGCCGGACCACGATGCCCTCCAGATGTCCCTGGCGGAATTGGCTGTCGTGGGCGTGCACCCACTCGCGCAGCTGGTCCAGCGTGGCTTCGCCCGCGTACAGGCGCGGCACGGTATTGAAGCCCATCTCGGCGGCCCAGGCGTTGCGGCGCGCGGTGCTCCAGAAGCGTTGCTCCTGGCGGTCGTACACGTCGAACAGCATCCACCAGTCGGGCAGGGTGGCGTAGTCGAGCGAGTGGCGCGCGGCGCACCATTCGCCAAAGACTACCAGGTGCGGCCCCAAGGCATCGAAGAGCCTGTCCTCGTGCGCGGCCAGCCAGGGGCCCAGGCGGGCAAACTGGCCGTGGAAGGGCTGGGGCAGGTACTGGCCACGGTTCTGCGCGCGCAACACGCCGTCGGGCGAGACCGAGAAGCCCAGGTTGGCGCCGTCGAGCTTTTCCTCCAGCACCACGGGGCCGCTGAGCAGTTCCTCGGCCTCGGCGCGCGAGAGCACCTTGTCGTCGCGTGGTTCGCCGGCGGCCAGCCAGGCGATGTGGGGGGTGTGGGGAAAGCGAAAAAAGTCTTCTGACATAGGGGCCTCATTTAGCGCGCCGGATGCGCGGGTGCTTTCGCCGCCAGCGCGCCTGCAGCCAGTCGGGGAGCAGGTTTTCCACCTCCAGCCCAGCGGTGCGCAAGGCTTGCTCGCAATCGATCCAGTCGGTGTCGCTGGCGTTGGTGAGCAGGCAGGCGTGGCCGGCAGCCAGCGCGGCCAGGGCGGCCGCCACCATCTTGCGGTCGGCCAGATCGGTGATGGCCGCAGCGAGTGTGGGTTCCAGCACCGCGTTGCCGTCGGCATCCAGCGCCACCCCGACCCAAACGACCTCGTTGCGGTCGATCTTGTGCATCATCGCCAGCCAGCCGTAGTCCTGCTCGGTGAGCTTGTGGCGGTATTCGCCGCAGACATGCCAGTCCACGTCGAGCACGGCGTGGCGCGTGCTGTCGGCCTCGAAGGCTTCGAGCCAGTCGAACACCTGTTGGCGCAGCGCCGCTTCTTCCACCGGGGTCGCCTCGGCGCGAAAGCGCGAACCGTCGTCCGCCGCGCTGGCGACGATGAGCACATTGGTGTCCACCAGGCGGGCCTGCACGGCCCGTGCCTCAGCCACTGGCGGCCTCGCGCAGGCGCTGCGCACGTGCGCGCGCCTGTTCGCGTGCCTCGCCCATCGCATCGCCAAAAAAGCGCGGCGGCCAGTTGCGCACGGCGCCAAACTCGTCCACATCCAGGGGCACGAGCACGGCGTCGGCGCCGTGCCGCTCGACAAACAGCATCTGGCATTGCTGCGTGCTGGTCTTGCGCTGCGCCATCAGCGTCTGCATGCGGCGAAACAGGTGCTCGGAATGCGTCTCGACGATGAACTGCACCTGGCGCTGCTGGCTGACCTGCGAGAACATTTCAGCCAGCACGGCCTGGGCGAGCGGGTGGAGGTGGATTTCGGGCTCCTCCACCAGCACCGTGCTGCCAGGCGGCGCCCAGAAGGCCATGGCCAGCACGGGCAGCACCTGGGCCACGCCCACGCCCACGTCGCGCAGGTTGGCGACCACGCCGTCTTTGTGCACCACCACTTCATGGCGGCTGGAGCGCCCCACCTGGCGCACGCTTATCTGGTCGGCCATGCCCATGCGCTGCAGCCACTGCGAGACATTGGCCAGGATCGCGCCCTGGGTGTCGGACCTGAGCAGTGCATTGGCCAGCAGCGCCTCCATCACCTGGTTGCCGTCGCTCCCCAATTCGCCAGGCGCCGACTTGCTCCACACCTGGTCTCGTGCGGGTTGGCGGCGCAGCGGGCCGAGGTACACGATGGCTTCGAGCTCGCGCCGCAGCGCCAGGCTCAGGTCTTGCAAATGCGCGCCGTCGGCGCCGAGAAGCGCCAGCGCCTCGGCGGAGAAGGCAATGGAGCGCTCGGGCGCGTACTGCGGTCCCTTGCCGCGCGGCTGGGCCTCGTCGTCCACCCACACCGAGTACGCGCCGCGTTCGCGCCGCACCACGCGAAAGCGCCGCGCCACGGTGGACAGGCTCAGCTCCTGCACCACCACGGCCCCGCTGGCCGTCTGCCCGTAGCTGCAGGCAAAGCGCGCATGGCGCACGCGCTCACCTTCGGGGCGCTCGAATTCCAGCGCGATCGAGAACTGGCGTGGCGCCGCGACGCCGTTTGACAGCACGGCATTAAAGCCGCCGAAGTGGAAAAAATCGTTGGCCTCGTCGCCCCCCAGGTTCAGGTGCGTCATGCGGTCGGGCGCAGCGGCCGTTTGCTTGAGCAGCAACAGGCTTTGCAGCAGCGTCGATTTGCCCGAGGAGTTGGTGCCCAGCAGCATGGTCACCGGGGCCAGCCGCACGGGGCCACTGTCGCGCCAGGCTTTGAGGTTTTGCAGGTGGAGGAGCTTGATCATGGCAGGCGCATCTTAGGCTGCGCCAGATTCTTGAATAAAAATGGCGCCTAGCGTTTATGAAATAAGTGCTTGCTGCTCTTGAAACGATAGCTATAGCCGTGAGCCCCTGGCGCCGGGCCGGCGCGTGCAGATTGCTGGCATCCAAGCCAGTTGGCAGGCCGCACGCGTCCAGTGGCCTTGTTACTGACAAGTTTCGAGCGCCTTGGGCAGTGTGTTCGGGGTCTTGCCAGAGGCCTCGAGGCTGCGCGGCCGATGACGTGGTCCCTCTCGTGGACGTTACCCAGAACCACGACGTCTGTGTGCGCATCGAGCGCTGTAAAGCACGGGCAGGACTGCGAGAAAAAATGGCAGCTGGCGCGCGCACCGTAAGCGCCAGTAGCGATCAGATGGAATCTCTTGCGCCTGCCGCGCACCGACTCACATCCTGCAACAGACCGGCGATGAACACCCGAACCATCCGCTCGGCGTGTTGCACAACGGGTAGGCGATGAAACCATGGGTCATCCCCAGAGCTGATGCGCAGCGAAGTGATGCCGTGCACCATTTCCCAGAACATCTGCGCAGCCATTTCAATGGTGCCCTCGTCGGCAGACACCGTCTCCCCAGCCAGAAAACCTTCGACCAGCGCACGGGCCAGTGCGTAGGCGTCTTCGCTTGGGTTGCCGTATTCGATGGACGAATCCTCTACGGCCGATGACGGGCGAGGCTCCATGAACATCACGCGATAGGACTGCGGATGTGCGAGGCCAAACGCCACGTAGGCCTGGGCCACGCGGTGCAGTGCGTCTGCGGGGCTACTGGCCTCATCGACCGCCTGCTTCAGATGGCGCGCGAAGCGCTTGAGGTCGCCATCGACGGCCTGTGCAACCAGTGCAGCCTTGTCGGAGAAAAAGCCATAAACCACCGTGGTGGAGACCCCTACGTCGTCGGCCACGGCGCGCATGGTCACGGCCTGTGCGCCCCCTTTGCGCAGCAGGCGGCGTGCGGCTGCCAGCAACAACTGGCGACGTGCCTGCTGCTCCTTGTCGCGCAGGCTTGGACGTGGGCGTGCAGTGCGGTCGAGATCGGTAGGCAGCTGCGCGGCCTTGGCTTTCGGTGGTGGTGCGGTGCGGGCCTTGCGGGTGTCGGTCTTCATGCTGCCTATTGTGCTCGGCTGCTCGCAGCCGTCCATTGGCTCCCGCGACACGGCGGCATTGTCCATTCGGGGAATCCCCATAAAAAAACAACGTGTTATTTGAGATGATTGTTTTCGAAAGAAACAGTGATATGACAAAAACGCATTCCAGGCCATCGATTTCGCCGAAGAGTATCACTGCCTTTTCGCCATTCTGGTGCGGCGCCATTTTGGTGGCACTCAGCGCCCTCACCGCCTGCCAGCAGCCTGCTGAGCCTGGTCCGCAGGATGAGGCCCGTGCTGAGCAGTTGCGGCCCCAATCGACCGCGTTGGCTGAAAAGTACGAGCGCTCATGCATGGTCTGCCATAGCCGGATCGCCGCCAATGCACCGCTCACCGGCTTTGCACCCGCCTGGAAAGCACGCCTGGAGAAGGGCATGGAGACCCTGGTGCGCAACGCGCAGCAAGGACTGGGCAGCATGCCGCCGGGCGGGCAATGCGCCGATTGCACGACAGAAGAGCTGCGCGCGCTGGTGGTTTTCATGGCCCACGACCACTGAAACAAACGAATATGCCATTGCACAAACCACCGCGCACTGCTGCCGCGCCCCGTTTGCTTGGCAGCGCAGCTCGCCGGTCCTTGTTGCGTGCCAGCACCGGCGTTGCGCTGGGTGCCGCGTTGGCCCCGGCGGTCCGTGCGGCCGCGCCAGTGGCCGCCACCGGACCGACAACCATCCCATCGTCCCCTGGCAGTGCGCCAGCCGCTGGCGGCGCCCCGGCGCGCTGGCAGAACTGGTCGGGCATTCAGCAATGCCAGCCCAAGCGCTTTCTGGTGCCCCGCGACGAGGCTGCGCTGGCCCAGGCGCTGCGCGAAGCGCCCAACGGCCCGGTGCGGTGCGTGGGCGCCGGACATTCGTTTACCGCCCTGGTGCCCACGGACCAATGGCTGGTGTCGCTGGACCAGCTCTCCGGGGTGGGCGAGATGGCGCCGGGCAAGGACACGGTGCTGGTGCAGGGCGGCACGCGCCTGGCCACGGTCTCGCGCCTGCTGGATGCAGCGGGCCTGGCGCTGCGCAACCTGCCGGATGTCGATGTGCAAAGCTACGCCGGTGCCATCAGCACCGCGACCCACGGCACCGGCATGCAACTGCCGGCCCTGCATGCCGATGTGGTGGGCCTGCGCCTGGTGACGGCGCGCGGCGAGGTGATCGAATGCAATGCGCAGCAGCGCCCCGATCTGCTGGCCGCAGCGCGTGTGTCGCTGGGGAGCCTGGGCGTCATCACGCAAGCGCGGGTGCGGGTGGTGCCGGCCTACAGCCTGCACCGCCGCGTGTGGCTGGAGCCTGCGATGCAACTCCTGGAGCGGGCCCCCGAACTCGCCCGCAAGCACCGCAACTTCGAGTTCTATTACCTGCCCTTTACCGGTTACGCCGCGGGCATTGCGCACGACATCGACACCAGCGGCCAGGTGCTCATGCCGCACGCCGCCGACGAAGACGTGCTGCGCGACCTGCGCCGCCTGCGCGATTGGCTCGGGCACTTCCCCGCGCTGCGGCGCAAGGTGGCGGGCTGGGCCATCGATCCCGATCAGAAGGAAGAAGCCAAGAACCGCGCCTGGCGCCTGCTGGCCACCCAGCGGCCGACGCGCTTCAACGAAACCGAGTACCACGTACCGCAAGAAGCGGGTGTTGCCTGCGCCAAGGAAGTGATCGCCGCGCTGGAGAAGCGCAACGACGTGTACTTCCCGATGGAGTTTCGCTTTGTCGCCGCCGACGAGGCGGCGTGGCTCAGCCCGTTCTACCAGCGCGCGAGTTGTTCGATTGCCGTGCACGCGGCGGTGGGCGAACCGTACGACTACCTGGTGTCCGAGATCGGGCCGATCTTTCGCAAATACCAGGGCCGCCCGCACTGGGGCAAGTTGCACGACCTGGGCGCGGCGCAACTGGCCGCGCTGTACCCGCGCTGGGGCGACTTTCTTGCCCTGCGGCGCGAGCTGGATCCGCAAGGCCGCTTCTTGAACGCCCACCTGCGCAAACTGTTTGGAGAGACTGCATGAAAACATCCCGTCGCCGCTTGTTGCTGGCCGGTACCGGCGCGGCCGCCGTCGCCGCATTGGCCCTGCGTCCAGGCGAGACCGGTGCTCCGCACGGGCCCTACTTTTCCGAGCTGGCACGCGCGCTGCGGGCGTCCGATGCCGCCACCGACGCGACGACGCCCGTGATGGTGATCGACCGCGACCGATTGCAGGGCAATATTCGCAAGGTACTGGCATTGAAAAACCAGGCCGTCGCGCTGCGCGTGGTTGCCAAGTCGCTGCCGTGCTTTGCGCTGCTCGATTTGATTGCGCAGCAAACGCAAAGCACGCGGCAGATGGTGTTCAACCTACCCTATCTGCAGCTGCAAACTGCCGAGCGACCCCAGTTTGACCTGTTGCTCGGAAAGCCCCTTCCAGCAGGGGCAGCGCAGGCCTTTTACCAAAGATTTCGGGGCGGAGCGTTTGACCCCAGCCGCCAGTTGCAGTGGCTGGTGGACACGCCCGAGCGACTCGCCCAATACCAGCAACTGGCCCGCGCGCTGGGCCACAAGCTGCGCGTCAACCTGGAGATCGATGTGGGCTTGCATCGCGGCGGATTCGCTGACGCGCAAGCGCTCGAAAAGGCCCTGTCCATTTTGAAATCAGAGCCCTTGCTGGAGTTCTCGGGAATGATGGGATACGACCCCCATGTCACGGAAATCCCCGATCTGCCGGGTGCACGCTCCGCCGCTGCGGCGCACGCCCGAAAGGTGTACGACAGCTACAAGGCCCAGGCCCTGGCGGCCTTGCCCGCCGCGCGTGAACAGGCCGCCGCGCTGACCTGGAACGCCGCCGGGTCGCCCACCTTCCACATGTACGACGGCCAGGGTGCAGCCAACGAGGTCAGCGTGGGCTCGGCCTTCGTCAAGCCGGCCGAATTCGATCTGCCGCATCTGGATGTCTGTGAGCCCGCCTGCTTCATCGCCACGCCGGTGCTCAAGAGCGGCGCCTTCCAGCTGCCCACGGGCGTCGAGTGGATCGGCAGCGCCGCCCAGTGGTGGGACCGCAACCAGCGCCACGGCGTGTTCCTGTATGGCGGCCAGTGGCGCGCCGACGCGGTCTCGCCTGCGGGGCTTGCGCCCAGCGGCCTCTATGGTCTCTCGCCCAACCAGCAGGTCATGGTGGGCTCGGGTCGCCAGGCGCTGGTGCCTGGCGACACCGTGTTCTTTCGCCCGCAAAAGAGCGAAGCACTGCTGCAGCAGTTCGGCGCCATCGTCGTGGTGTCGGGCGGCCAGGTGGTGGACCACTGGCCCGTGTTCCCCCCTGCGCCCTGAGCCTTGCGCCTTTCACACCACCCCCGGAGACCTTGATGCCGCGCCATGCCCTTTCCCTCTCTACCCTGCTTACCCTGCTATTGGCCGCTGTGCCAGCCTACAGCGCCAGCCCGCAAGACGCCCAGGGCCTGTGGCTGAGTGCCGACAAGGCGGCGGTGATCGAGTTCAAGCCCTGCGCCGATGCCCCTGCGGCGCTGTGCGGCCAGATCGTGTGGGACAAGGACGCCGGCACCCCCGAAGACACCTGCGGCGTGCGCATCGCCAAGCTGCAAACGTTTGACGGCGAGGCCTGGCGCCAGGGCTGGGTGCACGACCCGCGCGACAAGAAAAACTACAAGGGCGCCATCCGCGTCAAGCATGACGGCAAGGTGCTCGCCGTGCGTGCCTACATCGGCACCGAGATGCTGGGCGAGACCGAAGAAATGACCCGCACCGACACCGTGCCAAGCGGCTGCAAAGCGCACTGATCCACACCACAAAAAACCAAATCCATCTGAGGAGACA